>NZ_ATLP01000060.1:0-201721 GCF_000416215.1 Pseudomonas sp. CF161
CGGCCCGCCCTGTCGCTGATCGCCGCCGCGCGTGGCGGGTCAGCGGCTACAGCGCGTGGATGGGCGGATGGGCGAAGGTGTGGGTGCGGTTGCGGCCCTGGGCCTTGGCCGAGTACAGCGCCTGGTCCGCCCGCTCAATCAACTGGCTTGGGTCGCAGGGCTCATCCGGCGCCACCCAGGTGGCCACCCCCAGGCTCACGGTAATGATCCCGAACGGGCTGCCCAGGTGCGGCAGGCCCGCGCTTTCAATGGTCTGGCGGATGGTCTCGGCCACCGCTCGCGCCCCGACCTCATCGGTATTGGCCAGGACCACGGCAATCTCCTCGCCGCCGTAGCGCGCCACCCGGTCCCCGGGGCGCCGCACACAGTCCTCGATCAGGCGGCTGATGCTTTTCAGGCATTCATCCCCCGCCAGGTGCCCGTAGTGATCGTTGTAGCGCTTGAACACATCGACATCGATCAGCACCAGCGACAACGGGTTGCCCGTGCGCCGCGCGCGCTTGAATTCGATGTCCAGGAAGCCGTCGAAACTGCGACGGTTGGCCAGCCCCGTGAGCTTGTCCTGGGAAGCCAGCACCTCCAGGGCCTGGTTCAGTTCCAGCAGGGTGCCCTGGCTGGCGAGCAGCGCCTGCTCCGCGCGAATCCGCCGGTTGATATGGGTGATCAAGCGCCGCCCCAGCACCAGCACCAGCCCCAACAGCAGCAGGACCACCGCCATCGATTGCCGGGTCTGGCTCCACCAGCCTTGCAAGGCTTCGTCACGGCCCACGGCAACGGTGGTCACCAGCGGGTATTGGTCGCTTTTGCGAAAGGCATACAGACGGCGCATGCCATCGACTTTGGAGGCGAAATCCGCAGTGCCCCAATCGTGCTGCTCCAGCACCTGGGCGAAGATCGGCGCCGAAGACAGGTCGCGGCCGATGTCCGCTTGGTGAAACGGATAACGCAACAGCAGGCGCCCCTGGGACGAGGTCAGGCTGATGACCCCGGTGTCGCCGACGTGGATGCGCTTGTAGAAACTCAGCAGGTAATCCAGGCCGATGCTGACCGACACCACCCCGGCGAAGGAGCCATCGGGATACTCGATACGCCGACTCACCGGGATCACCCAGTCGTCCGTGGCACGGCTGCGAATCGCCGGGCCGATAAACGCCGTCCTTGAACGGTGATCGCGGTGGTAGGTGAAAAACTCGCGATCGGTGACATTGATCGAGCTCAACGCCGTCACCGTGGAAAACTTCAGATTGCCCTGGGCGTCATACCAGAACATCGCATTGAGCTGCGGCAACGCCGCCATCTGCTGCGTCACCACCGCCCGCAGACGCGACATCTGGCGCGGGTCATCCTCCAGGTGCTCGACCCGCTCGGCCAGGCCGATCAGCACCAGCTCGCTCTGCTTGAAGATGCCGTCGGTGTAGGTGTTGAGGGCATTAGTCAGGTTGACCGTGTCGGTCTGGATATCACTCAGGGTGTTGTCGCGAGCGGTCCAGACCTGCCACAGCGTCAGCAGAATGACCGATGAACACACCAGGTAGGTCAACAATGAGGCAAGCCGAAGATCGCGTTTCAATAGGGCAGCACCGGTGCAATGGGCAATCGTCAAAAAGGCGCGAAGCGCAGGATCGTCGACCCCAGGAGCAGTGACAACCCTCAGGGCCGGCCAACAGCGCCGTCATGCTGCGCACGCCGCCAGAGCGCGGTCCAGCAGAACCATACACCCTGTATCGGCGCCTTGGGCATTTGCTGCAATGCCAACGGCCTGGTCGCCTGGACCAGGGCCCGCAGCTGACGGTATCGGCAAGGCATGCCATGATCCGCGCGCCGCTGAGTGCCCAACAGGTCCCGGGCAGATGACGCCACGGACCTTTCAACCTGATACGGAAATCCCATGCACTTCGTTCCCTCATTTGTCGACTTGCTGCTGGCGCACCTGCAACAGCAAGAACGCCAGCGCGTGCTCAAATCCATCGTCGTCACCGTCGCCCCCGAACTGTGGCTGAGCCTGGAAGCGGCCGCCTTGCTCGACATTCACCGCGACCTGCTCGGCCTCGGCGGCCAACTCGACGAACGCGTCGACTACCGCCTCTCCAGCGACCTGGCCGCGCGCACCAACGTCCCGCGCTGGCTGATCGCCGCCGAGCGGCGCAAGGTGGATATCTGGGTCGAGGACAGCTACGCCGAACAGCCCTCCACCGCCCTCGAATTCAAGGTGGTGCACAACAACAAAAATACCTACGACAAGATCTGGCAAATCCGCAACGACCTGGCCAAGGCGATTCCCCGCACCTCTCCCCAGGAGCGCATCGAACGCTGGGGCATCGTGCTCTTGACCTACTCGCGCTTCTACAGCGACCAGCAAGGCGGCTACAGCTACGGCAAATTCGACAGCTGCCAGGCATTCCTCGACGCCTTCAGGCACGGGCTGAATGACCCAGACCCCTGGTACGAAGGTGCACCGCAACTGGAACTGGTGATGGCGCCGACCAAGGTCACCGACCTTGAAGATGCGCACTACATCGAGCCCGGGAAAGAAGCCGGGGTTTATCTGGCGCTGGTCAGGTGCAAGGGGTAGTGATGCCGTTGCGAAAAGCGCTACCCTCTGCGCCCCGCCACAACACGCATTCACTTATCTGAAGGACCTGATATGAGCGACGCCCTCATCCAGCCGCAAGGCTTTCGCAGCATCATCGCCAACCTGGGCATCAAGGACAGCCGTGACGATTTCATGGCCGTGGTCTCCGACGTGCCGGCCAGCATCAGCGCGGTGTTTACCCAGTCGCGCTTCGCCGGGCCGAGCGTGACCTTGTCCCGTGAAGTGGCGGCCCGTGACACGGCGCGGGGCGTGCTGGTGATCGCCCGCAACGCCAACGTCGCCACCGGCCCCGAGGGCCTGGCCAATGCCGAAGAAGTGCGTCTGGGCGTCGCCCGGGCGGTCGGGGTCGAGCCCCAGGAGTTGGTGATCGCCTCCACCGGGGTCATCGGGCGCCAGTACCCGATGCCGAAGATCCGCGCCTTCCTGGCCGACGTGCCGGCCCTGCAAACGGCCGACTTCCAGCGCTGCGCGGCCGCGATCATGACCACCGACACCCGCACCAAACACGCGGCGCGCAAGATCGGCAACGCCAGCCTGGTGGGGATCGCCAAAGGCGTCGGCATGATCGAGCCGAACATGGCGACCCTGCTGACCTTCTTCTTCACCGACGCCAACATTGCCCCGCAGACCCTGGATGCCATGTTCCGGCGGGTGATGGACAAGACCTTTAATGCCCTGAGCATCGACACCGACACCTCCACCAGCGACTCCGCCGCGATCCTGGCCAACGGCCTGGCCGGTGACGTGGACCTGGTGGCGTTCGAGCAAGCCCTGTACGACATCGCCCTGAGCCTGGTGCGCATGATCGCGGCCGACGGCGAAGGCGCGAGCAAGGCGCTGGAGGTGCAGGTCAGCGGTGCTCGCGACGATGCCCAGGCCAAGCGCGTGGCCAAGGCCATCGTCAACTCGCCGCTGGTCAAGACTGCGGTGCACGGCGCTGACCCGAACTGGGGCCGGGTGGCCATGGCCATCGGCAAGTGCGAAGCGGAACAGGACATCGACCCGGACCAGGTCAGGATCGTCTTCGGCGAAACCGAAGCCTACCCTCGGCAGTTGGACGACGCCGGACTGCGGGCGGTGAAAACCTATCTGCAAGGCAAGGAAGTGCTGATCTCGGTGGACCTGAACATCGCCCAGGGCCGCTTTACCGTGTATGGCTGCGACCTGTCGGAAGGCTATATCCGCATCAACGCCGACTACACCACCTGAGTTCAGCCTCAGGCTAAGGCCATGAAGTCGGGGCTTGCCTCGACTGCGTGGCCGTCACGCCTGACGCACCCGGCCACTCCCGGGTGCACGGATCAACCTCTGCCTCCCCCCGCCAACCGCACCCGCCACCATCTGCCGGCGCGATAGCGCCATCTCAATTCTGCACGACCCGCACCCCCTGTATGCAGTTAGGATATGGGCAACTCCCCCGCCCCGGGCCCACGGCCACGCCGCCGAACCCGAGGAACAATAAAACCGGAGACTGCTCGATGCTGCCCACCGCCACCGCTACGCCTGCTTCCCCGCCGCTACCCGATGCCCTGCTGGATGAACTGACGCTGTTGCTGGGCCCACGTTTCAGCACCTCGGCCAGTGTTCGCGAACACCATGGCAGCGATATCTCCGCCCTCGACCCCATGCCGCCGCAAGCCGTGGCCTTCGTCAACGGCCTGGATGAGATCGTCGCCGTGCAACAGGCCTGCCACCGCCACCGGGTGCCGATCATTCCCTACGGCAGCGGCAGTTCCCTGGAGGGTTGGGTGCATGCGCTGCATGGCGGGGTGTGCATCGACCTGTCGGCAATGAACCAGATTCTGGACGTGCGCATCGACGATATGGACGTCACCGTGCAACCCGGGGTGACCCGCAAACAGCTGAACGCGGCGCTGCATGGCACCGGCCTGTTCTTCCCCATCGACCCCGGCGCCGATGCCTCCCTGGGCGGCATGGCCGCGACACGGGCCTCGGGCACCAACGCCGTGCGCTACGGCACCATGCGTGAAAACGTCCTGGCCATGACTGCGGTATTGGCCGATGGCCGGGTGATTCACACTGGGGGCCGGGCACGTAAATCCTCGGCTGGCTATGACCTGGGCCATCTGCTGATCGGCTCCGGCGGCACCTTGGCCACCGTGGCGGAACTGACGGTGAAACTGCACCCGATCCCGGAAGCGATTTCCGCCGCGGTGTGCAACTTCCCCAGCGTCGACCAGGCAGTACGCACGGTGATCCAGGCCATCCAATTGGGGGTGCCGATTGCCCGTATCGAGCTGATCGACGCCCTCACCGTGCGCGCCCTGAATGCCTACAGCAAGACCCAGTTGCACGAGGCGCCATCGCTGTTTTTCGAACTGCATGGCTCCGAAGCCAGCGTCAAGGAACAGGTGGAAACCATCCGCATGCTGGCCGACGAACACGGCGGCCAGGACTTCGGCTGGGCCGTGCACCCCGAAGACCGCAGCCGCCTGTGGCAGGCGCGGCACGACGGTTATTTTGCCGCCATCGCCCTGCGCCCCGGCTGCCGGGCCTTGACCACCGACGCCGTGGTGCCGATCTCGCGCCTGGCCGAATGCATCGAAGCCACGAGCGCCGACCTTGAGCAAAACGGCCTGCTGGCGCCGATTTTCGGCCATGTTGGCGATGGCAATTTCCACGCGGTGATCCTGGTCAACCCCGAGGACCCGAGCGAAATACAGCGCGCCGAAGAGGTGGCCCACCGCCTGGCAGAACGGGCCATCGCCATGAACGGTTCCTGCACCGGCGAGCACGGCATCGGCCTGACCAAGCAAGGTTTCATGAGCCTGGAACACGGGCAGAACGCGGTGGATATCATGGCCGCGATCAAGGCCGCCCTCGACCCGCAGCAGCTGATGAACCCGGGCAAGATCTTCGTCCGCGGCACGCCAGCCGAATAGGCGCCGGCCCTCAAGCGCGCAAGGAAGGCTTATGGAAATCAGGCAACTCAAATACTTCGTCGCCGTGGTCGATGCCGGCAGCCTGTCCCGGGCCTCGCGGGAGGTGCACGTGGCGCAATCGGCCCTGAGCAAGCAGATGTCGGCCCTGGAAGCCGAACTCGGCGCGCTGCTGTTCCATCGCAGCAACAGCGGCATCGTCGCCAACGAGGCGGGCAAGGTGTTCTATGAATACGCCCAGGGCATCCTCAAGCACCTGAGCGCGGCCAAGGCCGCGGTCAACCCGCAAGCGGCGACCCTGAGCGGTTCGATCGTGCTCGCCCTGCCGCAAAGCGTGGCCAATATCGTCGCCCTGCCGCTGATGCAGGCCGTGGCCCGCACCTACCCCCAGGTGCAGCTGCACTTGAATGAAGAACTCACCGGCAACCTGGTGGACCAACTGGTGCGCGGCCGGGTCGACATCGCCCTGTTCACCGATATCGGCCTGCCCTCGGAAGTCAGCTTCAGCCCGCTGATCGAAGAAGACTTCTACCTGATCCACCGCGCCGGCGCCCCGCACATGCCGCCACCCGGCGACGTGACCCTGGCCCAGGCGGTGGCGCAGCCCCTGGTGTTCCCCAGCCGCGCCCACAGCCACAGCACCCGCGCCTTCGTCGACCAGGCCGTGGCCCAGCAGCAGTTGCCGCCGGCGACGGTGGCCATGGAAGTCAACTCGGTGCACATCCTCAAAAGCGCGGTGGAGGCCGGCATCGGCCCGAGCATCATGCCGCTCAACCTGGCCCTGCGCGAAGTCGCCGAAGGCCGGCTGGTGGCCCACGCCATCACCCCGCGCGTGGTGTTCCGCACCCTGGGGATCTGCGTGTGCGAGGCCCTGCCCGGCAGCAACCTGCGAACCCTGATCGCCGCCCTGATCGGCCAGGTGGTGCGTGACATGTGCCGCTCCGGCGAATGGCCCGCGACCCGCCTGCTGCCCGAAGGCTGAACCGCTGTTTCCCCCATTGCTTCGACAACAAGAATAAAGAGGCTAACCATGAACCAACCTTCCCCGCCGCCCGCGGCCCTCGACGACGCGGCCCTGCACTCGGCCTACCGCAAGACCGCCTGGCGCATCATCCCGCTGCTGGTGCTGTGCTACCTGGTGGCCTACCTGGACCGGGTCAACGTCGGCTTCGCCAAGTTGCAGATGCTCGACGACCTCAAGTTCAGCGAAGCGGTGTACGGCCTCGGCGCCGGGATCTTCTTCGTCGGCTACCTGCTGTTCGAAATCCCCAGCAACATCGCCCTGCACCGCTTCGGCGCCCGACGCTGGATCGCCCGAATCATGGTCACCTGGGGCCTGCTGTCGGCGGCCATGATGTTTATCGAAACGCCGCTGACCTTCTACGTCTTGCGGCTGCTGATCGGCATTGCCGAAGCCGGCTTCTTCCCCGGCATCATCTTCTACCTCACCACCTGGTTCCCCAGCCAACGCCGTGGGGTGATGACCGCCCTGTTCATCATGGCCCTGCCGATTTCCAGCCTGTTCGGCTCGCTGATCTCCGGCCTGATCCTGCAACACCTGAACGGCGTCTCCGGCTACGCCGGCTGGCAATGGCTGTTCGTCATCGAAGGCCTGCCCGCCGTGGCCCTCGGCGCTGCGGTGTTCTTCCTCCTGCGCGACCGCATCGCCGACGCCCACTGGCTCACCCCCGAAGAACGCCACGGCATGCAAGCCGCCATCGACCGCGAAGCCGCAAACAAACAAAGCCACCGCCTGCGCGACGGCCTGCTCAACCCACAGATCTGGCTGCTGGGTGCGGTGTACTTCTGCCTGGTGCTGGGCCAATACGTCATCAGCTTCTGGCTGCCCACCATCATCCGCAACAGCGGCGTGCAACAGCCCTGGGCCATCGGCGCCCTCACCGCCCTGCCCTACGCCGCCGCAGCGGTGGCCATGGTCATCGTGGGCCGCAGCTCGGACCGCCACGGTGAATATCGCTGGCACCTGGCGGTGTGCGCCGGGATTGGCGCGCTAGGCGTGGCCTTCGGCACCTTCTTCGGCGACAACCTGATGCTGGCCATGCTCGGTCTGATCATCGGCACCGCCGCCATGATCAGCAGCCTGCCGGTGTTCTGGGGCTTGCCCACGGCGGTGGTGGGCGGCGCGGCAGCAGCGGCCGGGGTGGCGTTGATCAATACCCTGGGCAATGTGGCCGGGTTCTTCAGCACTATTGTGGTCGGGTGGCTGACCCAGGTGACGGGGAATACTCAGGTGGCGATGTACTTTATGGCGGCCATTCTGCTGATTGGCGGCGGACTGGGATTGATGGTCAACCACGTGCGCAAGACGGCACGAATGCAGCCCGCCTGAGGCCCTTCTGTAGGAGCTGACTTGCCGGTGATAAGCGCGGACTCTACATCCTGAGTTGAGTGATGGTGCCCGGCAGTTGTACACCCCAGCTTACGACCGCTACACAGCCGGGCAGGAACAATCGCCCGGCTCCATTAGTCGCTTTCCCGTAAAGAGAAAGCGGCGTTTGCTCTTAACAGACGGGCACTCCCCAACAGGCCAGTTTTTTAAACCAGGATCAGATCGTGTCCAGTACGAAATACAGCAGCAGAATGCCGATGATGACCAAGCCTTCATGATCACAGGTAAAGCCCCACCAGGCCCCCACCGCCAGAGCGCAAACCCCCAGCAGCACTAACAACGCCGAACCATACATCTTGACCATGAACCAGGACGAAGGACGTTGGCACAAATCGGCCCCCGTCGGAGCAGGTAGCAAAGGGTTAACCGTGTTCGGCGACAACAGATAACTGACGATCTTCGGTTGATTCGGGCGTTGCAAGGGTTTGCCATGATTGCCCTTGAACCAGAGGGTCTGGGCTTGGATCGCCGGATCATCAAGCTCATCGAAGCCGTCGACGCCGCCAGTTCCCACGTCTCGAAAACCGATCAAATGCAATCCCCTGCACAACCCACCCACCGGCCAATCCTCAGAGCTGCACTGATTCGCCACCGTCACCACCTGACGCGCCAACATCCGCTTCCACGGGAATTCCCGAGGCAGCACGCTGCCTGCCAGGTACACCCGGTCAAACATCAGCGATGACACTTCAAGCAGGCTGGTACCCAGGATGTAGGTGCCGTTACTGTGGCCGACGAAATGAAACTTCACGTCGGGGTTACGCGCCACATGGTAGCTGTAGCGGTCAAGAAACCAGGACAAGTTCCGGCGTCGTACCCAGGGCAAGGCGAACTTGATTGCCGAAAACCAACCGTAGGTGGAGCGGTCCACCAGCACCGGCGGCTCTGACCGCAGAGGCTCGCAGCCTGACAGCGTATTCAATGGACTGCGCTGCACCTGGTCGGCCTTGCACTGTTGCTCGATGGCCTCGGCAATATCAGTGACCCACCCCGAATTACCATCACGGATACCGTGGAGCACGAACACCACCATCCCGGGCCCAGAAGCGGCCAGCTCCTGTGCCTGCTCAGGCTCACTCACACGCAGATCCGGGCTCTGGAAAACTTGCAGTATCCGGGTAAAACCTGCCACGCCAGGAGGCGCCTGCGGATCGAACAGGTTGTTATGGTCGGCGCCCTCGATGGTGACCGTGTAGGAGTTGGCAAACGCTTCGGTATCCCGCACGTCCTCGCGAGCCACCACACCGTCAATATCCCCCAAAAACTGTACGACAAAGGGCCGGTGCTCATCGTCCCGCTCATGGAAATGGCGTATCCAGGACAGACGCAGGTCGGTGACCACAAACGAGCCCTTTTCCAACTCCATAAGCCAGCCCAAGGCAAACCAGGACGGCGGTTTGAGCAACAACCATTGCAAGGAAATCAGCTTCATCAGTGCCAGGCCCAACGCCCAGCGGGCTTTGGCATAAGGCCGAAATCCCCGGTTGATGGAGGCGAATAACAGCACCGATTCGACCTTATCCCACCATTCACGCCGCTGTGGATGGTCCGGGTAAGCACCTGCCGCGAACAGGTAGGCATCGCGGACGATCATCCCGCCAACACTGTGCCCGACCAGAATGATTCGGCGGTACTCCTGAGCCAGGCGATCAATCTCCGCGATCAGTGCCAGGGTCAAATCCCGCACCCGTGCCGCGCGGAACAGATTCCTCAAACCGCGGGTGTCGTGATGATGCCAATCACCGCTAATACCCTGCTCTCGCAGCTTGGCCTCGAGCCGTTTCCAGGCCCCGTCGTGATTACCGAGACCACCGACCACAATAATGAGTGGTTGTTCGCGCATGGAGCACCTCCCTGTGGGTTGATGCGCGATGCCATTGAGCAGTGCTGGCGTCGCACCAGCTTAGGTATAGGTTCTTTTCCAGACTCCGCGCTTGTGCCGAACGCTTTTTTGCAGCTGGCTCGCGGCGCAAGGCATTGTGGCAGCACCTGGTGTAACGCTGACGGCATGCCAAACCTGCTGATCAGCTGCCCTTAGTACTCCAACCACCAATTCAACAGCGTCTCATCCTCATCGTCATCGAGGTTTTTATAGACGTTCGCGTAGTACCACTGGATCCCGGTTTTTTCGCGGAAGCGATCGAAAAACCTGTTGATGTTCTCCATCCCGTTTTTTGCAGGAACGGCCAACGCCAGATTGCCTTCGCACACCCCATCCAAGGTGCCCTTCAACTCACGAATGACATCGTTTTCAAGCGCACTGATCACCGCCGGATCAATGTAATCGGCGTAGATCTGAATGCAGAAATTCCCGCCCCGGCGCAGCACTTCAGCCGGTGCATCAGGGTTGTGGATTGAAACGATATCGCCCCGCGCCAGGTTTTGCGCCAGGCCCGGGGAGGACAGCAACTCGTAAGTGTCCTCATCGATCTGCCGCGCCAGCAGCTCCTCGCGAACGGCGCCATCGTCATCGGCCATGTACACCTGAATCAGCACCGGTGATGGTTTATCCAACATAGGAAGCTCCACACATTAACTGGCAGGTTCTGATCAGCCTCATGGCAACACCTCAAACCGCCCGCTGCTTTTATTCCACGCAAACCCCGGCAACGTGCAGCCACTCAAACTGATCCCCACGCGATCCCCCTCGGTCTGCACCTGTAACGTATCCACGCCCTGGTTCGGGCAACCCGGCTCGGCGAGCGTCAGGGTCTGCAAGGGCTTGCCGGTGGCCTTGCTCAGCACCTCAATGGCCGTCACCCGCCGATCATTGCCCTGCATCGGCAACTGGAAATACCAACGCGGGGTGGATGCACTCTGCAACAGCGCCGTGCTCGGCTGCGGCCAAGAACGGTCCGAATCCACCAGGCCCACCAGCTTCAGGCTGATGGGCAAGGTCTTGCCGGTGCGATAACTGGTCCAGCTGCCGCGCACCTGCTCGCGCTGACGGCTGACCATCAAATCATTGAACTGCAAGCGCGCCACCGGCAAGCCCTGCTCGTCCAGCTCATCCATCGCCAGCACCTGATTGCTGAAACTGAAGGTCGGCTTGAGCCGGATCGGCGTGCGATAGCGCTGGTAGGCATAAGTGCCCTGGTACACGGCATTCTGGTTACCCAGGGTCAGCACAATCGCCTGCTTGCCCAACGTGCCTTCATACACCCCATGGGCCGCCTGCGCCGGCAGCATCCACAGCACCAACAGCCCCGCCGCCACTCCGCGATAAAAATCACCCCAACGCATCAGAAACGCTCCTCGCCCGACGACAGAAACTCCAGCCGATCCGGGCTGACCACCCGGTAATAATCCCAACGCCGCGTGCGTTGATCGAAATTGATAAAGTCCTGCTTGCTGAACTCCATCTGGCCACTGGGCGAAAAGCGCAACGTACCGTCCACCGCAAACTGCTCCAACTGCGGATGGCGCAGGTACTGCTGGCTTTCACGGTTGTACAGGTAGTACTGAGTGGGGCCGCACAACAGCCGGCCATCCGACTCAGCCAGGCGATAACTCTGGGCCTGAAAATCCATCGGCGACCCGGCCTGGAAATGCCCGAACGTCAGCGTCCCGGTGCCAACCGCAGGCAGGCACCACGGCCCACTGATCTCCTGCACCTGCGCCCCCGTGACACGACTCATCACCCGAATACGGTCCACCCGCGCCACCTCCTCCCCGGCCTTGCGCGCGGCATGCACACTGAAATAAAAATCCTTGTCCTGCACCGGCTGCAGCAAATCCCCGTCAAAGGCATCCCGCTGACTGTCACCAAAACGCGTTACCCGCTGCAACTGCAACGGCTGCTGCGCGCCCGTGCGCAGATCGACAAACGAGCCCTGCAACGCATCAGCACCTTCGGTGAACGGCTGCAACGACACGGCTGCTGCCGGCAGGGTCGGGTTGTCCATGATATTGATCAGCAGCCCCGCGCCCTGGCGAAACGGCGTCAGCTCCAAAGGAATGGGCAAACGCTCGGCTTCGGTAAACCAATAACCGGAGAAACCGCCGCCGTATTGCGAGTCATACGTCAACGCCAGTTCTACCGGGGTGGAACCGAGGGTGCCGCGGTAGGTGGTGGTGGGGTTGGCTTGGGCGCTGGGGGTGGTCAGGGCGAGGCCCAGCAGGAGGGCTGGGGCCAGGAGGTGTGGCAGGTAACGCCGTTTACCAGCCCTTGTTTGCGTACAGCCACCAATGGACGGGGTCATGCGGGCGCTCCTTGCTGAGGGGGAAAGGGGCGCAGGATAGCAAAATCGTTCTGGTTTTATGGGTAAAGAAGAGGGTTCTTACAGCGATGCTGTTGGCTGTAATTATCTCAACGCCTAAAGTTCAAAACGTTTGCTGATGACTCAGAGATAGGGCTTCGCGGCCCTACTAGAGAGAACTGAGAATCGACTCTGATTCGTAGCTGTGATTTAGAAACAGACGATTATGGAAGGCAGTTATCGGCCGACTCTGTTGAAAACAGTCGGCTTGTCCAAACGGCTCGAGTATAGATGACTACAAACACGTCTTTTGCACGCCGATACGTGAAATCAACGTCCGGAAGCATCTGCTGAGAATAACGATTTCAATCTCCTGCACGTACTTTTCTGTCTTGGGAACGGAGTTGGACTTTTTCAACAGAATCGGCCGGGAGCTGCCGGTCACGGATGGTAGCTTTCAGACAGAATTAGGCATTCGTCGGCAGATTTTCTGCAAACCTGCCACGATCTATCGACAATATATGCAATGGCGTACGTTGCTATACCTGCATACATTATGCGTTTAACTAGAAACAGCTCAGTTTCTTTAATACCCTTCGACCCTACTGCCACAAACTTCGTCCTCAGCTAGGATCTCCTCGGGTTAAATCAAGCACGAAAACGGCGACCCTTCCTTCTTGCGCAGACTTGCTGGTCGCGACGAGCATGCTCTTCAGTTCATCGGCAGTCGCTGGAAGCGGCTGGTGTCGTCCTGGACGCTTCAGCCTCTTGGTTGTGTGCAGTTGTTCTCCAAACCAAAGCACCAGATAAATACCACGTCCCTCTGCTCGCCAGTCTTGAGTGTAGAGAGCGTCAAGCTGTCTGTCCGATCCCATCCAGAGCTCCGGATGCCACTGCCCCTTGATCTCGATCGGAATCCGAAGTGTGCCAGCCGAACAAGTGATGTCAACCTCCTTGTCCGCAGCGACATGAGTTTCAGGATCAAAAGTGATCCCTGACGATCCTTGGCGTAGAAGGCCTAGAAGGTGATCGCGGCAACGCTCCTCGACGAATGGAGTTTTTGTGTCGTCATAGAATCCGCGCCAGGACTCAGCATCGTCACTCTTTATCTTTGCCTGGGTGATGGCTAGTTCTTCAAGTGCAAGAGTTTGTAGATCAAGAAGGGACATGGGGGGAAGACTGCGTGTTATCGCCGCAATAACAGCAAGCGACGGTGAAACATAGGCTGCTTCGACTCGGATGCGCTTCTGCTCTGCAATAACGACCTTGATCTCTTCAGAATAGCCATCGAAAGGTGCTTCTCTTAAACGGACTAATGCATCGATTGCCTCATCGCTGGAATCATTACCAAGGCGGCGGATGAGTTGGACGATGAAATTGCTTGCATCCCAAAAGTTTGAATTACCTGACGAAGGCCCGCTTGGGCGTTCCACCATCGGCCAAACCGAACGAAACGTATTGATTACCCATTCACTCTGTTCAGCATTGAGAAGTACAGTGACGTCTTCGCTAAAACGATTGCTGATTCGATTTCGTATATGCCAAAACAATTCAGGTTCAATTGGCTGAGCGCCGAGCTGCGCTTTGATGCTCGGGAAATCAACAATGGCGCCAATCGCAACCCAATTGCGACGGCGCTCGTCATCCATTGATATAGAGCGAAGCGCTGAGATTCGGCGTAACTCCTCGAATTTTCCCGAGCGGATGAGTCTATCAGCTAGCTCGATTTCCGGAACGATCGGCAAGTCTGGGAACCGCTCCAGCCACTCGGCGGCGAGTTCGGTGCTCATTGTGACGTGTGCTTGATCGTGCATCAGCGTGTAAAGCCCATCTACATTGACACACCGCTTTTGTAGTTGCGGCTCATGGTAGAGCGTCATCGCCTCCTTCCAACAACCACGAGTCTGAATGGCAGCTTCAACAGCCTCAATAAGACCCGAAATTCCTGCATGGTCGTCGATGCGACTACGGCGTAGCTCGAACAGCCCTGCCATTAAACGCTCATTAGTAACGTTATCGAACCCTACGCCTTGTCGCTGCCGTTCAGCGAGTGCGGCAACGATAATATACGTAGCATCGTACCGCTTGCCCTCAGTAAGACTCATCGCAATTTGCTGCGCTGTAGGTCGGGGTGGATCAAGCATCAGAAACGCTTCGAACCCGGCATGCGCGACCTCACCAATATCATCTCCGAGCCACTGCCCAATCCTCTTGTGAGCAGGTGCATCTTCAATGCCATTAAAAAGGTTCAGATAGGCTTTAGCAGGATCAACTATCGCACCGTAGTCACCTGCGCGCATTTGATCGATGCAAGACACATAGCTACTTCGGTGTCCTGCATGAATGGCCGTTTGTTTTGCTAGACGCTTGCGCTCTTGCTCGGTCTGTTTGATCTGCCAATCAGGTATTGTCGGCTCTGATAACTTGTCGATCCATAATAGTAAATCTGGACGCTGAGCAGCAAAGAGTCGTGCAACGGCACGTACCTCTGAACCTGCTTCACTGTCATGCTGTGAAAGCTGGACTAAATCACGCCAGCGTTCGTCGCTGTGGTCTGTGGGGTCAAGACAGTTAAGTAGCGCGATGACATCTGTGTCAGACAGAGTAAAGCCGGTGGATCGATCGCTCAGCCGCCATGCTTGCTGATAAGCGCTGTAATCACTGGGCAATTCTAATATCACTAGCCGCTGAACAGACTGCCGTAAATTGTCGTCTCTCCGAATGAGTTCGTGCAATTTCTGATGAGAGTCACGTTGATATCCATCACGGGAGTGAAAAGGCTCTAGCCAAGACCAAAGCTTGTGTGCAGAGATACCACCTGCCTCTAAGCCACGAACGATTAGATGATAAGCAAGATCGGTCAGCACATTATTTCCAGGCCACTCATCACCCTTGCCAAAGGATTTTGCTGCTATAGCTAAAAAATCAAGGACACCTGCTATTTGACCATCTGGGAGATTTTTCTCTAGGTACATCAATACTCCGATCGTACGACTACCGCTTTCTGCATAAGCAACCACAAGACTGACAATAAAATTGGCATCTAATTGTTCGTAGCCGACTTCATCAGCCAGTTCGATTGCAAGCCGAATCGAAAGCTCATCTCCAGAGATACCCAACGTGTAGAGGACAGTCGGCCAATCAATGTCGTCATTTGCTTCAACAAGAATTTCACCTGCAATTTTCCTACACGCAAAATACGCTTGGGGGTCGAGAACAATTTTCTGCAGTTCACCTCTTAGGGCTGAGGCAATTCCACTCCCCTTTATTGCTTCTAGCATTAAAAGACATAGGTAGAATGACGTTTCAGGTGTGGAGATCAGTCGCCGTATGTCCTCGATAACCCCTGGACTTCTGAAACACCGCAGCGCATACGGACCCCAGTCGCGAAAACGAGGGTTATCGTTTGCCAAAAGCTCCAGTGATTTGATAAGCAAGCGAGCCTGGTCGGCCGTGAGTTCATCTGCATCACCATATTCAATCAATCCCATTGGGTCTGCGGCGATAACAGTTTTGGTAAAAGCTGGATCCATAGCAAGCCACGCATGAATGCCTCGAAGGCTCGAGGGTACAAGCCCGTAGCTGTGAAAAAGTGAGAGGAGGCGTCTGCGTTTTTGTGGAGTATTTGCCTGCTTCGTGAGCCACCGAGCCCCCAAGTACTCTCCGACACGGCGGTGAATATAGGTAAACCGCTCGACGCCGTCAGATCTGAACAGACGGGTACCAAGCATAGATTCCAGGATCTCTCCTCCGGGAAGAATAGAGATATCGGAGAGTTGCACTTCACCTTCTGCGACGTTTGCTGCGGAAATTCGAACAATAGCTTCACTACCAGTTAGGATCAAACTGGCAAATGCGGCGCCCGCTGCATCAAGGCCAGTTTCCTGTCCTGTCTGATTACTGACCTTGGTATCACTATGCTCAACTCGTAAAACCTCAATGGCGCGCTCGAAGAGTTCGCCGCGCGTTCCAGGTAATGTCCCTGAACCCGCAACGCGTGCAATTAGTTCAAGAGTTTGCGGGTTACCGAGTAACCCATTGAGCCCTCGTACATTGAAATGCTCGATCACATTTTTGGCCGAAGTGACACCAAGTGTGGCGCTTAGAAAGGCTGATGCATCATCTTCGTTGAATGGCTCAAGGTGTAACTCTACTGGCTTTTGAGGGTACTGTTCGTGAATAGCCTCAAGACCCGTGGCGCTACGCCAATCCGCCACTCGGCACGCAAGAATGAAGCGAGGGTAATCTAGTTTTCCGAGTTGACGCAGGACAAGATCCACCGCGTCTCCGTCCTTGTGACTGCTGACCTCATCCAGCCCATCAATCACTAAGACTTCGGCATTATTTAGTAAAGTTTTCGGGTCATGACGGTTGATCAACTGGCGTGCAGTGCAACGGAAAAAACCTGGAGACATCCCGAGCCAGTTGAGAAGATGTGTTTTCCCCATGCCCGCTTCACCGAGAATGACAAGCGGTTCAGTTCGCTTTAACAAGTCGTCCTGTGGCAAATGAGATCTACCATCGCTGGTCTCACACCAAAGTGTTCGCTTGATGGCTGCATGCACTATCAAACTTGCGCATTCATTCATGTCGTACAGGAGCCTCAGTAGGAGCCTATGTAGTTACCCGGATACTAAATTATTGATGCCTAGAAGTACTACCGATTTGAGAGCCACGACAGCGACTGCATCTCTGCGAAGGGCAACTATGGGTCGCTCTCTGCCGGGTCATGGTTGCGAGGCGCGCTGCTCAATTCGATGCAACCTGTGGTCAGGTCGAATGCAAACGGGTAGTCAAGTGCAGTGAAATTTTGCAGTTGTAAGTGATAGCGATTTCAAGTCGGAAATAAGAGTGACCTGACAAGGAAAAGGTGAGGCTGGCGTTACATCCCGAAACCCAACACCCATCCCTATTCGTCACTCCACGTAAGGCGCTTCGCTTTCCATTGAGCGACTTTTCCTAGAGAATCCGAACCGCTTGCGCCTATGAGAAGCGCTGTCTAGGCTCGGTTCGTCACTGCATATCAGTGACCGGGTTTAGCAGCTCGTGTACTAGGCGCAAAGTGCCTCCTCTTACGAGGCGCTTCTTTTCGGCCCCAGTTTTATGGTGGCCGTGCGCAGGGCACCTTCGGGTGCGCCGGGTTCCTAGTACACCGGTCTGCTAACCTGCAAACGGCCGCCACCCTATCGTTTAGCAGCGACGGTGATGGCTCCTAAAGCTGTACTAGGAGATGCACCATGAAAAAGCTTGTCCCCGACCCGCCCCTGACCTTACCCGGGCAATTCAGAACCCCCGAACACGATCACGACACCCAGCGCATTCGCCTGGCCCTGGCCTCGAACAACGTCGAGGCATCAATCCTCAGTTCCCTGAAAGACACCGCCCCCACCTCAATCGGCCGCGATTCGCTGTTCAACGTGCGCGCCGGTATCAGCGCCGAAGAAGCCTTGATTCATGTGTCGCTGCTGCTCGATTGCGCGGTGCAAGTCAGCGATGAAATCACCGAACGCGCCAGCGGCGTGGAGCGCGGGTTGATTTGGTCGATGATCCATTCGGTGGAAATGGCCAGGGCGGTGGTGGATTCGTTGTTGGGTGCCGGCAAGCCGGCGGCAGCGGCACGCTAACGTCACCCTCTGGTTTTAATAAAACGGAACGGACTGACAGCCCGTTCCGTTTTTTCAATCGTGCTTCAAACCGCCGAGCTCTCAGCCTGACTGCTTTGCGACAAGGGCGCTGGGGAGTCAGCGATTGGGCCCTTCTGATGGGTCCGCTTGGCATCCGGCTGACACACCGTGCTTGCTGGTTTTGGGGCCGCTCTGCGGCCCAGCGGGAGCAAGCTCCCTCGCCACGACGGCGGGATCTTGCCGGGTGTGATGTTGCGCTGGCCCTGAGATCACGGCGCATGCACCGGCCAGCGCAGCCGCGTGCCTCGTCAGCGGCTACAGCTAACGCACATTGCGATAAAGCATCAGGCGTGCCGTTTCATGCAGCCCCCGGGTCAATTCCAGCAAGCGCTGAAACTCTTCAGGGTGTTGCTGGGCCACGTCGTCACGCGGGGTGGGCGAGGCCAAATCGTGCAGGGTCGGCCCACTGCCGTCGTGCTGCATTTGCAGCAGAAAGTCCTGGGTCACGCCGCCGATCACCGGGAAGGTCCCTTCCCTTAATACCAACGGCACCACCCGCTCCCCTTCCGGCGCCGGTTGCTGGATATCCCGGCCCATGGCGCCGTTGGTGAAGGGCATGCCCGCCATGCCGGCCACCGTTGGCAGTAGATCAGCAAGGCCGACGGCTTCTTCGATCACCCGTGGCTGCAACAGCCCCGGGGCATGGATCAGCAGCGGCACGTTGTTGCTTTCCAGCCCCAGTTGTTCAAAGGCCGGGGCCATATGGGGGATTTGGCTGATGCGGGTGTTGTGGTCGCCGAAGAACACAAAAATCGTGTTGTCGTAGTAGCCCCCCGCCTTGGCGATGTCCATCAGGCGGCCGATGTTGAAGTCCAGCAGGCGCACGGCGTTGTATTGCTCCAGGCTGCGGGAGCCGGCGGCTTGCACCTGGTCCAGGGTCAGCTGTTTGACCTCAAAGCCGTCGTTGCTTTTGGGGATGGTGAACGGGCGGTGGTTGCCGGAGGTTTGCAGGTAGGCGAAGAACGGCTGGTCCTTGGGCACTGCGCGCAGCAGGGTGTCGCTTTCCTTGAACAGGTCGAGGTCGGAGATGCCCCAGACGTCCACCAGCGGCGATTTCCAGTAGCCCTCGTCATACAGCTGCACGCCGTCGATGCTCTGGCGGATCAGCGCGTTGATGTTGGCCCAGCCGGCGTTGCCGCCAATCATGTACAGGCGCTGATAGCCCTCGAAGGCGTTGATCAGGCTGTGCTGGCGGGTGATCAGCGGGTGGCGGGTCGCGGTCTCCTGGCGGGTGACGTCGGGCACCCCGGTGATGCTGGCCCACACGGTTTTCGCGGTGCCGGTGACCGGCACGTAGAAATGCTTGAAGAACCAGCTCTGGCTCGCCAGCTTGTCCAGGTTGGGCGTCGGATTCAGCGGGTTGCCGTAGGCGCCGACCGCGCTGGTGCCGAGGGATTCGAGCATGACGAAGATGACATTGGGCGGACGCTGCCCCGACGCGCGATAGGGCTGTACCCCCTGCTCACGGCGGAAGTTCAGGCTCTGTGCATCCGGCTGTTGTACCCCGAGGTAACGGGCCACAGCCGGGTAATGCTGGCGCACCTGGGCTTCGTCGAATTGCGCCTGGCCGGCCTTGAGGGTGTCGTACAGAAACAGCACCGGGTTCAGGCCCAGGGCCGCGACCTGGCTGTTGCCGGAGAAAAACGCATCGCTCCAGCGCAGGGGCACGGGGTTTTCCAGGTTGAGCTTTTCCACTCGCCCCAGCAGCGCCAGCAGCACGGCGACAACCCCCACCACGGCGGCCGAGGCCACGGCCAAGGCCCCGATGGGCCGGGCCGGGCGATCCAGGGTCAGCCGCTCCAGCTTGACCAGGGCCCCATACCACAGCCCCAGCGCGGCCAGCCAAGCCAGGCTGATCCAGAGCACCGGGTAGGTTTCCCAGACCATTTGCCGCGAGATCTGCGCGTCGTCGAGGTAACGCAATACCGTGGCGTTGATGCGCACGCCGAGGTAGGCGTAGTGGCCGAAATCGACGATGTACACCAGCCCCACCGCCCCCAGCACCAGCAGCAGATACCCCCGGGCCAGCCAGCGCAGGGCCGGCACCCGCAGCAGGTTCCAGCGCGGCAGCCAGGCCAGCAGCGCCAGGGGCAGCAGCAGCAGCAAGGCCAGACGCAGGTCGAAGCGCAGGCCGATGCCCAGGGTTTGCAGCAGCTGCGCGTTGTCTTCAACGGCCGCCAGGTCAATCCCGGAGAACCCCAGCACAAATACCAGCCGCAACAGCGCCAGCAGCGCAAATACCAAGCCGATCGCGCCCACGCCGTAGCGCAGGCGGCGTGATTGCAACCACCCCATGTTTACCTCTGTGTTGTCAAAGCGAAGGTTTCAACTGACCCGCCCGGGCTCGCGGGCGCCGCCGCAGCCAGCGCCAGCCGGCTGCAGCCAGCAGGCCGCACCCGGCCACCAGACAATAGCCCGCCAGCAAGGGGTCGATCAGGTAGTCCCAGTAGTTTTCCGAAGCCTTGAGCCGCAGCGCAAAAGCCAGGGTGCCCGCCCCCAGCATCCACACGCCCAGGGGGTTGCGCAGCCACAGCAGCACCAGCGCCGCCGCGCCCATGAGCACGATCATCGGTCGCGGGTTGAAGCCCCAGCGGTACGGATCGACATAGGTCAGGCCGAGGGTGGCCGGGTACAGGCTCAGGGCCAGCAGCCCGAACAGCAGCACCACCTGCCGCCGCTGCCCGCGCGGCAACGGCTGCACCACCCCCAGGCGCAGCAGGCTGACCCAGCCCAGCAACACCAGGGTGCTGATGGCCAGATCATCGGTAAAGCTGCGCACATAGGCGGCCAGCGACAAACCATTAATCGGGACAAAGCTCAGCAGTGCCAGCACCGGCAACAGCCAGGGCCGCCAGGGCGCGGTCAGGCGCAGGCTGCCCAGCAGGACAAAACTCAGGAGGATAAAACTCAGATGGGCTTGCCATAGAGAAAACATCACAGGCGCTCCGCCAGCCAGGCCTCGTTGAAGCTGACATGTTTGATAAAGGTGTTATTCCACGAGTAGACCAGGTGGTACATGCCGTCGGCGCTGCGGCTGAAGTACGGGTATTCGTACTCGAAATCGCAGCCCCGGGGCTTGCACACCCGATAGTCGAGGTTGCTCAGGAAGCGTTGTTCCAAAGGCAGGCGCCGGGCGCCGCTGGAGGCGCGAAAGCCCTCGCCGATGATTTCCTTGTAGGCCTCGGGCGAGAACGGCTGGCCCAAGGGGTCGGGAGACTGGTCCAGCTCCACCACGCTGCGCCATTGATTGAGGTCGGCATCGGTGCCGTACAGGCTGAGCTTGAAGCGCCCGTCCTGCAGGTCGTTGAGGGCCACCAGCAAGCCGTTGTCGGCGGTGCCCACGGCGGCCAGGGACGAATTGGGGTTGGACGGCTCCAGCGGATAGGGCTCGCTCCAGGTCTGCCCGGCGTCTTCGGTGCGGCTGGCCAGGACCCGATGATGGCTGTCGCCGGCGTAACGCAGCATGGCGATGGCGCGGCGCCCGTCCTGGGGCACGATGGTCGGCTGCAGGGAGTTTTTGCCCCGGCTGATGCGGAATTTATCCACCACCTGGCCATCGCTGCTCAGGTACAGGTACTCGGCGAACTTGCCCATGAACTCGTGGTACACCGGCAGGCCGATGGAACCGTCGGCATGGAACACCGGCGCGGCGCGGACCAGGGTGCTGATATTGAAGAACGGCGAGGTGATCAGTTGCCGTGGCGCGCTCCAGTGCTGCCCGAGGTCGTCGGAGACCATCACGTTGATCGCACTCGTGGCCCAGCCGCCCACCGACACCGAGACATAGAACATCCACAGGCGGTTATCCGGGGCCAGGGCAATCACCGGGTTGCCCAGTTTGCGAATGTAGCGCTGGGTGCCGGAGCGGGTGCTTTCCCGGGTCGCCAACACCTGTTCCGCGCCCCACTCGCCGCTCTTGGCGTCAAAGCGCGCACTGCGCACCTGGACGTCGGCGGCGCCCTCCCGGGAGCCGGCAAACCACACGGCCATCAGGTCGCCACCGGGCAAGGCGGTGACCGAGGACGAGTGCACGAAATCATTCAGTTCCGAAGACACGAAACGGCTGCTGTATTGCGGGCGGGCCTCGGCCGCCGTGGCGACGGTCGCGGGACCGGCCTCGGCAAACGGCGCCAGCTCGTGGGGCGGATGGCTAAGCCAGGCGGCAAGGAACACCCCCAGCAGAAGCAGGCCACAGCCGATAGACATCAGGCGATCAGGAAGCGCACGCATAAAGAGCCCGTTGCAGATGCAGGGTGGGAACAAGGAAAACAACAGTCAGGGCGCGGCGTCATCCGGCAGGCGTCGACGGCGACCGGTGAGCATCGACAACGGCAGGTTGTCGCGCACCTGGAAGCTCTCGTACAACGCGGCGCAGACATGCACGCCCACCAGGCCCAGCAGCACATTGGCCGTGGTTTCATGCACCAGCAGCGGCCAGTCGGCGCCCCACAGGGCATCCACCTCCTCCATGGCCCAGCCGCTGAGGCCGATGATCAGCAACGCCAGCAGCATCAGCAGCATCACCAGCGCGCCCAGGGGCGAATGGCCCAGGCGGTGGGCCGCACGCCGCTCCAGCAGCGAGCGCAAGTGCGCCTTGAGCCGGCCCGGCGTCGGCCAGAAGTCTGCCCAGCGCGCGCTGCGCGGGCCGATGAATCCCCACACCGTGCGCACCAGCAACCAGGCCATGGCGTAGTAGCCGAGCCAGATGTGCCAGTCGTCACCGGCTTCACTGAAGAAGTAGTTGCCGACGAAGACCCCGGCGATGGACAGGTGAAACAGCCTGACCACGGGGTCCCAGAGGCGCAGGGACTCGGCTGGCATCAGCCCTTGATCTCGGTCTTGACCGCTTTGCCGGTCACCGGATCGTGGTAGATCTCGACCTTGCGCTTGTCTTTGTCAAAGCCGTAGATCTCGTAGCAGTTGCCGTCGGTGACCTTGAACTTGCTGATCTCGTAACCCTGGGCCTTGAGCTGTTCCTGGAAGGCCTTCTGGTCCTGCCATTGCGAGCGCTCGGCGGTGGTGCATTGCGGGCCGGCAACGGCCAGGGGGCTGGCGATGATCAGGGACAACAGGAGAATTTTACGCATGGGAACGCTCTCGTCTGATGAGGGAGAGCGCACTGTGCAAAACCAAGCTTAGGGCAACCTTAGTTGGCAACGAGCCGTTACATCTTTCCCGACACAAGGCACTGCCGGAGCGCCACGCCTGGCGTCATCATGCCGCCGTTCCAGCGCCTGCTTCCCTACCGAGACCCCACCATGCGCCTGCTCCTTGTCGAAGATGATCGTGCCCTGGGCCAGGGTATTCGCGTGGCCTTGAGCGCCGAGGGCTACACCCTGGACTGGCTGCAGGACGGCCTCGGCGCCCTGCATGCCCTGCGCAGCGAGAGCTTCGACCTGTTGCTGCTGGACCTGGGCCTGCCGCGCCTCGACGGCCTGCAATTGCTGCAACAACTGCGCGCCGAGCAGCACGACCTGCCGGTGCTGATCCTCACGGCCCGCGACGGCACCGCCGAGCGCATTGCCGGGCTGGACGCCGGGGCCGACGACTACCTGGTCAAGCCGTTCGATGTCGAGGAATTCAAGGCCCGGGTCCGCGCCCTGTTGCGCCGCAGCCAGGGCCGGGCGCAGCCGCTGCTGGAGCACGCCGGGGTCAGTCTCGACCCGGCCACGCAGCAGGTCAGCTACCAGGGCCAGGACATCGTGGTCACGCCCATGGAGTACCAACTGCTGCACCAACTGATGGTGCGCCCGGGCAAGGTGGTGACCCGCGAACGCCTGTCGCGGGCGCTGTACGGCTGGCAGGACCGGGTCGAGAGCAACACCCTGGAAGTGCTGATCCACAACCTGCGCAAAAAGCTCTGCGCCGAGCTGATCCGCACCGTGCGCGGCGTGGGTTACGTGCTGGAGCTCAAGCCATGAACTCGGTACGTGCGCGGATTCTGCTGCCGGTGCTGCTCCTGGTGCTGCTGGGGGATGTGCTGATCAGCTGGCTGGTGCTGCGCGACAGCCACCATGAAATCGAAGAGGTGTACGACGCCCAACTGGCGCAGAGCGCGCGCCTGCTGCAAGGCGTATTGCGCCAGCGCGACCCCGGCGAGGCGGACTGGGACCGGCTGTACCAGGCCTTCGACCAGGCCATGAGCCGGGTCGGCGAAGACGGGGTGGCCCACCCCTACGAAACCCGCCTGACGTTCCAGGTCTGGCGCAGCGACGGCCAGTTGCTGGTGCGCTCCGCCGAAGCCCCGGAGCTCAAGGCACCGCCCACCACCCTGGGCTCCCACGACATCGACGACAACGGCAACGGCAACGAATGGTGCGCCTTCCTCCTGGCCGACGACCAGCAGGGACTGCTGATCTGGGTCGGCGAACGCGACGACATTCGCCAGGACCTGATCCAGCGCATCATGCGCCACACCCTGTCGCCGACCCTGATCGGCGTGCCACTGCTGGCGCTGCTGATCTGGCTCAGCATCGGCTGGGGCCTGAAACCCCTGCGGGCCATGGCCCAGGCCATACGCGGGCGCAACACCGCAACCCTGCAACCCTTGCAGCTCAAGCCCCTGCCCCGGGACCTGGAGCCCATGCACACCGCACTCAACCAGTTGCTGGCGCAGATCGACACCCTGCTCGAACGCGAGCGGCGCTTTATCGCCGATGCCGCCCACGAACTGCGCACGCCCCTGGCGATTCTGCGGATCCACGCGCAAAACGCGCAGAGCGCCGGCACCCCGCAACAGCGGCGCGAGGCCCTGGACTTTCTGGTCAGCGGGGTCGATCGCGCGACCCGCATCGGCAGCCAGTTGCTGACCATGGCGCGGATCGAGCCGCAGTTGAACAACCCCACCCGCAGCACCGTGCAGCTCACCGCCCTGGTCCGCGAAGAGCTGGCGGAGCTGACGCCCCTGGCCCTGGAAAAGGACGTCGAACTGGTGCTGGACGGCGACGAGACATGCCAGGTCGACACCGACCCGGTGGCCCTGGCCATTGCCCTGCAGAACCTGGTGACCAATGCCCTGAACTTCTCGCCGCCTGGCAGCGAAGTCTGGGTCCGGGTGCAACCCCAGGCGTCGGGGGCGATCCACCTCAGCGTCGAGGATTCGGGCCCCGGCATCGACGAACAGGACCGGGCGCGGCTGCTGGAGCGCTTCTACAGCCAGGGCAATGCCAACGGCGCAGGCCTGGGGCTGGCGATCGTCAACATGATCGCGGGCAAGATCGGCAGCCAGCTGGAGCTGCACAACCGCGCCGAGGGTGGCCTGTGTGCGCGGCTGCTGTTGACGGCCAGCCCCCAGGCCGTGGTGCGTGCAGCGCCGCAGCCGGCCTGAAACGATTCAGGCCTGGGGATCATTGATTGCGGCGGCCGGCGAACCTTTCCCCGGCAACCGGCGTCCGAGCTAGGGCATTGATGTTTACCGCCCGTTGCGAGGTTCCCGTTTGAAAGCTGCCATCGTCAAAAAATACCGCCTGATCATCAAGACCCTGGGCTACGTGGGCTGGGCCCTGTTCTGGCTGCTGATCTGGGATGTGGCGGTCACCGTGGACTTCATGCTGTTTCTCAACAGCAAGATCAACCTGCCGCTGATGCCCCTGACCCTGCTCGGCTCGGCGCTGGTGGTGCTGATCAGTTTTCGCAACAGCAGCGCCTATAACCGCTGGTGGGAAGCGCGGACGCTGTGGGGGGCGATGGTCAACAATTCCCGCAGCTTCGCCCGGCAAGTGCTGACCCTGCTGGATGACCCGGGAAGCGACGTGAACCCGGTGAAATCCACCCTGCTGCGCCGCCACGTGGCCTATGTGAATTGCCTGGCGGCGCACCTCAAGGGCCAGCCGTGCCCGGATGAAGTGCGGGCGTTCATTCCCACCGAGGAATTTGCCCGCAGCGGCGCCACCAACAACTTTGCCAATGACATTCTCAATGGCTCGGCGGCGCTGCTGGCCAAGGAGTACAAGGCCGGGCGCTTGGACAGTATTCGCCTGGCGCGCCTGGAAACCACCCTAGTCGAGCTGTCCAACAGCCAGGGCGGCATGGAGCGGATCGCCAACACGCCGCTGCCCTACCCCTATGTGTATTTTCCACGGCTGTTTATTTCGCTGTTCTGCCTGATCGTGCCGGTGGGCCTGGTGGAGTCCCTGGGCTGGTACACCCCGCTGGCCTCGACCGTGGTCGGCTTTATGCTGCTGGCCATCGAACGCATCGGCACCGACCTGCAAAGCCCGTTTCGGGCCAGCGAACATCAGATCCAGATGGAAACCATCTGCGAAACCATCGAGCGCAACCTGCAATCGATGCAGCGCGACGCCCTGGGTGGCGATCGGATCGGCTGATGCCTGCCCCTGGCCGCGGCGCTCAGGTAGCATGGCGCCCGCTGCCGCTTGCGGCATTAGACATCAGCCCCCTTAACATTTATTTCGCTGCACAGGAGCCTTGCATGGCCATTCCGGATCGGCTGCAACCGCGACGCCCAAACACCGAGCAACGGGCCGCGATGAACGCCCTGCTCCAAGCCCTGGATAACCTGATGGAGCAACACCGCGATGAAGACGACCCCGGCATCATTGCGCTGATCGAACAGTGGAACAGCGTCGCCAGCCGACCTTTCGAATTCCACGAGTTTCGCGACTTCTACAGTTACACCAGCGAGGATGACTTTATCCGCTCGGCGTTTCACCAGAACAAATACGTGGAGGATTTGAGCTTCGACGAGGCCTGCGCCCTGGCGGCGTTTGTCTGCACCAGCGGCGGCGATGATTCGGATGTGAATTACGCCCTGCAGCTGCTGGAAACCAACTTTGACAATGCCAATGCCTCGGACCTGATCTTCTGGCCGGACGACTGGTTCAAGGACCCGGAGTTGTCACAGATCGAAATGACGCCCCGGGAGATTGTCGGGTACCTGATGGAGAAATCCGGACGGCGCCTGGCCGATGCGCCAGTGGTGGCCTTGCCCCTTGCCGTGCCCAAGGACGTTTGACACGGAAACATGAAAATGGCGGCCTCACGGCCGCCATCCCGGGTTTCAGCACTCAGCGGCGATCACCGCCACCGGGGCCGCCACGGCCACCACCGTCATACCCCCCAGGGCCACCGCCGTGGCCGCCACCATGACCACCGCCTCCGCCACCGCCGCCCGGCGGGAAGAACATCCAGCAGCCGGACAAAGACGACAACAACGCAATCAGCGCCGCCGCCTGGGTCATTCGCTTAACCATCATGGGCTCACTCTCATCATCGAAAAGAAAGAAACGTTTCTGGCATTTCAGACAGCAGAGTTAGCGGTTTGAGCACGGTTTATAGGTAAAGATTGGGTAAGTGTTGTATCGGAAATGATTCATTTTCTGCGAGCTGTGAGCGCTGCCGCCAGCCTGCGCTGGCCGCAATGGACGCCGTGCACCTGCGGTCTGGCGCCAGCGCTTTCCAGGCAGCACAGCGCAGCGAAGGGCGTCTCAGGGCTTTCGCAAATTGCGACAGGCGGCGGGCTGGGGGTTTGCATCAATCCGGACATAGGCCTTGAAAAACCAACGCCTCGGCCATCTGCCATCAGCTGGCACAGGGCTTGCTGCGGGGCTCACCCTCCCCCCGCCTGCGAGTGCCGCTGTATGTTCCAGCGCCTGACCATCCGCCTGACAGTTGTCCTGCTCAACGGCTTGGCGACGCAGCAGATGGGCCTGGTGAATCAGTTTCGGGCCGGAGCCGGCTACGTGCCGGCCGGGACCGCACGCGGCCGGCGCAGGGTCAGCACGGCGTGGGCCACCAGGCCGAAGATCAGGCCCCAAAACGCCGCCGACAAGCCGAACAAGGACATGCCCGAGGCGGTGACCAGGAAGGTGATCAGCGCCGCCTCGCGGTCCCTGGGCACCGCCATCGCTCCGCTCAGCGCGCCACCAATGGCGGCGAACAGCGCCAGGCCGGCCAGGGCCGCGATCAACGCCCGGGGGAAGGCGCTGAACAGCGACACCAGGGTCGCGCCGAACACCCCCAGCAGCAGATAGAAGACCCCGCCCATGACCCCGGCCATATAGCGCTTGTCCGGGTCTTCATGGGATTCGCGGCCGGTGCAGATGGCGGCAGTGATCGCCGCCAGGGTCAGGCCGTGGCAACCGAACGGCGCCAGCAACAGGCTGGCCAGGCCACTGCTGGCGATGATCGGGCTGGCCGGGGTGGTGTAACCGTCGTTGCGCAGCACGGCGATGCCCGGCACGAACTGCCCGGTCAGCGCCACCACCACCAGCGGCAAGGCCACGTTGAATACGGCGCCCCAGCTGAAGGCCGGGCTGATCCAATGGGGCGTGGCCAGGCCGATGACCAGCGCCGACTGATTGATCTCGCCCGAGCCCAGGGAGATCGCGCAGCCCACCAGCAACACCGCCAGCACCGCATAACGCGGCCATACCCGTTTGAACAGCAGGTAGGTGGCAAACATCGCCCCCACCAGCAGCGGCTTGTCGGCCATCGAGCGGAATAACTGGGTGCCGAAGCTGAACAGGATCCCGGCCAGCATCGCCGCCGAAATCGCCGCCGGCAGGCGGCCGATGATCTTGTCGAAAATGCCGCACAGCCCCACCAGCAAGATCAACGCGCTGGCCACCAGGTAGGCGCCCACCGCTTCATTCAGGCTGATGCCGGGCAACAGGCCCACCAGCAGCGCCGAGCCGGGGGCCGACCAGGCGATGATCACCGGCACCTTGAAGCGCAGGCTGAGGACAATGCCAAGCACACCGCTGCCGATGGAGATCGCCCAGATCCACGACGACAGCACCTCCTGGGGCAGCCCGGCGGCCTTGGCCGCCTGGAACACGATCACCAGCGGCCCGGCATAGGAAATCAGGGTGGCGATAAATCCGGCCACCGTCGCCGACAACGAGAAATCCTTGAGCAGCTTATTCATGCAGGCTCCAACACCTGGGGAAAACAATGCGGGCGCTCCTTCGCCCGCAGGTTCTAGAGCGACGGCGCACCGGCGGCAGCCACTGGCGCGGGCCGGGCCTGACGCGGGTAGACAAAGCACATGGCCAGGGCCGCGACCGCTCCCGGAATCGCAAACGCCATAAAGTTGTAGTGCAACGGCAGCTCGATGGCGACCAGGGCGCCGCCCAGGATCGGCCCGACAATCGCCCCGCTGCGCCCCACTCCCGAGGCCCAGCCCAAACCGGTGGAGCGAATGGCCATGGGGTAGAACTGGGCGACACAGGCATAGGCCAGGATCTGGGTGCCGATAGTGGTGGCTCCGGCGATGGCGATCAAGCCGTACAGCAACCCGGTCGGGCTCTTGAAGCCCAGCAGGCTGATGGACAGCGCGGCCAACACGAAAAACGCCACCAGCACCTTTTGCAGGTTCAGCCGGTCGCCGATCCAGCCACCGCCCACTGCCCCGAAGATCGCGCCGAAGTTCAGCACCAGCAGGAACATCAGGCTCGACCCCAGGCCATAGCCGGCGCTGGCCATCAACTTGGGCAACCAGGAATTGAGCGCGTAGACCATCAGCAGGCAGCAGAAAAACGCCACCCACAGCATCAGCGTGCTCAGCGCCCGGCCATCACGGAAAAGTTGCACCACCGGCGCCCCGGCGGCCTTGAGCGCAGCCTTGCTGAACTCGTCGCCGGCTTGCGGCACAAAGCTCGGCTCGATGCGTTGCAGCACCTGACGCGCTTCGTCCTCACGGCCCTGGCGCAGCATGAACCCTACCGATTCCGGCAAGAACTTGAGGATCAACGGCAGCAACAGCAACGGAATCACCGCCACGTAAAACACCGACTGCCAGCCGAAATTCGGCAACAGCACAATGCCCAGCCCAGCCGACAGCATGCCGCCCACCGAGTAGCCGCTGAACATGATCGCCACCAGGGTGCTGCGGATTTTCTTCGGCGCGTACTCACTCATCAGCGCCACCACATTGGGCATCACCCCGCCAATGCCCAGGCCGGCGATAAAGCGGCAGATGCCGAACTGGGTCGGGGTGCTGGCAAACCCGTTGAGCACGGTGAAGCCGCTGAACAGGATCACGCAGATCGCAATCACCTTCTTGCGCCCGATGCGGTCGGATAACGAGCCGAAAAACAGCGCGCCGAACATCATGCCAAACAGCGCATAGCTGCCCAGGGCCCCGGCCTGCAAGGGGCTCAGGCCCCACTCTTTCATCAGCACCGGCAGCACCACGCCGTAGATCACCAGATCGTAGCCGTCGAAGATGATGATCAGCGCGCACCAGAACAGCACGCGCCAGTGGAAGGCGTTGAAACGCGCCTCGTCGATCAATTGATTGCTGTCTATTTTTCGCATGGCATCTGACTCTTGTTGTTGTTTTTTTAGAAAGCGAAAGTCTGTGCGGCAGTCGGGTTCAGCCCTGGTCACCACCGCCTACCGGCATGACCATGCCAGTGATGTAGGACGCCTCGTCGGAGGCCAGAAACAGGATCGCCGCCGCCTGCTCGTCGATGGTGCCGTAGCGTTTCATCAGGGTGCTGTCGACGGTCTGGTCGACGATTTGCTGGTACCAGATTTTTTCCTCGGCGCTCTGCTCGGCGCTGTTGCGCGGGATGCGCCGCGGCGGCGCTTCGGTGCCGCCCGGGGCCGTGGCATTGACCCGCACTCCGCGGCCGGCGGTTTCAAACGCCAGGCAGGCGGTGAGCGCATTCACCCCGCCCTTGGCCGCGCCATAAGGCACGCGGTTGATGCTGCGGGTGGCGATGGACGAGACGTTGACGATGGCGCCGCTGCCCTGCTCCAGCATGTACGGCAGCGCGGCATGGCAGCACCACAGGGTCGGGAACAGCGAGCGCCGCACCTCGGCCTCGATCTGCGCCGGCTCGTAGTGCTCGAAAGGCTTGGCCCAAATGGTGCCGCCCACGTTGTTGACCAGCACATCGAGGCGCCCGAAGCGCTCGACCGCCGAGGCCATCACCCGCTCGCATTCGCTGTACTGCTCAAGGTCGGCGGTCAGGGCCAGCACCTGATGCTCGGGCGCCAGCTCAGCCTGCAGTTCAAACACCAGCTCGGAGCGGTCCACCAGGATCAGCCGTGCGCCCTCTGCGGCCAGGCGCTCGGCCACGCGGCGGCCGATGCCTTGGGCGGCGCCGGTGACCAGGGCGATTTTTTCGTGAAATCGGTGCATAGCAACCTCCGGTCAATGACGGGCGACGGCGCGGGCCATCCGCCCGCGCCGGTAACGCCCGCGAAGCTCAGGCCGCGCTGGCGGCGAACTTTTCGTAGTAGAAATTCGCCGGGGCGATGCCCTGCTCGCGAATGAACTGGCTCACCGCCTCGACCATCGGCGGCGGGCCGCAGAGGTACACATCCACGTCCCCGCCATTCAGGTGCTGGGGTTCGATGTGCTGGGTCACGTAGCCCTTGAGCGGGTGCCGGCTTTCGGGGTTGGCCACGCAGGCGCTGAAACTGAAGTTGGGGATGCGCGCGGCCAGGGCTTGCAGGCGGTCCAGCTCCACCAGGTCGAAGTCGTTGGTCACGCCGTAGATCAGGTGCAACGGGTGCTCGCTGCCCTGCTCGGCGATTTTCTCCAGCATCGCGGTAAAGGGCGCAAGGCCGGTGCCGCCGGCCAGCAGCAACAGCGGCCGGCGGATGTCCCGCAGGTAGAAGCTGCCCAGGGGGCCGGCCAGGCTCATGCTGTCGCCGGCCAAAGCCCGCCCGGTGAGGAAGCTGCTCATCAGCCCGCCGGGCACGTTGCGAATCAGAAAGCTGACCTCGCCATCGCGCTGCAGGGAGCTGAAGGAATAGGCCCGGCTCTGCTCGCTGCCCGGCACCGCGAGGTTCACGTACTGCCCCGGCAGGAACGCCAGCTTGCTCAAGGCCTCGCCCTTGATCGACAGGGCAATGGTGCTGTCGGACAGCTGGCGCACCGCGCTGATGCTGGCGGTGAAGGTCGCCTGGGCAGCGCGGCACACCTGGGACGACGCCGGCACCCGCACCACGCAATCGCTCAAGGCGCGCATCTGGCAGGTGAGGACAAAACCCTGCTCGGCTTCGTCGGCGGTCAAGGCGTCGTCGATGTAGTCCTCGCCCAGGTCGTAGCGCCCAGCTTCGGCAAAGCATTTGCAGGTGCCGCAGGCGCCGTCGCGGCAATCCAGGGGGATGTTAATGCCTTGCCGATAGGCGGCGTCGGCCACGGTTTCCCCGGCGTTGGCGGCGACGAAGCGGGTCACCCCGTCTTCGAAGTTGAGTGCGATTTGATGAGTCATGGCAGTCGCCTCAGAGGTGGTAGAAATCGACGACCTGACGAACGTAATCGTTCTTCAGGATGACTTTCTTGGCCAGGATCAGCGGGTTTTCGCCGCGCACATCCAGGGTGTAGAAACTGCTGCCGAAGTAGCTGTCCACGGTCTTGTAGCGAAAGCTCAGGGTGTGCCAGTTGAAGCGCACGCGGCACAGGCCGTCGCCCTGCTCCAGCAGCTCGATATTGCTCAGGTTGTGCGAGGTGCGGGTGTCGGGAATGCTCGCGCTGGAGCGCTCGGTCTTGATCCGGAACACGCGGTCTTCGAGGCCGCAGCGGTTGCCGTACCAGATCAGCGAGATTTCCCGCTGCGGGTCTTCGGTGAGTTGGTCGTTGTCGTCCCAGGACGGCATCCAGAAGGTGGCGTCGGCGGCGTAGAGTTCCAGCCAGCTGTCCCAGTCCTTGTCGTCCAGGTAACGGGCTTCGCGATACAGGAAGTCGCGCACGGCCTCATAGGAAATGCTCATGACACGGCCTCCACGGCGATCTTGCGCGACTCGTCGGCTGCCAGGGCGCGGAGCATGGTTTCCTGCCAGTACTTGTGCTGCATCACGAACAGGCCTTCGTCCTCGGTGCGCACGCCGCTGAGGATGGGCTTGAGGTCGATCTCTTGCGCCGCCGCGTCCGGGCCTTCGACCCAGTGCTCGGCGCCGCGGGACATGTCGTTCCAGGCCGTGGTGCTGCCCTGGTAGCCCATCTGGCAGGAGCGGAATTCTTCGAGGTCATCGGGGGTGGCCATGCCGCTGACGTTGAAGAAGTCTTCGTACTGGCGAATCCGGCTGGAGCGGGCGTGGTCGCTTTCGCCCTTGGGCGCGATGCAGTAGATGGTGATTTCGGTGCGGTCCACGGAGATCGGCCGGGCGATGCGGATCTGCGAGCTGAACTGGTCCATGAGGTAGACGTTGGGGTACAGGCACAGGTTGCGCGAGTTCTCGAGCATCCAGTCGGCACGGGCCTGGCCGAAGTCCCGGGCCAGCTCGTCACGGCGCTCGTACAGCGGGCGATCCTCAGGGTTGGACCAGCGGGTCCAGAGCAGCATGTGGCCCTTGTCGAAGGAGTAGAAACCTCCGCCCTGCTTGGCCCAGCTGCCGGCGCTCATGGTGCGGATGTCTTCGCCAGCCTCACGCTGCTTGCGCTGGTTCTGGGTGGCGGCGTAGTTCCAGTGCACCGAGCTGACGTGGTAGCCGTCGGCGCCGTTTTCGGCGGTGAGCTTCCAGTTGCCTTCGTAGATGTAGCTCGAGGAGCCGCGCAGCACCTCCAGGCCGTCGACGGACTGGTCGACGATCATGTCGATGATTTTTGCCGACTCCCCCAGGTGCTCCACCAGCGGCGCGACGTCGGCCTTGAGGCTGCCGAACAGGAAGCCGCGGTAGGACTCGAAGCGCGCGACCTTGGTCAGGTCATGGGAGCCTTCGCAGTTGAAACTCGAGGGGTAACCCGCAGCAGCCGGGTCCTTGACCTTGAGCAGCTTGCCGGAGTTGTTGAAGGTCCAGCCGTGGAACGGGCAGGTGTAGGAGGATTTATTGCCGGTCTTGTGCCGGCAGAGCATGGCGCCGCGATGACTGCAGGCGTTGATAAAGGCGTTGAGCACCCCCTCCTTGTTGCGCGCAATGAAGATCGATTGGCGGCCCATGGTGGTGGTGTAGTAATCGTTGTTGTTGGGGATCTGACTCTCGTGGGCGAGGTACAGCCAGTTGCCTTCGAAGATGTGCTGCATCTCCAGATCGAACAGACGAGGGTCGGTGAACATCTCCCGCTTGCAGCGGTAGACGCCCTGCTCTTTATCTTCTTCAAGCAGGGAGTGAAGGTATTCGGGTCGCAGGGACATGGCCGCCGCCTCCATTGTTTTTATTCAGGCAGGCTCATCCTAGGGCGCGGGGGGGAGACGCAATATCCGCTGACTGCAGACCACTATCCGTTTTGTGCAAATCCGGTAGCCGCTGCCGAGGCACGGGACTGCGCTGGCCGGCATGGGCGCAGCGCTATTCAGGTGAAGGCGTCGCGAGGCGGATCAATGCCGCCGCTTGAGGGTATCGGAAGGCAGTTCGCCGAATTGCTTGCGGTAGTTTTCGGAGAAGCGCCCCAGGTGCAGAAATCCGAAATCCATCGCCAGTTCGGTGACGTTGCGCACGTTGCAGCTGGGGTCGCTGAGGCAGGCGTTGACCCGTTCCAGTTTCTTCTGGCGGATGTAGTGTTTGGGCGTGGTGCGGGCGTTGCGTTCAAACAGGCCGTACAGCGAACGCAGGCTCATCTGCGCCTGCTGCGCCAGTTCTTCGCAGCCGATGTCTTGCTTGAGGTTGTTTTCGATGTAATCGGCAATCAGCTCAAAGGTCGCCGAGGACGAACCCAGCCCTGCGCGCCGGACATTGGTTTTCATCAGGCTGAGCATCTTGCTCACCACGATCTGCGCATAGTGCTCCTGCACCCTGGGCATGCGCTCGGCGGCCTCGGCTTCACGGCAGACCATGCTCAACAGGTGGATGAAGCCCTCCAGCTCATGCAGCTGGTAGCGGTTTTCCAGGAAGCGCACGCCCTGCCCCGGATACAGCCAGCGCTGTTCCTGGCATACCGATTCGAGCAGGCGGGTGGGCATCTTGATGATGAATTTTTCGCAATCGTCGGAATACGTCAGGTCCACCGGGTCATCGGGGTTGATCAGCAGCAACTCCCCGGGGGCGAAGTAGTGTTCCTGGCGATGGCCACGCCACAGGCAATGGCCGCGCAACAGCACTTGCAGGTGGTAGATGGTCTCCAGCGCCGGCGAGGTCACGCGTACGCTGCCGCCGTAGCTGATGCTGCACAGGTCGAGGCTGGCGAACTGGCGGTGATTGAGGCTGGCCTGGGGGCTGCCGGACTTGGGCAGGCGGATGCAATGGTTGCCTACGTGCTGGTTCACATAGCCGGATACCGCATAGGGATCGGCGTGTACAAACACCCTACTGCGCTCACTCAACAGATGCGTTTCCATAACCCGGTCACTCTGATTGTTATTATCGGACGGTGATCGATCGCCACCGCTGGCCCATCACGCAACGCTCGCCACAATGCCAAAAACCACGGGACAGCCGCTAGGTCATCCCGTGGTTTGGAAACATCAGCACACCCTTTATCAGTCTTCCAGGGCGCGTACTCGCTCCATGCGTTGCTGCTCGTCCGGCTGGGCCGAGGACTGCAGGGTGAAGTCGAACTCGATTTCGGCAAAGCGCCCGCTGACGCCCAGGGCCTTGGCCCGCGCCTGGTCTTCGCTGAAGGTGATCGAGGCGATCAGTTCGTCGCGAGTGGCGTAGGCGAAATCGTCGTGCAGGTATTCATCGCCGTCCAGGTTGATCTGGGTGGTCAGATGGCGATGGTCGTCGGCCGAGATAAAGAAGTGGATATGCGCCGGACGCTGGCCATGGCGGCCCAGTTGGTCGAGCAGTTGCTGGGTTGGACCGTCCGGCGGGCAACCGTAGCCCGACGGCACGATGCTGCGGAAGCGATAGCGGCCTTCGGCGTCGGTGACGATGCGCCGGCGCAGGTTGAAATCCGACTGGCTGTCATCGAAGTACGAATAAGTGCCGCCGGTGTTGGCATGCCAGACGTCGACAATGGCGCCGGCCAGCGGTTCGCCAGCGGTGTTCTTGACCTGGCCGCGCATGAACAGCACCACGCCCGGGTCAACGCCGTCATCAAGCCGCGCCTCGCCCTGGGTCAGGGGCGCGCCGGCCACATACAGCGGGCCTTCGATGGTGCGCGGGGTGCCACCGCTTTTGCCGGCCTGTTCGTCGGCGGCGTCCATCAGCAGGTCCAGGTAGTGTTCCAGGCCCAGGCCGGCGGCCAGCAGCCCGGCTTCCTGGCGTGCGCCCAGGACGTTGAGGTAGTTGACGGCCTTCCAGAACTCTTCCGGGGTCACGTCCAGGTCTTCGATGATGTTCACCGAGTCGCGCAGGATCCGGTAGATCAGCGCCTTGGCCCGTGGGTTGCCGCCTTCGGTGAACTGGCCGCTGGCTTCTTCAAGAAACTTCTGGGCATCGGCAGTGTGGGAAATTCTGACGTTCATGATTGTTCCTCATCTTGTATTTATTAGAGTGGTTCTCAGACTGACCAGCGCCTCAGCGATCGTCCTCACGGATGGACGAAGGATGCCTGCACATGGCGTTGACTTCGATAGCCATGTACGGATACAGCGGCAGTTGCATCAGTAGGTCGTGCAGTTCCTGCACGCTGTCGACATCGAACACGCTGTAGTTGGCATACAGGCCGGCAATGCGCCACAGGTGGCGCCACTTGCCTTGCTCCTGCAGGCGCTGGGCCAGGGCCTTTTCGTCGGCCTTGAGCTGCGCGGCGCGTTCGGGGTTCATGTCGAGCGGAAGGTTCACGGTCATTTTGACGTGGAATAGCATGGCGCTCTCCTCAGGCAGTATGAAGGGTGGAGGTTTTATCGCGACGGAAGAACGCCAGGCGCTCTTCGTCCAGGCTCAGGCCCAGGCCCGGCGCGTTCGAGACGTGCAGCTGGAAATCGCGGTACACCGGTGGCTCGCTGAGAATGTCTTCGGTCAGCAGCAGCGGGCCGAACAGCTCGGTGTCCCAGCTCAGTTTGCTCAGGGTCAGGAAGGCATGGGCCGAGGCCAGGGTGCCAATCCCGCCTTCAAGCATGGTGCCGCCATACAGGCCGATGCCCGCCGCCTCGGCAATGGCCGCCGTGCGCAGGACCGCACGGGGGCCGCCGTTTTTGGCGATCTTCAGGGCAAACACCGAGGCCGCGCCTTCGCGGGCCAGGTTGAAGGCGTCTTCCACGCATTCGATGGATTCATCGGCCATGATCGGCGCCGGGCTGATGGCGTTGAGGCGGACCATGCCGGAACGGTTGTTGCGCGAGATGGGTTGTTCGATCAGGTCGATGCCGTTTGTGCCGAGGATCCGGCAGGCGCGCACCGCCACCGCTTCATCCCAGGCCTGGTTGACGTCGACCCGCACGCTGGCGCGGTCGCCCAGGGCTTTCTTGATGGCGATCACGTGGGCCAGGTCGCGGTCGACTTCACCGGCGCCGATCTTCAGCTTGAAGATCCGGTGGCGGCGCAGGTCGAGCATTTTTTCCGCTTCGGCGATGTCCTTGGCGGTGTCGCCGCTGGCCAGGGTCCAGGCCACCGGCAAGGCGTCGCGCACCCGGCCACCGAGCAGCTCGCTGACCGGCAGCCCGAGGCGCTTGCCCTGGGCGTCGAGCAAGGCGGTTTCAATACCGGATTTGGCGAAGGTGTTGCCACGGATACTGCGCTCCAGGCGCAGCATGGCGGCGTTGACGTTGCTGCTGTCCTGGCCGACCAGCAACGGGGTGAAGAAGCGGTCGATATTGGTCTTGATGCTGTCCGGGCTTTCGTTGCCGTAGGCCAGGCCGCCGATGGTGGTGGATTCGCCAATACCTTCGATGCCGTCGGCGCAACGCAGGCGGATCAGCACCAGGGTCTGGTTCTGCATGGTGTGCATCGCCAGCTTGTGCGGACGAATAGTCGGCAGATCGACGATGATCGTCTCGATCGATTCAATGACAGAAGAACGCATTTCCATACCCGTCAGGTTCTTGAAGTTATGCAGCCGATTCTGGTACGGCTTTTTCTGGGGTTCCAATATAGAATTGGTCTGGTTCGATACCTTAAAGGTATTCAAGAATTTCCTCGGAGGCGGTATGGAGCTGCGTCATCTGCGTTACTTCCAGGTGCTGGGTCAAACCCTGAACTTCACCAAGGCCGCCGAGCGCCTGCACATCGCCCAGCCGCCGTTGAGCCGGCAGATCCAGCAACTGGAAGAGGAACTGGGGGTGCTGCTGCTCGAACGCGGCCGACCACTGCGGCTGACCGAGGCCGGGCGGTTTTTCTATGAGCACTCCAGCGTGCTGCTCGAACAGCTGGGCAAGGTCTGCGACAACACGCGGCGCATCGGCCTGGGGCAGAAAACCTGGCTCGGCATCGGTTTTGCGCCTTCGACCCTGTACGGCGTCCTGCCGCAACTGATCCGTCGCCTGCGCAGCGACGAGACCCTGGAACTGGAGCTGGGCCTGTCGGAAATGACCACCCTGCAACAGGTCGAAGCCCTCAAGGCCGGGCGCATCGATGTCGGCTTCGGGCGGATCCGCATCGACGACCCGGCCATCGTCCAGCGGGTGCTGACCGAAGACCGGCTAGTGGCCGCCCTGCCCGCCGGGCACCCGTTGCTCGGCCAGCCGGTGAGCCTCAGCCAGTTGGCCGACGAGCCTTTTGTGCTGTACCCCGGCAACCCGCGCCCGAGCTACGCCGACCATGTGATTGCACTGTTCAGCTCCCACGGCCTGACGGTGCGCATTGCCCAATGGACCAACGAATTGCAGACCGCCATCGGCCTGGTCGGTGCCGGGATCGGCATCACCCTGGTGCCGGCCTCGGTCCAGGTGCTGCACCGTGACGACATCGGCTTCAGCCCGCTGCTGGAAAGCAACGCCACCTCGCCGATCATCCTCAGCCGTCGGGTCGCCGATGTCTCGCCGGGGCTTAGCCACTGCTTGCGCATGATCGACGAACTGCGCGCCAGCAAGACCTGAAGCCCCCCGCACCGGGGCCGAACGGCCCTTGCACAAAGCGGATACAGGTCTGCAAAAAGCGGATATTGCCCACCTTCCCCAGCCCCTAGCCTGCGCCGCAGTGAACTGCTTTCAATAACAATAAGAGTAAAAGCAATGAAACCTGCGATGACCCCGACCGTGCTGGTCTCCAGCGCGCTGTGTCTTGGTGCCCCCCTGTCCCTGCTGGCTGACGAGGGCGGCTTTATCAAAGACGCCAGCGCCACCCTGCAAGCCCGCAACTATTTTTTCAGCCGCGACTATTCGGACATTCGCGGCCCGGAAAAGTCCATGGCCCAGGAATGGGCGCAAGGCTTCATCCTCAACTTCAAATCCGGCTATATGCCGGGGCTGGTCGGCGTCGGGGTCGATGCCATCGGCACCCTGGGGCTGAAGCTGGACAGCGGCGAGGGCCGGGTCAACACCGGGTTGCTGCCGGTGCAGGAGGATGGCGAAGCGGCCGACAGCTACAGCCGCCTGGGCGCGGCGCTGAAACTGCGGCTGGCAAAAACCGAACTGCGGGTCGGCGAATTGCAGCCCAACCTGCCGGTGCTGAGCTTCAGTGATATCCGCCTGCTGCCGCCGTCCTACCAGGGCGCCAGCCTGACCTCCAACGACATCGACGGCCTGACCCTGCAAGGCGGGCGCCTGCGTTCCACCAGCCTGCGCAACGAAGCCGGGCACAGCGACCTGCAAGCCATGCTGGGCCATGTGCCGCAACGCCAGGTCAGCAGCGACGGCTTCAACTACGCCGGTGCGGACTATGCCTTCAACAGCAAACGCACCACGGTCAGTGCCTGGTACGGCCAGTTGCAGGACATTTATCAGCAGCGCTTTCTCGGCCTCAAGCACAGCCAGCCCGTGGGCGCCTGGGTCCTGGGCGCCAACCTCGGTTACTACGACTCCAGTGAAGAAGGCCGGCAATTGCTGGGCCGGATCGACAACCGCGCGTTCTTTTCCCTGCTCTCGGCCAAGCGCGGCGGGCATACCTTTTACCTGGGGTATCAGGGGATGTACGGCGACAGCTCGTTCCCCCGGGTGTTCGCCAATATCTCGCCACTGGGCAACGAGGTGCCGACCTACGAGTTTGCCTACGCCGACGAGCGCTCGTGGCAGGCGCGCTACGACTATGACTTCGCCGCCATGGGCTGGCCGGGCCTGACCAGCACCGTGCGCTACATCCGCGGTGACAACGTCGACACCGGCAAGGGCTATGAGGGCAAGGATTGGGAACGGGACCTGGACATCGGTTATGTGATCCAGTCAGGCCTGCTGGGCGGGCTGGGGATCAAGCTGCGTAACGTGGCGGCACGTTCCAACTACCGAACCGATATCGATGAAAACCGCCTGCTGCTCAGTTACACCTGGAAACTGCTGTAGCTAGGCGGCCGACACGGGCGGCGTTGCGCACGCCTGTGTCGGCCGCTTTGACAGAAAACGACGGGGTTAGAAGGCGATACCGACCTTGACCCCGTACTCGTCACGCTTGAGCTTGGTGTTGTCGGCCACGTCCGAATCCTGGTCCAGCGTGTATTCGGTGCGGGTGTAGTACACACCGGCCATCACCGGCAGCGAGCCTTTCTGGTTCATCAGCAGGCTGACTTCCGCGTATGGGTTGGTGCGGTCCTTGAGGTCCACGGTGTCGCTGCCGACATCGTCGACCTTGAGCTTGACCTTGCCGTCGAGGGTGCGCCGCGCACCCAGTTCGACGCGCATGGTCATGTCATCGAACTGATGGTTGTAACCGATGGCCGCCTTGGCGAACGGCGACTTGGTGGTGAGCTTGGTGTCGTAGTCGTCGATTTCCGGCTCGTAGCGGGTCCAGCTGTAGCCACCGCCCACCAGCACGTCGACGAAGTTGCGCGCATCCAGCGCGGCACGCCAGCCGAGGTCGAGGTCGGCCTGGCCTTCCTTGAGCTTGTTGTCGTCCTTCTTGCCGAATTTGGCGTCAACCCCGGCCTGGTAGATAAAGCCCGATTCGGCAGTCATTTTATTGCCGAAGTTATAGAACAGGCCGCCCTCCGGCAGGTGATCCTTCTGGCTGTCGCTGCCGCCTTCGAGCTTGAAATCGTTGTAGCTGCCGAGGATCCCGAACGTCGAGATCGGGCCGGTGTCAGGCGCGGCGAACGCGGCGGCTGGCAGGGCCAGGAAGGCCAGGATAGAGCCCTTGAGTGCGGTTCCGAATATGTTTGACATCGCTTTATAAATCTCCCTGTTAGAAGGCAAATGATTCAGGAAACGCTTCGAGTCCGGGGAGAAGCAAAAGGTTCGCACTATTTTGAGGCACCGGTATTTCCATCCAAAGCCGTCGCCCGCCAAAACCTCTGCGACACCCCGCCCTGCGGGGATTACACTGCGCCCGATGTGATGGAAAAAACTTTGGAATCGACCATGGAAGTCTCAAGAACCCAACTGATCCTGCGCCGCGCCGCCGCCTTCCTGCTCGACCAGGTGCTGGCGCTGGCGGTGTATTTACTCCTGTCGCTGAGCCTGCACGGGGTGCTGGCGTTGCAGCCGGTCAGACGGCTCCTCGACCTCGAGCAACAGACGGGGCTGGAGCCCTACCTGCATTCGATGTTGTTCATGCTGACCTGGCCCTTGTACTTCGTGGCCTGGGAGTATTTCTTCAAGGGCCGGACACCCGGCAAGTGCGCCCTGGGCCTGGTGGTGATCAACGCCGCGGGCACGCCACCGACGCTGATCCAGGTCCTGATCAGAGGCGCCACCCGTTATCTGGAGGCCGCTTTCGCCTTTGTCCCGCTGATGGCCTGCGCGGAATCAAGCCGCTGCCAGCGAATAGGCGATATGCTCGCCCGCACCTACGTGATCCCGCACAAAGATCTGCAGCAGATGCGCAATGACATGCCAGAACACCCCATGTCCCGGGCTTGATGCCTGAAGACTGCCCGTTCCCCTCAAGGAGCCCCGATGCCCGCCAATGCCCCGCACCACGAAATAGCCCTGGACAGATTCCTCGCCGCGCGCCCCGAGCTGCGCGAAGCACTGGACAAGCTCAATCCGCTTGAGGCCCAGGTCAAGGGCGAGACGCCCGAGCAGTACCGCGACGAACGCCTGCATGAAGCCTTTGAAGCCGAAGCCGAGCGCCTGGGTCTGTTTGCCTGGGAACTGAGCTTGCAACTGACCGCCGCCAGCGCCGAAGATTTCCAGGCCCAGCGCCTGGAAGTGCACAAGGAGGTGGCCGAGATGGCCGGCATGGACTGGGCCGAATACTGCCAGTTGCATGGCCTGGATAGCCCGAACTGAGAACCTGTTGATGATCTGGCGAGCGATGCTCAGCCCTGTTTAACGCCGCAGGAGCCACGCGCAGCCGGTCGTGCACCGGCTCTGACACCTTCACCGCCCATGAGAGCCTACTGATGCTGCCATCGCCGCCCACACCGCGTACTCACCCAGGCTTGCTCAATACCCGCAAATGGCGCGGGCGGATCGGCCTCGGCCTGGTGGCCAGCCTCTCGGTACTGGCGGGCATGACCGACGCCATCGGCTTTATGGCCACCGGCGACTTCGTGTCCTTCATGAGCGGCAACACCACGCGCCTGGCCGTGGCCATCAGCGACGGCGACATGGGCCTGACCCTGCGCCTGACGCTGTGCATCGCCACCTTTATTGCCGGTAACGCCCTGGGCATCGTCGTCAGTCGCCTGGGCGGGCGCCGCGCCCTGCCCCTGCTGCTGTGCATCGCCACCCTGCTCTGCGCAGCCGCGGCCTGGCCGTTTGCCAATCACCTGCCGGCCCTGCTGGCCGCCATCGTGGCCATGGGCATGCTCAACGCGGCGGTGGAAGAAGTGAACGGCCTGCCCGTGGGCCTGACCTATGTCACCGGCGCCCTGTCGCGCTTCGGCCGGGGCCTGGGACGCTGGATGCTCGGCGAGCGACGCAATGGCTGGCGGGTGCAACTGGTGCCCTGGACCGGGATGCTGGTCGGTGCGGTGATCGGCGCGCTGCTGGAGCATCAAATGGGCATCAAGGCGCTGCTGGTCAGTGGCGGCTTGTCGGCGTTGCTGGCGATCGCCTCGCTGAAGATCCCTCATCGCTGGCAACTGGGCTATATGCCGCGCTGAAAACACGCGGCCTATAGCCCAGGGGCTTAGCTGAACACGCCGCCGTTGTCGGTATCGATGACGATCGACGACAGGCTGATATGCCGCGGCCGGGTCAGGGCGAAAACCACCGCCTCGACCACATCCCGATTGGTGCCCTGCTGGCCCTTGGCCCGCTCTGGCACCTGCGCCCATTGCGGGTCCAGCGGCGAAATATCCTCAAGATACGGCGGGTGCACGCATAGCGAGCGCAGTGGCGTGCCGACCAGCATCTGCCGCAGGCCATCGGCCAGCGCCAGTTGCCCGTGCTTGGCGGCATAGAACGGCAACGACACGCTGTGCAGCGGCGCGTTGGGCAGGCCGCTGATGGAGCCGATGGTGACCACATCCGGGCGGCTGGACGCCTTGAGTGCCGGCAGCAGGCCCTGGGTCAGAAGGAAGGTCCCGGTCAGGGCGGCGTTGATCACCCCACTGACTTCGGCGGCGCTGTGGGGCTGCTCGCTGGCCTCCAGCCACATGGCCCCGTTATTGATCAGGATGTCGATCTGCGGCTGGCGCTGCTCGATGCTGGCCAGGGCCGCACTGACGCTGGCGGTGTCGGCGAGGTCGAGCACCACCTGCTCGGCCGCAAGGCCGCCACGGGCCTCGATAATGGCCCCGACTTCGGCCAGGGCATGGGCGCTGCGCCCGCACAGCACCAGCTTGCACCCCAGGTCCGCCAGGCTGATCGCCAGGGCCGCCCCCAGGCCGCGACCGGCACCGGTGACCACGACCACTGCACCTTTGAGTTCCTGCATCTCGCACTCCTTGTCATCGATTGGTTTTTTCAGCGGGCGAGTTTATCGAGCGCGATCCGGTTTGGGCCGGTCGATGCGTTACCCGGTATGTCGAGGCCTGCCCCGGCCCAGCGCAGCCCGAGAAAACGGGTTTAGCCCATCCCTCGATAAAGCATTATCATTGCGCCAGATTTGCCGACCGAGTCCGTCATGAAGTTCGCCATAGCCCTGTTCTGCGCCGCCCACGAGCCCTCTTCGCGTCGCGCCCTGCTGTTCGCCCAAGCGGCGCTGGCCGGGGGGCACGAGATTGTCCGGCTGTTTTTTTATCAGGATGGGGTGTACAGCGCCTCGAACAACATCGTCACGCCCCAGGATGAGCAGGACCTGCCCCGCCAATGGCGCGAGCTGGTGACCACCCATCAGCTGGATGCCGTGGTGTGCATTGCCGCGGCCCTGCGGCGCGGGGTGCTGAACGCCGAGGAAGCCCAGCGTTATCAGCGCTCGGCGGTCAACCTCGAAGCGCCCTGGGAGTTGTCCGGCCTCGGCCAGTTGCACGATGCGGCGCAAGCTGCCGATCGCCTGATCTGCTTTGGAGGGCCTTGAAATGCCCAAGTCCCTGCTGATTATCAGCCGCCAGGCACCCTGGTCCGGCCCCGGCGCCCGCGAGGCGCTGGATATCGTGCTGGCCGGCGGCGCCTTTGATCTGCCCATCGGCCTGCTGTTCCTGGATGACGGCGTATGGCAACTGGCGCCCCGGCAACACGCCACGACCCTGCAACAGAAGGACCTGAGCGCCAACCTGCAGGCCCTGTCGCTGTTTGGCGTGGACCAAGTGTTTGCCTGTGGTTTCAGCATCGCCGAGCGCGGCCTGGACCCGCAGGACCTGGGCCTGGATGAGGTCCAGTTGCTGGAAACCGCGCAACTGAGTGCGCTTATCGACCGTTACGACCAAGTGATTACCCTCTGATGTCGACCTTGCATGTGTTGTCCCACTCGCCCTTCACCGACACCCGCCTCGACAGCTGCCTGCGCCTGCTGGGTGCGCGGGACGCGCTGCTGCTGTGCGGCGACGCGGTGTACGCCCTGCAACCTGGCAGCGCTCCCTTTGCCCGCTTGCAGGACCGCGCCGAGGCGTTGCAGTTGTTTGTCCTGGCTGAAGATCTGCAAGCCCGTGGCCTCGCCGCACCGGCTTGGGCCACGGCGATCGATTACCCGGCCTTTGTCGACCTGTCGATCCAGCACGCCAAGGTCAACAGCTGGCTATGAATGCGCTCACCGTAGGCACCCGCCGCATCGCCCTGGACAAGGACGGCTACCTGCTCGACCTGGCCGACTGGTCGCCGCAAGTGGCCAGCGCCCTGGCGGCGGTCGAAGGCATTGAGCTGAGCCCCGAGCATTGGGAGATCCTCGAGCTGCTGCGGGATTTCCATGGCCAATTCCAGCTGTCGCCGGCCACCCGCCCGCTGATCAAATACACCGCCCTGAAGCTGGGCCCGGACAAGGGCAACAGCCTGCACCTGAACCGCCTGTTCAACGGCACTCCCGCCAAACTTGCCGCCAAGCTGGCGGGCCTGCCAAAGCCGACCAATTGCTTATGAACGATTCCCCTGCGCTGATCACCGAAACCCCGGCCGAGCATGCATTTGCCCCGTTCGTACGGATCCTGGGCAAAGGCAAGCGCGGCGCCCGCAGCCTGACCGGTGAAGAAGCCCGGGAAGCCATGGGCATGCTGCTCGACGGCAAGGTCGAAGACACCCAACTCGGTGCCTTCCTGATGCTGCTGCGGCACAAAGAGGAAAGCCCAGAAGAACTGGCCGGCTTCACCCTGGCCCTACGGGAGCGCTTGAACGCCCCGGCGATCCGCCTCGATCTGGATTGGCCGACTTACGCCGGCAAAAAACGCCATCTGCCCTGGTACCTGCTGGCGGCCAAATGCCTGGCGCAGAACGGCGTGCGCATCCTGCTGCATGGCGGCGGTGCGCACACTGCCGGGCGCCTGTATACCGAACAACTGCTGGAGCCCCTGGGCATTCCCCTGTGCCATGACTGGCAAACGGTGAGCCAGGCCCTGGACCAGGGCAACCTGGCCTTTATCCCGCTGGGTGCCTGGGCACCGCAGCTACAGCGGATGATCGACCTGCGCAACATCCTCGGCCTGCGCTCGCCGATCCACTCCCTGGCGCGCATCCTCAACCCGCTGGGCGCACGTTGCGGCCTGCAAAGCATCTTCCACCCCGGCTACCAGGGCGTGCACCGCGATGCCAGCGGCCTGCTGGGGGATAACGTGATTGTGATCAAGGGCGACGGCGGCGAAATCGAGGTTAACCCCGACAGCCCCTGCCACCTTTACGGCACCACCGGCGGCGTCAGTTGGGATGAAGAATGGCCGGCACTCTCGGCCCAGCGCCATGTAAAGCCCGCCAGCCTCGATCCGCAGCAGTTGCTCGCGGTGTGGCGTGGCGAGGTGGTCGACAGCTACCCGCAACTGGCCCTGATCGCCACCATGGCCCTGGCCCTGCGCGGCCTGGGCACACCGCGCGAGCAAGCCTTCGAGCAGGCGCAGCGGTTCTGGGATGCGCGAAACAAATCGATTTAATCGATCATAAACCCGCACGCTTTGCGCTTTTTGTTCGAACTCATCGGAATAGACTGCACTCCAACGCAAAACAGCCGAGGAGAATTCGATGGGCCTGCTGATTGAAGGGCGCTGGCACGACCAGTGGTACGAGAGCAGCAAAGACGGCGCCTTCCAGCGCGAACAGGCGCAACGCCGCAACTGGGTCACGGCCGACGGCGCGCCTGGCCCCAGCGGTGAAGGCGGCTTTGCGGCCGAGGCCGGGCGCTATCACCTCTATGTATCCCTGGCCTGCCCCTGGGCCCATCGCACCCTGATCCTGCGCAAGCTCAAAGGTCTGGAAAGCCTGATCGATGTCTCGGTCGTCAGTTGGCTGATGCTGGAAAACGGCTGGACCTTCGACCAGAGCCACGGCTCCAGTGGCGACGGGCTGGATCACCTGAGCTACATGCACCAGCGCTATACCGCTGAGGATCCCCACTACACCGGTCGGGTCACGGTGCCGGTGCTGTGGGACAAACAGCAGCAGCGCATTGTCAGCAACGAGTCGGCGGAGATCATCCGCATGTTCAACAGCGCCTTCGACGGCCTGACCGGCAACCGCCTAGACCTGTACCCCGAAGCCCTGCGCGCAGACATCGAGCAACTGAACGCGCGGATTTACCCGGCGGTGAACAACGGCGTGTACCGCGCCGGCTTCGCCACGTCGCAACCGGCCTATGAACAGGCCTTTGATGATGTATTTGCCGAGCTCGACTGGCTGGAGCAGCGCCTGGGCGAGCAGCGTTACCTCGCAGGCGAGTACCTGACCGAGGCCGATGTGCGCCTGTTCACCACCCTGATTCGCTTCGACGCGGTGTATTACAGCCACTTCAAATGCAACCTGCGACGCATTGCCGACTACCCGAACCTGTCGAACTGGCTCAGGGAAATGTACCAATGGCCGGGGATTGGCGAGACCGTGGACTTCACCCATATCAAGGGTCACTACTACGCCAGCCACCGCACCATCAATCCGACCGGCATCGTGCCCAAAGGGCCGGCGCAGGACTTCACCCGCAGCCATGATCGGCAGCGCTTGAGTGGGCGGGGGATCTTTCAGGGGAATTGACGCGGCAATGCGGGCTCATCGACCCGCCCACTCCAGGTCATGCCTCGGAGTGGGTGGGTGATGGGGTCAGACTTGAGACTGGGCGCCTTCGAACCAGGCCAGCTTTTCGCGAAGCTGGACCACTTCGCCGACGATGACCAGGGTCGGTGCATGCACTTCATGCTCCGCCACCAGCCGTGGCAGGTCGGCCAGGGTGCCAGTAAACACTCGCTGGTTGGACGTGGTGCCCTGCTGGATCAAGGCCGCTGGGGTATCGGCTGAGCGACCGTGCTTGATCAACTGCTCGCAGATGATCGGCAAACCCACCAGGCCCATGTAGAACACCAGGGTCTGGGCCGGGCCAACCAGGTCGCTCCAGGGCAGGTCCGAAGAACCATCCTTGAGGTGCCCGGTGACAAACCGCACCGACTGCGCGTAATCGCGGTGGGTCAGCGGAATCCCGGCGTACGCCGCGCAACCGCTGGCCGCCGTGATCCCCGGCACCACCTGGAACGGGATGCCATGGGCCGCCAGTTCCTCGATCTCCTCACCGCCACGCCCGAAAATAAACGGGTCGCCGCCCTTGAGCCGCAGCACACGCTTGCCTTGCTTGGCCAGGGTCACCAGTTGCTGGTTGATCTGCTCCTGAGGCACCGCATGGTCGGCGCGACGCTTGCCGACATACACCCGCTCGGCGTCACGCCGGCACAATTCGAGAATCGCCGGCGCCACCAGGCGGTCGTACAGCACCACATCGGCTTGCTGCATCAGGCGCAAGGCGCGGAAGGTCAGCAGGTCCGGATCACCCGGGCCGGCACCGACCAGATACACCTCACCCGGCGCATGGGGCGCGTCGCCTTCGATCTTGGCGATCAGCAGGCGTTCCGCTTCTGCCCCCTGCCCGGCCAGCTGGCGGTCGGCAATCGGCCCCTGGAAAACATCTTCCCAGAACGCCCGACGCTGCTGCACATCCGGAAACAGACCTTTGACCTGACTGCGAAAGCGCGCCGCCAAACCGGCCAACTGGCCGTAGGTCGAAGGAATCCAGGTTTCCAGCTTGGCCCGGATCAGCCGCGCCAGCACCGGCGCATCGCCACCGCTGGACACTGCAATCACCAGGGGCGAACGGTCGACGATCGCCGGGAAGATCACGCTGCACAGGGCCGGCGCGTCCACCACATTGACCGGCACGCAGCGCTTGTGCGCGTCGGCGGACACCTGGGCATTGAGCGGTTCATCGTCGGTGGCGGCAATGATCAGCACACAGCCGTCCAGGTCCGCTTCGATGTAACCGCGCACTACGCATTCGCCGCCGCTGGCAGTCACCAGTTCACGCAACTGCACTTCTATTTCAGGTGCAACAACCCGCAACAGCGCACCGGCATCGGCCAGCAGACGGGATTTGCGCAAGGCAATCTCCCCCCCACCGACGACCAACACACGACTGCCGCGCAGGTTATGGAACAGCGGCAGAAACTCCATTTAGCCGATGACCTCAAGGCCGCCCATGTAGGGTTTCAGCACGTCCGGCACACGGATCGAACCGTCGGCCTGCTGGTAGTTTTCCAGCACCGCCACCAGGGTCCGGCCCACTGCCAGGCCCGAGCCGTTGAGGGTGTGCACCAGTTCCGGCTTGCCGGTTTCCGGGTTGCGGAAACGCGCCTGCATGCGACGCGCCTGGAAATCGCCGCAGTTGGAGCACGACGAGATTTCGCGGTATTTGTCCTGGCTGGGGATCCACACTTCCAGGTCATAGGTCTTGACCGCACTGAAGCCCATGTCGCCGGTGCACAGTGCCAGGGTGCGGTAAGGCAGACCCAGCAATTGCAGGACTTTTTCGGCGTTGGCGGTCAGGCCTTCCAGCGCTTCCATCGAGGTCGAGGGCTCGACCACTTGCACCATCTCGACCTTGTCGAACTGGTGCTGGCGGATCATGCCGCGGGTGTCGCGCCCCGAAGCCCCGGCTTCGCTGCGGAAGCATGGCGTATGGGCCACGAACTTGATCGGCAGCAGCTTCGGATCGAGGATCTCGCCAGCCACGATGTTGGTCAGCGACACTTCGGCGGTCGGGATCAGGTACAGGTCGGCTTCGCCTTCGCGGCTGATCTTGAACAGGTCTTCCTCGAACTTCGGCAACTGGCCAGTGCCCTGCAGGGCCGGCGCTTGTACCAGATAAGGCGTGTAGGCCTCTTCGTAGCCGTGTTCGTTGATGTGCAGGTTGATCATGAACTGCGCCAGGGCGCGATGCAGGCGGGCGATCGGCCCACGCAGCAGGGCAAAGCGTGCGCCGGACAGCTTGGCGGCGGTTTCGAAATCCAGCCAGCCGAACTTCTCGCCCAGGGCAACGTGGTCCTTGACCTCGAAATCGAAGGCAGTCGGCGTGCCCCAGCGGCGCACTTCGACGTTGCCCTCTTCATCAGCGCCCACCGGCACCGACTCGTGAGGCAGGTTGGGAATATTGAGCAGGATCGCGTCCAGCTCGGTCTGAATCCCGTCCAGCTCGACCTTGCCGCTGGCCAATTCGCCGGCCATGCGCTCGACGTCCGCCATCAACGGCGCGATGTCTTCACCGCGCTGCTTGGCCTGGCCGATGGATTTGGAGCGTGCATTGCGTTCAGCCTGCAATTGTTCGGTGCGGGTCTGGACGGTCTTGCGCTGTTCTTCCAGCGCTTCGATGCGCGCTACATCCAAGGTAAAGCCACGGGATGCCAGGCGGTCCGCTACGTCCTGAAGGTTGCTACGTAACAGTTTGGAATCGAGCATGTCGGTCTCTCGTTTATCAAAGTTTGGTCAAGGACAGGCCAGCCCAGGTCGCGAGCAGCCCGCCGAATACGCTGATGGCCAGATAACCGAAGGCTATCGGTGCTTGCCCGCTTTCCAGCAAACGCAGCGTATCCAGGGAAAAGGATGAAAAGGTCGTCAGACCGCCTACAAAGCCGACGATCAGGCCGGCACGGATTTCGATCGGCACTTCCGGGCGCACCAGAAACAGCCCGTACAACACGCCGATGATCAGGCAGCCCAGCAGGTTGACCGCCAAGGTGGCCGCATAAAAATGCCGGGGCCAGTTGGCGCTGACCCAGGTGCCAGCCGCGAAACGCAGTAATGTACCAGCGATACCGGCGACGGACACCGCAAGAATCGTTCGAATCACTATTTTCTCCGCTGTTTTGGGCTGACGCGGTCAAGGGCTGCCAGGTGATTGAGCTTCTCGCCGATCTTCAGCTCCAGGCCGCGGGGCACCGGCTGGTAGAACGGTTGCGGTTCAAGCTCGTCGGGAAAATAGTCTTCGCCGGCGGCGTAGGCATCCGGCTCATCGTGGGCATAACGGTATTCGTCGCCGTACCCCAGTTGCTTCATCAACTTGGTCGGCGCATTGCGCAAATGCAGCGGTACTTCCAGCGAACCATGCTCGGCCGCGCTGCGCATGGCGGCCTTGAAGCCCATGTACACCGCGTTGCTTTTCGGCGCGCAGGCCAGATAGGTAATGGCCTGGGCCACCGCCAACTCGCCTTCGGGGCTGCCCAGGCGCTCCTGCACGTCCCAGGCGGCCAGGCACAGGCTGAGGGCGCGCGGGTCAGCGTTGCCGATGTCTTCGCTGGCCATGCGCACCACGCGCCGAGCCAGGTACAGCGGGTCGCAGCCGCCGTCGAGCATGCGCGCGAACCAGTACAGGGCACCGTCGGGGTTGGAACCACGCACCGACTTGTGCAGCGCGGAGATCTGGTCGTAAAACGCCTCGCCGCCCTTGTCGAAACGCCGACGGGTGTCGCCCAGCAGGCTTTGCAGCAGTTCGACGCCGATCTCGCTGTTGTCTTCCGCCAGGTCCGAGGCGTTCTCCAACAGGTTGAGCAGGCGCCGGCCATCGCCGTCGGCCGCCGACAGCAGCATCTGGAAACCTTCGTCGCTCAGGCTCAGCTGACGCTTGCCCAGGCCACGCTCTTCGCTCAGGGCGCGCTGCACCAGCTTGTTCAGGGCGGCTTCGTCCAGGCTTTTGAGCACGTAGACCCGGGCCCGGGAGAGCAAGGCGTTGTTCAATTCAAACGAAGGGTTTTCGGTGGTGGCACCGATGAAAATCAGCGTGCCATCTTCGACATAAGGCAGAAAGGCATCTTGTTGCGACTTGTTGAAACGGTGCACTTCGTCAACAAACAGGATGGTCCGGCGGCCGTATTGGCCGGCCTGTTGCTTGGCGATTTCCACCGCCTGGCGGATCTCCTTGACCCCGGCCAGCACCGCCGAGACCGTTTCGAAGTGCGCATCCGAGACTTCCGCCAGCAGCCGCGCCAGGGTGGTCTTACCCACCCCTGGCGGGCCCCAGAAAATCATCGAATGCAGGGCGCCCTGCTCCAGGGCTTCGCGCAGAGGCTTGCCCCGGGCCAACAGGTGTTCCTGACCGACGTACTCATCCAGGTTGGCCGCGCGCAAGCGGGCGGCCAGGGGCTGAGCGATCGGGGCACTACGAAACAGGTCCATGGCGTACCTTTGCAACCTCTTGTATGACTAGCCGCTTATTCCTGGATCACGTCGGCACCCTTGGGGATGTCGAACTTGAACTTGGAAGCCGGGATCGGCTCGTTGGCCTTGACGCCGGTGAACAGGATATTGGTGCGCTGGCCGACGCTGTCGATCAGTTGCATGTCATTGACCATGCCGTTGCGGAACGACAGGCGCAGGCTGTCGAACAGGGTGTCCTTGGTTTTCGGCTTGAGGGTGAAGTCGATCACCCCGCCAGCTTCCTTGGCGCTGATATCGAAGCTTTCGCTGATCTTCGACACATCACCGGACAGCAGCAGGGCCGGGGTCTGGGTCAGGCGCTGATCGAGCTTCTTGATGGTCACCTGCTCCAGGTCTGGGTCCCACAGCGAAACCTTCTTGCCGTCGGACACCATCAGTTGTTCCTGTGGCGCGTCGGTGTGCCAGTAAAACAGCCCCGGGCGTTGCAGCGACATTTCACCAGCGGTTTCCTGCAACTGGGTGCCACCGCCGTCCAGGGTCAGTTGGGAGAAGCGTGCAGTCAGGGTCTGGGATTTTTCCAACAGCTGGGTCAGACGGGCTACATCCTTGTCGTCAGCGTGAGCCGAGAGCGTGGTCAAAGCCAAAACCGGCAGCAACATCATGCGGATAAGACGCATGGGAGTCCTCTTAAAATTGCGTGGGATTATCGGCGGCATGCCATCACGCCGCGTCGATTCAATTCGATGCTCAGTCGCGCATCGGGCCCGGCGCCAATACTTCGCGCGAGCCATTGGTGTTCATCGCGGTGACCACACCGGCCATTTCCATGGACTCAATCATCCGCGCGGCGCGGTTGTAACCGATCTTGAGCTTGCGCTGCACCGCCGAAATCGAAGCCCGGCGGCTTTCCAGGACGAACTGCACCGCCTCGTCGTACAGCGCGTCGGTTTCAGCATCATCGCTGTCACCGCCACCGCCACCGTCAAAGCCGCTGCCCGCCTCTTCGACACCGTTGAGGATGTCGTCGTTGTATTCAGGCGCGCCACGCAGCTTCCAGGCTTCCACCACGCGGTGCACTTCATCGTCGGAGACAAATGCGCCGTGGACCCGGATCGGCAGGCTGGTCCCCGGCGGCATGTAGAGCATGTCACCGTGACCCAGCAGTTGTTCGGCACCGCCCTGGTCGATGATGGTCCGCGAGTCGATCTTGCTCGACACCTGGAACGCCATGCGGGTCGGGATGTTGGCCTTGATCAGGCCGGTGATCACGTCCACCGAAGGGCGCTGGGTGGCAAGGATCAGGTGGATACCGGCCGCACGGGCCTTCTGTGCGATCCGCGCGATCAGCTCTTCGACCTTCTTGCCGACGATCATCATCATGTCGGCGAATTCGTCGACCACCACCACGATGGTCGGCAGCTTGACCAGCAGCGGCGCCTCGTCGTGGATGCTCTCGCGGTTGTACAGCGGGTCGGTCAACGGTGTACCGGCGTCCTGGGCTTCCTTGACCTTGGCGTTGAAGCCCGACAGGTTTCGTACACCCATCTTCGCCATCAATTTGTAGCGCCGCTCCATCTCGGCCACGCTCCAGCGCAGAGCGTTGGCGGCGTCCTTCATGTCGGTCACTACCGGGCACAGCAGGTGCGGAATGCCTTCGTAGATCGACAGCTCAAGCATTTTCGGGTCGATCATGATCAGCTTGGCGTCTTCCGGGCCGGACTTGAACAGGATCGACAGAATCATCGCGTTCACCCCCACCGACTTACCGGAACCGGTGGTACCGGCCACCAGCAGGTGGGGCATTTTCGCCAGGTCGGTGATGACCGGACGGCCGCCGATGTCATGACCCAGGGCCAATGTCACCGGGGATTTGAAGTTGTCGTATTCCGGGGTCGACAGCACTTCGGAGAAGCGCACGATCTGCCGATCCTCGTTGGGAATCTCGATGCCCACGGTGGTTTTGCCGGGGATCACTTCGACCACCCGCACACTGGTCACCGCCAGGGAACGCGCCAAGTCCTTGGCCAGGTTGGCGATGCGGCTGACCTTGACCCCAGCTGCCGGCTGGATTTCGTAACGGGTAATGACCGGGCCCGGGTGAATCGAATCCACCGACACCTCGACCCCGAACTCCTTGAGTTTGATTTCCAGCAGGTGGCCAACCGCCGCCAGGGACTCGGGAGAATAGTTGAGCTGTTTCTTTTCTGCCGGGTCGAGGATGGAAATAGGTGGCAGAGTGCCTTCAACGGCGCTGTCGACGAACAGCGGCACCTGCTTCTCTTTCTGCACACGCTTGCTCGGTTCCGCCGCTTTCGGCGGAGCGGGAGCGATGACCGGCGGCACCTGTTTCTCGCGCTCGGACATGTGTTTACTCAGGGCCTGCTCGCGCTCGATCAGGCGTTCCTTGACCTTGGCCTGCTCGCGTTTGTCGGTGACGGTCGGGGCCACGACTTCGTCGACCCGGGCATCCACTTCACGCAACTGGGCCACCAGCTGCTTGCGCTCGGTACGAGCCGCCCACCAGCGATTGGCGGCGCCCTGGAACAATTCGAACAGGTCGAGGGTGATCTTGCCGGTGACGTCCATGACCTTGAACCACGACAGGTCGGTGAACACGGTGAGGCCAAACAGGAACAGCGCGATAAACATCAGGGTACTGCCCTGGATGTTCAGTGCGTTTTTTGCCAGGTCGCCCAGGCTTTCGCCCAGCGCCCCGCCCGCCCCGGCTGGCAAGCCGGTAGCCGCGTGAAAATGAATATGGGCCAAGGCGGCTCCGGACAACACCAGGAACACCAGGCCGATCAGGCGCCAGGAAAACAGCCAGCCGCTCCACTGCCAGGGTTCATGCCGTTGACGGAAGATCTGATAAGTCTTGATCGCCAATAACAGCGGGAAGATATAGGCGAAATAACCCAACACCATAAACAGGATGTCGGCGCTGTAAGAACCGGCAGGCCCACCGAAGTTCTGCACATCTTCGATCTTGCTGTTATGGCTCCAGCCCGGATCGTCCTTGCCATAGGTCAACAATGCCATCATCAAAAACAGGCATAAGGCACCAATGGCGATCAATGCACCTTCCTTGAGCCGGTAGTGCAATTGCTGACGCCAGAGCGGGACTACTGTTTTAGGTGTTGCGGTGGATTTCTTCAAAACGCGTCTTTTCCTGCGCCTACGGCGCGTCCAACTGATGATTGACTACAAAATACTGCTCGAACGAGCAGGTAAATAAAGTTGATTGGCCTGACTGGGGCTACTTTTAACACTCTGCCCCGGGATCCTGAAACAGTGCAATTCTGAATATCTTGATACATACCGGCATTGTACGGGTTTGCTCGCTTCATGCCACGCTGGTACATCCTCGGTGTAGCATAACCAACGGCACTTTACGCAGTATTCAATTTGAGCATGCATTGCCTTTTGTGACAAAGGCTTATGAGGTGTTTTTATGAACCAAGCGAAGCATTCACGCCTGATTATTCTGGGCTCCGGCCCTGCCGGTTACAGTGCTGCCGTGTATGCCGCCCGAGCCAACCTCAAACCGACTGTCATTACCGGCCTGCAGGCCGGAGGACAATTGACCACCACCACCGAAGTCGACAACTGGCCCGGCGATGTCGAAGGCCTGACCGGCCCGGTGCTGATGGAGCGCATGCAAAAACATGCCGAGCGCTTCGATACCGAGATCGTCTACGACCACATCCACACGGCCAAGTTGCAGCAGCGACCGTTTATCCTGATCGGCGACAGCGGCACCTACAGCTGCGATGCCCTGATCATTGCCACCGGCGCATCGGCCCAATACCTGGGGCTGCCGTCGGAAGAAGCCTTCGCCGGCAAGGGCGTATCGGCCTGCGCCACCTGCGACGGATTCTTCTACCGCAACCAGGTGGTCGCTGTAGTCGGCGGCGGCAATACCGCCGTGGAAGAAGCGCTGTACCTGTCGAACATCGCCAAGGAAGTGCACCTGGTGCATCGGCGCGACAAACTGCGCTCGGAGAAAATCCTGCAGGACAAATTGTTCGAGAAAGCCGCCAACGGCAATATCCGCCTGCACTGGAATCAGCACCTGGATGAAGTGCTGGGCGATGCCAGCGGCGTGACCGGTGCCCGCCTGCGGGACAGCCTGAGCGGCGCCACCCACGAGTTGGAACTGGCCGGAGTCTTTATCGCCATTGGCCACAAACCCAACACAGACCTCTTCCAGGGCCAACTGGAGATGCGTGACGGCTACCTGCTGGTCAAGGGCGGCAGTGAGGGCAATGCCACCGCCACCGGCGTCGAGGGAGTGTTCGCGGCCGGCGACGTTGCCGACCACGTCTACCGCCAGGCCATTACCTCCGCTGGCGCCGGCTGCATGGCGGCGCTGGACGCCGAGAAATTCCTCGACGACCACTAAGCGCTCGTCCTACGCTTGGAGCGGGCCTTCGCGGCCCGCCACCGCCCTCCCCTTCCGCAAGTTTGAATACCATGCTGACCTGGCTCCAACGCAACACCCTTGATTTCCCTCCCCTGGAAAAGGCCATGCGCGTCCCCAACGGCCTGCTCGCGGCGGGCGGTGACTTGTCCGCCGATCGGTTGGTCCAGGCCTACCGCCATGGCTGCTTTCCCTGGTTTTCCGAAGGCCAGCCCATTCTCTGGTGGTCGCCGGACCCGCGTACTGTGCTGTTTCCGCAGGAGCTGCATGTGTCCCGCAGTCTCAACAAGCTGCTGCGCCAGCAACGCTACCACGTCACCTTCGATCAGGACTTCGCCGCAGTGATCAGCGCCTGCGCCGCACCGCGCGACTATGCCGATGGCACCTGGATCACCGACGCCATGCAGCAGGCCTACCTGCAGTTGCATGCACGGGGCCACGCCCACTCGGTGGAAGTCTGGGACCAGGGCGAACTGGTTGGCGGGCTGTACGGTTTGGCGATGGGCCAGCTGTTTTTTGGTGAGTCGATGTTCAGCCGAGCCGACAATGCATCGAAATTCGGCTTTGCCACCCTGGTCAAACACCTGCATGAGTGGGGATTTGTGCTGATCGACTGCCAGATGCACACCAGCCACCTGCAAAGCCTGGGTGCGCGCGCCATCACCCGCAGTGACTTTGCCGGCTATCTGCGTCAGCACCTGGATCAACCCAGCCGCGCCACGTGGGTTTGCTGAGCGATTTTTGCACCTGTGGCTTACACTTAATTCAAAGCTTATTCCGAGGGTTGACTCATGACCGAGTTGGCGCGTTTGAAGTTCTATGCCACTCAACCCCACTCTTGCAGCTACCTGCCCGATGAACAGGCCACCACCCTGTTTCTCGATCCTAGCCAGCCAATGGATGTGCATGTCTACGCAGACCTGTCGGAAATGGGCTTTCGCCGCAGTGGCGACCATCTGTATCGCCCGCATTGCCAGAACTGCAACGCCTGCGTTCCCGCGCGCATTCCCGTCGCGCAGTTTTTGCCCAATCGCCAGCAGAAACGCATTCTCAAGCGCAACAGCGAACTGAGCGTGAAGGCGGTGAAGCCTGCATTCAGCGAAGAATATTTCGAGCTGTACCGCCGCTACATCGAACAGCGCCATGCCGATGGCGATATGTTCCCGCCCAGCCGCGACCAGTTCTCCACGTTCCTGGTGCGCGACCTGCCGTTCTCCCGCTTCTACGAATTCCGCCTCGAAGGTCGCCTGCTGGCCGTGGCCGTGACCGATTTGCTGCCTAATGGCTTGTCGGCGGTCTACACCTTTTACGAGCCGGACGAAGAGCGTCGCAGCCTGGGACGCTACGCGATCCTGTGGCAGATCAGCGAAGCCCTGCGCCTGGGGCTGGAAGCGGTCTACCTCGGCTACTGGATCAAAAACTGCAAAAAGATGAACTATAAGACCCAATATCGCCCTATCGAGCTGCTGATTAACCAGAGATGGGCGACCCTCAGTTAGAAGGTCTTGGCTTAAACCCCATTTTTCGGGCACAATGCACGCCGCTTTTGCCTGGCGCAGTTGCACCGGGCCATTCATTGGATACCGAGGGCTTTACTGCATGTCGAAAGAAGACAGCTTCGAAATGGAAGGCACTGTCGTCGACACCCTGCCCAACACCATGTTTCGTGTGGAGTTGGAAAATGGGCACGTCGTAACCGCGCATATCTCCGGCAAGATGCGCAAGAACTACATTCGTATTCTTACCGGTGACAAAGTGCGCGTCGAGCTGACGCCCTATGACTTGAGCAAAGGGCGCATCACTTACCGCGCTCGCTAAGCAAGTCAATACAAGACGCCCGGTTATGCCGGGCGTTTTTGTTCGCGTCGAGAAAACCTGACAGGCGCCGGACCGGCTTACCCCGCGCAGATCAATGCGCTGCGCACGCCCCAGATAGCACAAAGGCACCTTGCGGTGCCTTTGGCTGTTTTGCATCGATTGCGATCACGCCATTTCTGCGGTGGTCTCGAAGTCGAAGGTCAGCTCGCCGTCCTTGATGTCGATGTGAACCACACCGCCATGATCGGCCAACTCGCCAAACAGGATCTCCTCTGCCAGCGGACGCTTGATCTTGTCCTGGATCAAGCGCGCCATTGGCCGCGCGCCCATGGTCACGTCGTAACCACCCGCCGCCAGCCAGCTGCGAGCAGCATCGGTTACTTCCAACTGCACGCGCTTGTCTTCCAACTGCGCCTGAAGCTCGGTAAGGAACTTGTCCACCACGCTTTTGATGACCTCATGACTGAGGCGACCAAACTGGATAATGGTGTCCAGGCGGTTGCGGAATTCCGGCGTGAAGCTCTTCTTGATCACTTCCATGGCATCGGAAGAGTGATCCTGATGAGTGAAGCCGATCGAGGCCCGCGCGGCCGTTTCGGCACCGGCGTTGGTGGTCATGATCACGATCACGTTACGGAAGTCAGCCTTGCGCCCGTTGTTATCGGTCAGGGTGCCGTGGTCCATCACCTGCAACAGCAGGTTGAAGACTTCCGGATGCGCCTTCTCGATCTCATCGAGCAGCAATACGCAATGCGGCTGCTTGGTAATCGCTTCGGTCAGCAAGCCGCCCTGGTCGAAACCGACATAGCCGGGAGGTGCACCGATCAAACGCGATACGGTGTGGCGCTCCATGTACTCGGACATGTCGAAACGGACCAGCTCGATCCCCAGCGCCTTGGCCAACTGCCGCGCCGCCTCGGTCTTGCCCACCCCGGTAGGACCGGCGAACAGGAAGGAACCGACCGGCTTGTCCGGCGACTTGAGGCCCGCACGGGACAGCTTGATGGCGGTAGACAGCGAGTCGATTGCAGCATCCTGACCGAAGACCGTCAGTTTCAGGTCGCGCTCAAGATTGCGTAACAGCTCCTTGTCGGAACTGGTGACGTGCTTTGGAGGAATACGCGCAATTTTCGCGACGATATCTTCCACCTGCGGCACTTCAATACGTTTGACGCGCTTTTCGACCGGTTGCAGGCGTTGATAGGCACCCGCCTCGTCGATCACATCAATGGCTTTGTCCGGCATGTGCCGATCATTGATATAGCGCGACGCCAACTCCGCGGCAGCGCGCAGCGCTTCATCGCTGTACTCGATGCCGTGGTGCTGCTCGAAGCGTCCTTTAAGGCCACGCAGGATACCGATGGTGTCTTCAACCGAAGGTTCGGACACATCGACTTTCTGGAAGCGCCGCGCCAAGGCACGGTCTTTCTCGAAGATCCCACGGAACTCCTGGAAGGTGGTCGAGCCAATGCAACGAATGTCACCCGAGGACAGCAGCGGTTTCAGCAAATTGGAGGCATCCATCACGCCGCCAGATGCCGCACCCGCACCAATAATGGTGTGGATTTCGTCGATAAACAGGATCGCTTGTGGGCGTTTTTTCAACTCGCCAAGCAACGCCTTGAAGCGTTTCTCGAAGTCGCCACGGTACTTGGTCCCGGCCAGCAAAGCGCCCAGGTCCAGGGAATAAACCACGCTATTGGCCAACAGATCAGGCACCTGATTGTCGACGATACGCTTGGCCAGGCCCTCGGCGATGGCTGTCTTGCCGACACCCGCCTCACCCACCAGCAACGGGTTGTTCTTGCGACGACGCGCAAGGATCTGCGCCACCCGCTCAACCTCAAGCTCACGCCCCACCAACGGATCGATCCGACCCTGGCGTGCGAGTTCATTGAGATTACTGGCATAGGCATCCAGAGGATTGCCCGAAGAAGAAGACTCACCACCCTCTTCGTCCTGCATATCTTGCTCACCTTCAGAGTGATCGCCATGCCCCGGCACCTTGGAGATGCCATGGGCGATGTAGTTGACGACATCGATGCGGGCAACGCTCTGCTGTTTCAGCAGGAACACGGCCTGACTCTCTTGCTCACTGAAGATTGCGACCAGCACATTGGCGCCGGTCACTTCCCGCTTGCCCGAGCTCTGTACGTGGAAGACAGCGCGCTGCAATACCCGCTGAAAGCCCAGGGTTGGCTGGGTTTCACGATCCTCGTCATGCACGGGGATCAAGGGCGTGGTGGAGTCGATGAACTCCTGCAGATCATGCTTGAGTTTGTCGAGGTTAGCTCCGCAGGCACGTAAAACAGTGGCGGCGGCCTCATTATCTAAAAGAGCCAACAAAAGGTGCTCAACCGTCATGAACTCATGACGCTTCGAGCGGGCCTCCTTGAAGGCGAGATTGAGGGTGACTTCGAGCTCGCGGTTTAACATAGCTTCACCTCATACCCAAGTGGTCGGCGTTAACCGTCCTTCTCGATTTCACAGAGTAGCGGATGCTGGCTTTCCCTGGCGTACTGGTTGACCTGCATGGCCTTGGTCTCGGCGATGTCGCGGGTAAACACTCCACATACTGCCCGTCCTTCTGTGTGAACGGCCAGCATTACCTTGGTCGCCAGCTCGCGATTCAGGTTAAAAAACACCTCGAGCACTTCGACGACGAAATCCATCGGTGTGTAGTCATCATTGAACAAAACCACCTTGTACATGGGCGGCGCCTGCAATGCAGGCTTAGCTTCCTGTACAGCCAAGCCAGCGGAATCGTCGTCGTGTAGATCCGGGCGATCCTGATTGAATGTTAGTCGAATCTGGCTGAATGCATGCATGGAAAGAAAGGTTCGTTAGTTGTGCAAATACAGTGGTGGGGGCACCTCAGGACGATTTCAACTCCGACCGCCGGGTCACCTTGACTATCGGCAAAACGGTGTTACAACCAATAGAGCCCACATTGGGTAAAAAAGGTCCGCGCAGTCAACCTTATTTATCAGGTCCCAGTGCGGATGAACGGATGATACTCCAGTGATGGAGTCTGTTGCAGAGGGATATGAGTATGGCAAGCGGCAAGGTCAAGTGGTTCAACAATGCCAAGGGCTACGGTTTTATCAATGAGGAAGGCAAGAGCGACGACCTTTTTGCCCATTACTCGGCCATCGACATGGATGGCTATAAAACCCTGAAAGCCGGGCAGCCCGTGAGCTTCGAGATCATTCAAGGCCCCAAGGGCTTGCATGCCGTGAAGATTACCGAGCTCAAGCTGCCAGGCGAAACCAGCCATGAAATACAGCATGAAACAGCCTTGAGCTGAGACTCGCCAGCATCCGGACATAAAAAAACCGGCCGACTCAAGGGATTGAGTCGGCCGGTTTTGTTTTAGCCGTCAATCACTCACATGTGCGAGATCAGCGCATCACCGAACGCGGAAGACGACAGCAGCTTGGCGCCGTCCATCAGACGCTCGAAATCATAGGTCACGGTCTTGGCCGAGATGGCGCCGTTGGTGCCCTTGATGATCAAGTCGGCCGCTTCGGTCCAACCCAGGTGGCGCAGCATCATTTCTGCGGAAAGAATCAGCGAACCCGGGTTCACCTGGTCTTTACCAGCGTACTTCGGTGCGGTGCCGTGGGTAGCCTCGAACATGGCGATGGTGTCGGACAGGTTGGCGCCTGGCGCGATACCGATACCCCCCACTTCTGCCGCCAGGGCGTCGGACAGGTAGTCGCCGTTGAGGTTGAGGGTCGCGATCACATCGTATTCGGCCGGGCGCAGCAGGATCTGCTGGAGCATGGCGTCGGCGATGGCGTCCTTGACGATAACGTTCTTGCCGGTTTTAGGGTTCTTGAACTGCATCCACGGGCCGCCGTCGAGCAGGGTCGCGCCGAACTCTTCGGCCGCCACTTCGTAGGCCCATTCCTTGAAGGCACCTTCGGTGAACTTCATGATGTTGCCTTTGTGCACGATGGTCAGCGAGTCGCGGTCATTGTCGACCACATACTGCAGCGCCTTGCGCGCCAGGCGCTTGGTGCCCTGCAGGGAAACCGGCTTGACGCCGATGCCGCAGTTTTCGTCGAAACGGATCTTGGTGACGCCCATTTCTTCTTTAAGGAATTTGATGACCTTGGTCGCTTCCGGCGAACCGGCTTTCCACTCGATGCCGGCGTAAATGTCTTCCGAGTTCTCACGGAAGATGGTCATGTCGACGTCGCCTGGTTTTTTCACCGGGCTTGGCACACCTTCGAACCAGCGTACCGGGCGCAGGCAGACATAAAGGTCGAGTTGCTGGCGCAGAGCTACGTTCAGGGAACGGATACCCCCACCAACCGGCGTGGTCAGCGGGCCCTTGATGGACACCACGTAATCCTTGACTGCGTCCAGGGTTTCCTGAGGGAGCCAGGTGTCCTGGTCGTACACTTGAGTAGCCTTCTCGCCGGCATAAACCTCCATCCAGGAAATTTTGCGCTCGCCGCCGTAAGCCTTCTTAACAGCAGCATCTACAACCTTGATCATGACCGGGCTGATATCAACGCCAATACCATCACCTTCAATAAAAGGGATGATCGGGTTGTTAGGAACATTGAGAGAATGGTCTGCGTTGACGGTGATTTTGTCGCCGACTGCTGGAACCTGAATCTTCTTGTATCCCATGCTGAACTCCGTTGTGTGGATTGAACATCTGGCTGCGTTCGAGCGTACCCCAGTTGAATCTGCACGGAAACCTCAGCTTCCCGTCATCTGCCGGGAAGTTGCACAGTTCGCCGCGTACAAGCCTGAAATCAAAGGGAAAAGCGCCAAACTTGAGCACATCGGTCAACTCTACGCCCCCACCGCGCCTGCGACCTTTAGACCAATGGACGAGCAGCGCCCTCTATGAACCATCGGCGTTTTGCCAGCTACCTATGTATAATGCCGCCGCTGACCACAGAGTCACGACGGCTGACCTCTCTAAGACGAGGCTTTCCGCCCGAAAAGCCGAGCTGTTACCGCAGCTCACCCGCTTGACGCTCGACTGATGCACCCAACATCACCGCGAAGAAATCTCGACATTCGGCTCATGGACGACTTTGAACGAACGCGCTTACCCGGCGCACCTCGAGTTTCTGCGCACGCTTTAGCAAAGAAGAGAGTTAATCCGAATATGCCCACCCGTTCGAAGATCATCTATACCTTCACCGACGAAGCCCCTGCACTCGCCACCTACTCACTGCTGCCTATCGTAGAAGCCTTCACCGCTTCCGCTGATATTGCCGTGGAAACCCGCGACATCTCGCTGGCTGGCCGCATCCTCGCAAGCTTCCCCGAGCAACTGGGCGCCAAAGCCGTGCCGGACCACCTCGCCGAACTGGGCGACCTGGCCGTTACGCCGGAAGCCAACATCATCAAGCTGCCGAACATCAGCGCCTCGGCTCCACAGCTGCAAGCCGCGATCAAAGAGCTGCAGGACCAGGGTTACGCCCTGCCGGACTACCCGGAGACTGTCACCAGCGACGCCGACAAAGAAACCAAGGCCCGTTACGACAAGGTCAAGGGCAGCGCGGTAAACCCGGTGCTGCGTGAAGGCAACTCCGACCGTCGCGCTCCACTGTCGGTCAAGAACTACGCGCGCAAGCACCCGCACAAAATGGGCGCCTGGGCCAAAGATTCCAAATCCCACGTGGCTCACATGAGCAATGGCGACTTCTACGGCAGCGAAAAAGCCGCCCTGATCGAAGCCGCCGACAGCGTTAAAATCGAGCTGATCGCTCAAGACGGCACCCACACCGTCCTGAAAGAAAAAACCGCCGTGCAAGCCGGCGAGATCCTCGATTGCGCGGTCATGAGCAAAAAGGCCCTGCGCGCCTTTGTCGCCGCCGAAATCGAAGACGCCAAGAAACAAGGCGTGCTGCTGTCGGTGCACCTCAAAGCCACCATGATGAAAGTCTCCGACCCGATCATGTTTGGTCAGATCGTTGCCGAGTTCTACCAGGACGCCCTGGCCAAGCACGCTGACGTACTGAAAGAAATCGGCTTCAACCTGAACAACGGTATCGGCGACCTGTACGCCCGCATCAAGGCCCTGCCAGCCGAGCAGCAGGCGCAGATCGAAGCTGACATCCAGGCCGTCTACGCTGCACGCCCTTCCCTGGCGATGGTCAACTCCGACAAAGGCATCACCAACCTGCACGTGCCGAGCGACGTGATCGTTGACGCCTCGATGCCGGCCATGATCCGTGACTCCGGCAAAATGTGGGGCACCGACGGCCAACTGCACGACACCAAGGCACTGATCCCGGATCGCTGCTACGCCACCATCTACCAGGCGGTGATCGAAGACTGCAAGCAACACGGCGCCTTCGACCCAACCACCATGGGCAGCGTGCCGAACGTCGGCCTGATGGCGAAAAAAGCCGAAGAGTACGGCTCCCACGACAAGACATTCCAGATCAAGGCTGACGGCGTGGTTCGCGTCACCGACGGCAAGGGCAACCTGCTGCTGGAACAGAAAGTCGAAGCCGGCGATATCTTCCGCATGTGCCAGACCAAAGACGCGCCGATCCAGGACTGGGTCAAGCTGGCCGTCAACCGTGCTCGCGCCAGCGCCACTCCGGCCATCTTCTGGCTGGACCCAATGCGCGCCCACGACGGTGTGATGATCGAGAAAGTTCAGGCCTACCTGAAGGATCACGACACCACCGGTCTCGACATCCGCGTGATGTCGCCGGTAGAAGCCATGAGCTTCACCCTGGCCCGCACCCGTGAAGGCAAAGACACCATCTCGGTCACCGGCAACGTGCTGCGCGACTACCTGACTGACCTGTTCCCGATCATGGAACTGGGCACCAGCGCCAAGATGCTGTCGATCGTGCCGCTGATGAATGGCGGCGGCCTGTTCGAAACCGGCGCCGGCGGTTCGGCTCCGAAGCACGTGCAACAGCTGCTGGAAGAGAACTTCCTGCGTTGGGACTCCCTGGGTGAGTTCCTGGCTCTGGCCGCTTCCCTGGAGCACCTGGGCAACACCTACAACAACCCCAAGGCGCTGGTACTGGCCAAGACCCTGGACCAGGCCACCGGCCAGTTCCTGGACAACAACAAGTCGCCTTCGCGCAAAGTCGGCAACATCGACAACCGCGGCAGCCACTTCTACCTGGCGCTGTACTGGGCTCAAGCCCTGGCGGCCCAGACCGAAGACGCCGCACTGCAAGCGCAGTTCAGCACCCTGGCCAAGACCCTGACCGCGAACGAGGCGACCATCGTTGCCGAGCTCAATGCGGTCCAGGGCAAGCCAGTGGACATCGGCGGCTACTACAGCGCCAAGCCTGAGCTGGTGAGCAAGGCCATGCGCCCTAGCGCCACCCTCAACGCGGCCATCGCCGCGCTGGTGTAAGCAAGACCGAACCCACAAACCCCGGCCGCGCGCCGGGGTTTGTGCTTCTGGCACCTTTTCAGGAGCGCCTTTCATGGAATGGCAACCCCACATCACCGTCGCCACCATTGTCGAAGACAACGGCCGCTTCCTGTTCGTCGAGGAATATCAGGACGAACAGGCCGTACTCAACCAGCCCGCCGGGCACCTGGATCCCAACGAAAGCCTGTCCCAGGCCGCCGTGCGCGAAACCCTGGAAGAAACCGGCTGGGACGTGGAGCTGACCGGCGTCGTCGGCCTCTACCTCTATACCGCCCCCAGCAATGGCGTGACCTACCAGCGCGTGTGCTTCGCCGCCAAGCCGCTCAAACATCACCCGGACTATCAGCTGGATGACGGCATAATCGGCCCGCGCTGGCTGACCCGTGACGAACTGCTCGAACAACGCGCACACTGGCGCAGCGAGCTGATCATCCGTTGTGTCGATGATTACCTGGGCGGCCAACTGCACAGCCTTGAGCTGATTCGCCCGGCGCTTTAACCGCAGTTTTAGCCTTGCAGGCCTCAGCCTGTTAGAATCGCGTCCTTTTTCAAGACACCCATTGAATTCCTATGCGTGATCCAGCCCCTTCTGACACCCAAAAGAAGCGCGTCATCGTCGGCATGTCCGGCGGCGTGGATTCTTCCGTTTCCGCCCTCCTGCTGATCGAGCAGGGCTACCAGGTGGAAGGCCTGTTCATGAAGAACTGGGAGGAAGACGACGGAACGGAATACTGCACCGCCATGGACGACCTCGCGGACGCCCAGGCCGTGTGCGACAAGATTGGCATCAAGCTGCACACCGCCAACTTCGCCGCCGAGTACTGGGACAACGTGTTCGAGCACTTCCTGGCCGAATATAAAGCCGGACGCACGCCGAACCCGGACATCCTCTGCAACCGGGAAATCAAGTTCAAGGCGTTCCTCGATTACGCCATGATGCTCGGTGCCGACCTGATCGCCACCGGCCACTATGTGCGCCGTCGCGACCTCGACGGCCGTACCGAACTGCTCAAGGGCCTGGACCCGAACAAGGACCAGAGCTACTTCCTGCACGCCGTCGGTGGTGAACAGATTGCCAAGACCCTGTTCCCCGTAGGCGAACTGGAAAAACCCGAAGTTCGGGCCATTGCCGAGAAACACGACCTGGCCACGGCCAAGAAAAAGGATTCCACCGGCATCTGCTTTATCGGCGAGCGCCGCTTCAGCGACTTCCTCAAGCAGTACCTGCCCGCCCAGCCCGGCGAAATCAAAACCACCGAAGGTGAAATCATCGGCCGCCACCACGGCCTGATGTACCACACCATCGGCCAGCGCCAGGGCCTGGGCATCGGCGGCCTGAAAGACGCCAGCGACGAGCCCTGGTACGTGCTGCTCAAGGACCTGGAGCACAACGAGCTGATCGTCGGCCAGGGCAATGATCACCCATGGCTGTTTTCCCGCGCCCTGCTCGCCTCCGAGATCTACTGGGTCAACCCGGTCGACCTCAGCGAACCACGGCGCCTGACGGCCAAAGTCCGCTATCGCCAGGGCGACCAGCCCTGCACCCTGGAAAAAACCGCCAACGGCTATCGTGCGACCTTCGACGACCCGCAACGCGCGGTGACCCCAGGCCAATCCGTAGTGTTCTATGACGGCGAAATTTGCCTGGGTGGTGGCGTGATCGAAGTAGCAGAGCCTTGGAGCAGCAAGGCATGAGCCCGACTCAGGAGCAACTGACGGCGCTGGGCGGCGTGTTTCTGGCGGCGGTCCTGGTCGACAAGATCGCCAAGACCGGCCAGGTCACCGAAGCCGGCCTGAGCTGCATGCTCGGCAGCCTGCTGATCCGCGACCCCAAGGACACCCTGGAAGTCTACGGCGGCGACGACATCAACCTGCGCGAAGGCTATCGTGCATTGATCGGCGCCCTGGAGCGCGACCCCAGCACCCTGCAGCGCGAGCCCCTGCGTTACGCGCTGTCGATGCTCGGCCTTGAGCGGCAACTGGCCAAGCGCGAAGACCTGTTGGAGACCATCGGTAAGCGCTTGCCGCAGATCCAATCCCAGGTTGAGCACTTCGGCCCGGCCCACGAAAACGTGATCGCCGCCTGCGGTGCGCTGTATCAGGACACCCTGAGCACCCTGCGCCAGCGGATCCAGGTACACGGCGACATGCGCAACCTGCAACAGCCAAGCAACGCCTCGAAAATCCGCGCCCTGCTGCTGGCCGGGATCCGCTCGGCACGTCTGTGGCGCCAATTGGGCGGCCACCGCTGGCAACTGGTCATCAGCCGTCGCAAATTACTCAAAGAGCTTTATCCGTTGATGCGCAGCAGCTGAGCTGCGCCCGCAAGCGCTGTTTGCACGTCGTTACGCGTAAGACGCTGGTCAGTTGGCAACGGACCAGCGGTTTTTTTCATGTATGATACGCGCCCCATTTCGTTGCCCGACTGTCCGAGAACACCCCATGCAGCTTTCTTCGCTCACTGCGGTTTCCCCTGTTGACGGCCGCTACGCCGGCAAAACCCAGGCCCTGCGCCCTATTTTCAGCGAGTACGGCCTGATCCGTGCCCGCGTCCTGGTTGAAGTGCGCTGGCTCCAGCGCCTGGCCGCTCACCCCGCAATCGGCGAAGTGCCGGCGTTCTCTGCCGAAGCCAATGCCGTGCTGAATGCCCTGGCCGAAAACTTCGCCCTGGAGCACGCCGAGCGCGTCAAGGAAATCGAGCGCACCACCAACCACGACGTCAAAGCCATTGAGTACCTGCTCAAGGAACAGGCCGCCAAGCTGCCTGAATTGGCCAATGTCAGCGAATTCATCCACTTTGCCTGCACCAGCGAGGACATCAACAACCTGTCCCACGCCCTGATGCTGCGCGAAGGCCGTGATGAAGTGATGCTGCCGCTGATGCGCCAGACCGCTGACGCCATTCGTGAGCTGGCCATCCGTTTCGCCGACGTACCGATGCTGTCGCGCACCCACGGCCAACCGGCTTCGCCGACCACCCTGGGCAAAGAACTGGCGAACGTGGTCTACCGCCTTGAGCGCCAGATCGCTCAGGTCGCTACCGTTCCGCTGCTGGGCAAGATCAACGGCGCCGTAGGCAACTACAACGCACACCTTTCGGCCTACCCGGAAATCGACTGGGAAGAAAACGCTCGCGCCTTTATCGAAGACGAGCTGGGCCTGGGCTTCAACCCCTACACCACCCAGATCGAACCCCACGACTATATTGCCGAGCTGTTCGACGCCATTGCCCGCTTCAACACCATCCTGATCGACTTCGATCGCGATATCTGGGGCTACATCTCCCTGGGCTACTTCAAGCAGCGCACCATCGCTGGTGAAATCGGCTCGTCGACCATGCCGCACAAGGTCAACCCGATCGACTTCGAAAACTCCGAAGGCAACCTGGGCATCGCCAACGCGCTGTTCCAGCACCTGGCGAGCAAACTGCCGATTTCCCGCTGGCAGCGCGACCTGACCGACTCCACCGTACTGCGCAACCTGGGCGTCGGTTTTGCCCACAGCGTGATCGCTTATGAAGCCAGCCTCAAAGGCATCAGCAAGCTGGAGCTCAACGCCCAGAAAATCGCTGCCGACCTGGACGCCTGCTGGGAAGTCCTGGCCGAGCCGATCCAGACCGTGATGCGTCGCTACAACATCGAAAACCCCTACGAAAAACTGAAAGAGTTGACGCGCGGCAAGGGCATCAGCCCTGAAGCACTGCAAACTTTCATCGATGCCCTCGACATGCCTGCCGCCGCCAAGGCCGAGCTGAAAAAGCTGACCCCGGCGAACTACATCGGCAACGCTGTAGAGCAAGCCAAGCGCATCTGATCGACCGCTATACCCGTTTGAGACGCCCGGCAGCGCCGGGCGTTTTTATTCCCGTCTGAAAAGTGCTTTTTTTCAATAGGTTACACATGAATCCTGACATTCCTCTTCAACTGCTGGGCGGCATCACCGCACGTGAATTCCTGCGCGACTACTGGCAGAAAAAACCACTGCTGATCCGTCAGGCCATTCCTGATTTCGAAAGCCCGATCGACGCCGACGAGCTGGCCGGCCTGGCCCTGGAAGAGGAAGTTGAATCGCGCCTGGTGCTCGAGCACGGCGAGCATCCCTGGGAATTGCGCCGCGGCCCGTTCGCCGAAGACGAGTTCAGCAAACTGCCGGAGCGCGACTGGACCCTGCTGGTGCAGGCTGTTGACCAGTTCGTCCCGGAAGTGGCCGAGCTGCTGGAGAACTTCCGGTTTCTGCCAAGCTGGCGCATCGATGACGTGATGATGAGCTTCGCCGCACCGGGTGGCAGCGTGGGTCCGCACTTCGACAACTACGACGTATTCCTGCTGCAAGGCCATGGCCAGCGCAACTGGAAAATCGGCCAGATGTGCGACTCCGAGAGCCCGCTGCTGAAACACGCTGACCTGCGCATCCTGGCCGACTTCGAAGAGACCGCCGAATGGGTCCTGGAACCGGGCGACATGCTCTACCTGCCGCCGCGCCTGGCGCACTGGGGCGTTGCAGTGGACGACTGCCTGACCTACTCGGTGGGCTTTCGCGCACCCAGCGCCGCCGAAGTCCTGACCCACTTCACCGACTTCCTCAGCCAGTTCCTGCCTGATGAAGAGCGCTACACCGACGCCGACGCGACCCCGGTCAGCGACCCGCACCAGATCCAGCACGATGCCCTCGATCGCCTCAAAGGCTTGCTCGCCGAGCACATGAGCGATGAACGCCTGCTGCTGACCTGGTTCGGCCAGTTCATGACCGAGCCACGCTACCCGGAACTGGTCGTGGGCCCGGAACTCGAAGAAGAAGACCTGCTGGGCAGCCTGGAGCAAGGCGCCGTCCTGATCCGCAACCCGAGCGCGCGCCTGGCCTGGTCGGAAGTGGATGAAGACCTGTTGCTGTTCGCCAGCGGCCAAAGCCGTCTGCTTCCGGGTAAACTGCGCGAGCTGCTGAAAATGGTTTGCGCCGCGGATGCACTGCACGTCGACAACCTTGGCCCGTGGCTGGCCGATGAAGATGGCCGCAACCTGCTGTGCGAACTGGTCAAGCAAGGGAGCCTGGGGTTTGCCGATGAATAAGATTCGCGTACGTGTCGCTGACTGGCAAAAGGATAACGCCGAGATCCGGCGCATTCGTGAAGCCGTGTTTATCGCTGAGCAGTCCGTACCACCTGAACTGGAGTGGGACGCCGACGACGACAGCGCGGTGCACTTCCTGGCCTTTGAAGGTGACTTTCCAATCGGCACCGCGCGCCTGCTGCCAGACGGCCATATCGGCCGGGTATCAGTCCTCAAGGACTGGCGCGGCCTGAAAGTCGGCGACGCACTGATGCAAGCGGTGATCGGCGAAGCTGAAAAGCGCGGCCTCCAGCAGCAGATGCTCAGCGCCCAGGTCCAGGCCACGCGGTTCTATGAGCGCCTGGGGTTCAGCATTGTCAGCGAGGAGTTCCTCGAGGCGGGCATCCCCCACGTCGATATGGTGCGCGGCGCCTGATCCACAGGCCTCAATAGCGACAACAAGACGCCCCGGCATCCGGATATTCAGCACGCTAAGCTGGACCCAGGACGCCGGGGCGTTTTGCCATCTGCGATTCAACTTGCCCCTCCCCGGGCCGACAAACTGTCAAACTCAAGGCTTTACGCACCCCCCATCTGCGGAGATAACGGATATGTCCCTACGCACCCTGCTCACGACGCTGCTGCTGACCTTCAGTTTCTCGGTCATGGCGGCCACCGAGATCGTGCCCCTGAACCACCGCACCAGCGCAGATTTGCTGCCAGTGGCGCAGAACTTCCTGGGCAAGGACGGCAAGGTCAGTGCCTACGGCAACCAACTGATCGTCAATGCCGAACCCGGCAAGATCGAAGAACTTCGCACCTTTATCGCCCAGCTCGACACCGCCGCCAAGCGCCTGCTGATCACCGTCGACACCAACGAAAACAATAGTCAGGACAACCAGGGCTATTCGGTGAATGGCGCCCCGCAGGCGCGCATCATCAACCGCAGCACCGAGAGCCGCGATGGCGGCATCCAGCAGATCCAGGCCAGCGAAGGCATACCGGCACTGCTCCAGGTCGGGCAAAGCGTGCCGCTGACCACCACCCAGCCCGACGCCTACGGCCGTCCGCAGAACCAGACCCAGTACCGCAACGTCACCCAGGGTTTCTACGTCACCGCCAGCGTGACCGGCGACACCGTGCACCTGAGCATCAGCACCAACCGTGACCGCATGAGCCAGGAACGTCCCGATGTAGTGAACGTGCAAAGCACCGACACAACCGTCAGCGGGCGCCTCGGCGAGTGGATCACCCTGGCCGGCGTCAATCGCCAGACACAAGCCGACAAACAGGGCCTGGGCCGCAGCTACTCGACTCAAGGCCGGGATGACATGACCTTGCGAGTCAAGGTCGACGCCTTGGACTAAAGCACCAAAAACTGACTGATTAGTCGTATTAGACCAAAGATGTAGTGCCATAAAAAAAGCACTACAAAACATTTGACGAGCTAAAAAACCGAAGGCATGATGGCCTCGCTCCCGCTAATCAGGGGCCCTGGCAAGGGCCTTCGGATCGCCGCTCTAACCTACCCACCTGAGCCGATTCGTGTCTGTACCGCCCACAAGGCGTGTTTGACGAGATTGCGACTGGAACGAAGTTGTCCCGAGGGACGGAAGCGTAATTAGGTAGAACGGCAACACACTGCTGGAACGCATAAAGGCCCACGATGCCCGGACGCGCCCGACAGCTGGCCCTCACCTGCTCACTTTCCCCTCGAGCCCATCGTTCACCCGTCGCGATCCCCGCCAAACCCGACTTGACCACCTAAGCTTCTGGTCAGCGAGCAGCCATCTACGCATCCTTCAACCCTGCGTAACTGGCGGAGCGAGAATTTTCCACCCCAGACCTATGCGACGAGGTTTATCTCCATGGCACTGACACGCGAACAGCAAATTGCAGCCCTTGAAAAAGACTGGGCTGAAAACCCGCGCTGGAAAGGCGTGACACGCGCTTACTCCGCTGCTGACGTCGTCCGTCTGCGCGGTTCGGTTCAACCTGAGCACACCCTGGCACGCATGGGCGCCGAGAAGCTCTGGAACCTGGTGACCCAAGGTGCCAAGCCGTCCTTCCGCCCTGAGAAAGATTTCGTCAACTGCATGGGCGCCCTGACCGGCGGCCAGGCTGTACAACAAGTCAAAGCCGGTATCCAGGCCATCTACCTGTCGGGCTGGCAAGTCGCTGCAGACAACAACTCTGCAGAATCGATGTACCCCGACCAGTCGCTGTACCCGGTGGATTCGGTTCCAACCGTGGTCAAGCGCATCAACAACTCGTTCCGTCGCGCCGACCAGATCCAGTGGAAAGCCGGCAAGAACCCAGGCGACGAAGGCTACATCGACTACTTCGCCCCAATCGTGGCTGACGCCGAAGCCGGTTTCGGTGGCGTGCTGAACGCTTACGAGCTGATGAAGAGCATGATCGAGGCAGGCGCCGCCGGCGTTCACTTCGAAGACCAGCTGGCATCGGTGAAAAAATGCGGCCACATGGGCGGCAAGGTACTGGTCCCCACCCAGGAAGCCGTGCAGAAACTGACCGCAGCTCGTCTGGCTGCTGACGTTGCCGGTACTCCGACCATCATCCTGGCACGTACCGACGCGAACGCTGCTGACCTGCTGACGTCCGACTGCGACCCGTACGACCAGCCATTCGTGACTGGCGAACGTACCCAGGAAGGCTTCTATAAAGTACGCGCCGGCCTCGACCAGGCTATCGCTCGCGGCCTGGCTTACGCTCCGTATGCCGACCTGATCTGGTGCGAAACCGCCAAGCCAGACCTGGATGAGGCCCGTCGCTTCGCCGAAGCGATCAAAAAGGAATACCCGGACCAACTGCTGTCGTACAACTGCTCGCCTTCCTTCAACTGGAAGAAAAACCTGGACGACGCGACCATCGCCAAGTTCCAGCGCGAACTGTCCGCCATGGGCTACAAGCACCAGTTCATCACCCTGGCCGGCATTCACAACATGTGGCACAGCATGTTCAACCTGGCGCACGACTACGCCCGCAACGACATGACTGCCTACGTGAAACTGCAAGAGCAGGAATTCGCCGACGCCGCCAAGGGCTACACCTTCGTGGCTCACCAGCAGGAAGTGGGCACTGGCTACTTCGACGACATGACCACCGTGATCCAGGGCGGCACCTCGTCGGTTACCGCACTGACCGGTTCGACCGAAGAAGAACAGTTCCACTGATCGCGTTTCAAGCCTGAATCGGCCATTGCAGACCCGCTACACACCTAACTGCAATGCCGCACCTCTGACGCCCCGACTGGTTCGGGGCGTTTTTTTGCCCAGGTTTTCCCTGGCGATCAGGCCGAAGCTCACCAGCATCAGGCACTCGCCGCCCCAGCCGCTGCACGATCAGCTCAATCCGGCAAAACATTGATCCAGAGCGGTGTTCAGGCAATTAAAAAAAGGTAAAAGGTCGGCGTTCGCTACTTGCAGTAACACGCATATAAAAAACAACTTTCCCGCCAGCCACCCGTACAACAGTTTAAAAATCACTCCAAATAATATTGATTATCATTTAGCCCATATAATATTCGTTACAGCTACCGCAAAACATAATTAACCAAATGCCCGCTAATGCCCGCATCGCCTGGCTTACGGGGCTTGCGAGGTGACCTATGTCCTTATTCCAATAAACAATTTCGCTATAGAGATTTTACTTGCCCGTTGTTTAGCCATAAAATCACCGCGATTGATTGCGCTGCGACATATCGTCACTGCTTTATTTCTTTATCAAGCTCAGAGACCTTTGCTCTCTGTTAAGGATTACCAGCATGCCCGAAGCGACAGGACTCATGGCCCACAACTGGGGCTTTGCCATTTTCCTTCTGGGTGTCGTCGGCCTTTGCGCCTTCATGCTCGGCGTCTCCAGCCTCCTCGGGTCAAAAGCCTGGGGCCGCAGCAAAAACGAACCGTTCGAGTCCGGCATGCTACCTACCGGTGGCGCCCGCTTGCGGCTCTCAGCCAAATTCTATCTGGTCGCGATGCTGTTCGTGATCTTCGATATCGAAGCCCTTTTTCTCTTTGCCTGGTCTGTGTCCGTCCGCGAAAGCGGCTGGACCGGATTCGTCGAAGCTCTCGTTTTCATAGCAATTCTGTTGGCAGGTCTTGTCTACCTATTTCGAGTGGGCGCCCTTGATTGGGCTCCGGAAGCTCGTCGTAAGCGGCAGGCGAAGCTAAAACAATGAGGCTTTGGCGATGCAATACAATCTCACCAGGATCGACCCCGATGCTCCTAACGAGCAGTATCCGATCGGCGAGCGGGAAACCGTTTCCGATCCGTTAGAAGATCAAGTCCACAAAAACATCTACATGGGCAAGCTGGAAGACGTGCTGAACGGTGCGGTCAACTGGGGACGTAAGAACTCCCTGTGGCCGTACAACTTCGGCCTTTCCTGCTGCTATGTGGAAATGACCACCGCCTTCACGGCGCCCCACGACATCGCGCGCTTTGGCGCCGAGGTTATCCGGGCATCGCCGCGCCAGGCGGATTTCATGGTTATTGCCGGAACCTGCTTCATCAAGATGGCGCCGATCATTCAGCGTCTCTACGAGCAAATGCTCGAGCCGAAGTGGGTTATCTCCATGGGTTCGTGCGCCAACTCCGGTGGCATGTACGACATCTACTCCGTGGTTCAGGGGGTGGATAAATTCCTGCCCGTGGACGTCTACGTGCCTGGCTGCCCGCCTCGCCCCGAAGCTTTCCTGCAAGGCCTGATGCTGCTGCAGGAATCGATCGGCAAGGAGCGTCGCCCACTTTCCTGGGTCGTCGGCGATCAAGGCGTATACCGCGCCGAGATGCCTTCGCAAAAGGAACAGCGCCGCGAACAGCGTATTCAGGTCACCAACCTGCGCAGCCCAGACGAAGTCTGATCCAGCTCTGTTCTTACAAAGAAACGAGAAACTGGCTTCATTCTTTACGTTGACCCAAAGCGATAAAAAACCATGACTACAGGCAGTGCTCTGTACATCCCGCCTTATAAGGCAGACGACCAGGATGTGGTCGTCGAACTCAATAACCGTTTTGGCCCTGAGGCGTTCACCGCCCAGGCCACCCGCACCGGCATGCCGGTGCTGTGGGTTACCCGCGCCAAACTTGTCGAAGTCCTGACCTTCCTGCGCAACCTGCCCAAGCCGTACGTCATGCTCTATGACCTGCACGGCGTGGACGAGCGTCTGCGCACCAAGCGCCAGGGCTTGCCGGGCGCCGACTTCAGCGTCTTCTATCACCTGCTGTCGATCGAACGTAACAGCGACGTGATGATCAAGGTCGCCCTGTCCGAAAGCGACCTCAGCCTGCCGACCGTGACCGGTATCTGGCCCAACGCCAACTGGTACGAGCGCGAAGTCTGGGACATGTTCGGCATCGACTTCCCGGGCCACCCTCACCTGTCGCGCATCATGATGCCGCCGACCTGGGAAGGTCACCCGCTGCGCAAGGACTTCCCGGCGCGCGCCACCGAATTCGACCCGTTCAGCCTGACCCTGGCCAAGCAGCAACTGGAAGAAGAAGCCGCACGCTTCAAGCCGGAAGACTGGGGCATGAAACGCTCCGGGGCCAACGAGGACTACATGTTCCTCAACCTGGGTCCGAACCACCCTTCGGCCCACGGTGCGTTCCGCATCATCCTGCAGCTGGACGGTGAAGAGATCGTCGACTGCGTGCCGGACATCGGCTACCACCACCGTGGTGCCGAGAAGATGGCCGAGCGCCAGTCCTGGCACAGCTTCATCCCCTACACCGACCGTATCGACTACCTCGGTGGGGTGATGAACAACCTGCCGTACGTGCTCTCGGTCGAGAAGCTGGCCGGCATCAAGGTGCCGGAGAAGGTCGACGTCATCCGCATCATGATGGCCGAGTTCTTCCGTATCACCAGCCACCTGCTGTTCCTGGGGACCTATATCCAGGACGTCGGCGCCATGACCCCGGTGTTCTTCACCTTCACCGACCGCCAGAAGGCGTACACGGTGATCGAAGCCATTACCGGTTTCCGCCTGCACCCGGCCTGGTATCGCATCGGTGGCGTCGCCCACGACCTGCCGCGTGGCTGGGACAAGCTGGTCAAGGACTTCGTCGAATGGCTGCCCAAGCGCCTCGACGAGTACACCAAGGCCGCCCTGCAGAACAGCATCCTCAAGGGTCGTACCATCGGCGTTGCCGCCTACAACACCAAGGAAGCCCTGGAATGGGGCGTCACCGGTGCCGGGCTGCGTTCCACCGGTTGCGACTTCGACCTGCGTAAAGCGCGTCCATACTCCGGCTACGAGAACTTCGAGTTCGAAGTGCCGCTGGCCGCCAACGGCGATGCCTATGACCGCTGCATGGTCCGCGTCGAAGAAATGCGCCAGAGCATCAAGATCATCGACCAGTGCATGCGCAACATGCCGGAAGGCCCGTACAAGGCGGATCACCCGCTGACCACGCCGCCGCCCAAAGAGCGCACGCTGCAGCACATCGAGACCTTGATCACGCACTTCCTGCAAGTTTCGTGGGGCCCGGTGATGCCGGCCAACGAATCCTTCCAGATGATCGAAGCGACCAAGGGCATCAACAGTTATTACCTGACGAGCGATGGCGGCACCATGAGCTACCGCACCCGGATTCGTACCCCAAGCTTCCCGCACCTGCAGCAGATCCCTTCGGTGATCAAAGGCAGCATGGTCGCGGACTTGATCGCGTACCTGGGTAGTATCGACTTCGTTATGGCCGACGTGGACCGCTAAGCATGAACAGCACGCTTATCCAGACAGACCGTTTCGCCCTGAGCGAAACCGAGCGCTCGGCCATCGAGCACGAGCTGCATCACTACGAAGACCCGCGCGCGGCGTCTATCGAAGCCCTGAAGATCGTCCAGAAGGAACGTGGCTGGGTGCCCGATGGCGCCCTGTACGCCATCGGCGAGATCCTCGGCATCCCGGCCAGCGACGTTGAAGGCGTGGCGACGTTCTACAGCCAGATCTTCCGCCAGCCGGTCGGCCGTCACATCATCCGCGTCTGCGACAGCATGGTCTGCTACATCGGCGGCCATGAGTCGGTGGTCAGCGAGATCCAGAGCAAGCTCGGTATCGGCCTCGGCCAGACCACCGCCGACGGCCGCTTCACGCTGCTGCCGGTGTGCTGCCTGGGCAACTGCGACAAGGCGCCGGCGTTGATGATCGACGACGACACTTTCGGTGACGTACAGCCTGCTGGCGTCGCCAAACTGTTGGAGGGCTACGTATGACCCTGACATCCTTCGGCCCTGCCAACCGCATCCAGCGCAGCGCAGAAACCCACCCCCTGACCTGGCGTCTGCGTGACGACGGCGAGCCGGTCTGGCTCGACGAATACCAGGCCAAGAACGGTTATGCCGCGGCGCGCAAGGCGTTTGCCGACATGTCCCAGGACGATATCGTCCAGACCGTGAAAGACGCAGGCCTCAAGGGCCGCGGTGGTGCAGGCTTCCCCACGGGCGTGAAGTGGGGGCTGATGCCCAAGGACGAGTCCATCAACATCCGCTACCTGCTGTGCAACGCGGATGAAATGGAACCCAACACCTGGAAAGACCGCATGCTGATGGAGCAACAGCCCCATCTGCTGATCGAAGGCATGCTGATCAGTGCCCGCGCACTGAAAACCTACCGTGGCTACATCTTCCTGCGTGGCGAATACACCACCGCCGCCAAGCACCTCAACCGTGCCGTGGAAGAAGCCAAGGCCGCAGGCCTGCTGGGCAAGAACATCCTGGGCAGCGGCTTCGATTTCGAGCTGTTCGTCCACACCGGTGCCGGGCGTTACATCTGCGGTGAAGAAACCGCACTGATCAACTCCCTCGAAGGCCGCCGCGCCAACCCGCGCTCCAAGCCGCCCTTCCCTGCCGCCGTAGGCGTGTGGGGCAAGCCAACGTGCGTGAACAACGTCGAGACCCTGTGCAACGTGCCGGCGATCATCGGCGACGGCGTGGACTGGTACAAATCCCTGGCCCGCGAAGGCAGTGAAGACCACGGCACCAAGCTGATGGGCTTCTCCGGCAAAGTGAAGAACCCAGGCCTGTGGGAGCTGCCATTCGGCGTGACCGCGCGCGAGCTGTTCGAAGACTACGCCGGCGGCATGCGCGACGGCTTCAAGCTCAAGTGCTGGCAGCCAGGCGGCGCCGGTACCGGCTTCCTGCTGCCTGAACACCTGGACGCACAAATGTACGCCGGCGGCATCGCCAAAGTCGGCACCCGTATGGGTACCGGCCTGGCCATGGCGGTGGACGACAGCGTCAACATGGTGTCCTTGCTGCGCAACATGGAGCAGTTCTTCGCCCGCGAATCCTGCGGCTTCTGCACCCCTTGCCGCGATGGCCTGCCATGGAGCGTCAAGCTGCTGATGGCCCTCGAGAAAGGTGAAGGGCAAGCCGGCGATATCGAGACCCTGCTGGGTCTGGTCGGTTTCCTCGGCCCAGGCAAGACCTTCTGTGCTCACGCACCGGGTGCCGTGGAGCCGCTGGGCAGTGCCATCAAATACTTCCGTCCAGAGTTCGAAGCCGGCATCGCGCCTACCAGCGCCGCCGTCCCGCCTCTGGCCCGACCGATCGTAGTCGGCGCGTAACGCTTAAAAAGGCGAAGGGTCCGTACTCTTCGCCTTCTCATGTGCTGACGCCTTGAAGGCTGTGTTGATGCACATGAATAACAAGATTCCATTAGCCACGCCCGCTGACAACGGGCCAACGAAGAACTTTGAACCATGGCCACTATCCACGTAGACGGCAAAGCGCTCGAAGTCGATGGGGCGGACAACCTGTTACAGGCGTGTCTGTCACTAGGCCTCGACATCCCTTATTTCTGCTGGCACCCCGCTCTTGGTAGCGTCGGTGCCTGTCGCCAGTGTGCGGTCAAGCAGTACACCGACGAGAACGACACCCGTGGTCGTATCGTCATGTCCTGCATGACGCCAGCCACCGACAACACCTGGATCTCCATCGAAGATGAAGAATCCAAGGCGTTCCGCGCCAGCGTTGTCGAATGGCTGATGACCAACCACCCGCACGACTGCCCTGTGTGCGAAGAAGGCGGTCACTGCCACCTGCAAGACATGACGGTAATGACGGGCCACAACGAACGTCGTTACCGCTTCACCAAGCGCACCCACCAGAACCAGCAACTGGGCCCGTTCATTTCCCACGAAATGAACCGCTGCATCGCCTGCTACCGCTGCGTGCGCTTCTACAAAGACTACGCCGGCGGCACCGACCTGGGCGTATTCGGCGCCCACGACAACGTGTACTTCGGTCGCGTTGAAGACGGCGTGCTCGAAAGCGAGTTCTCCGGCAACCTCACCGAGGTCTGCCCGACCGGTGTGTTCACCGACAAGACTCACTCCGAGCGCTACAACCGCAAGTGGGACATGCAGTTCTCGCCGAGCATCTGCCATGGCTGCTCCAGCGGTTGCAACATTTCCCCGGGCGAGCGTTACGGCGAACTGCGGCGCATCGAGAACCGTTTCAACGGTTCGGTGAACCAGTACTTCCTCTGCGACCGTGGCCGTTTCGGCTATGGCTACGTCAACCGCGAAGACCGCCCACGCCAGCCATTGCTCGCCGGTGGCGCCAAGCTGACCCTCGACGAAGCCCTGGATAAAGCCGCCGACCTGCTGCGCGGCCGCAACATCGTCGGTATCGGTTCGCCCCGCGCCAGCCTCGAAAGCAACTACGCGCTGCGTGAACTGGTAGGCGCCGAGCACTTCTACTCCGGTATCGAAGCTTCCGAGCTGGAGCGCATCCGTCTGGTCCTGCAAGTGCTGAACGACAGCCCGCTGCCAGTGCCGAACATGCGCGACATCGAAGACCACGACGCGATCTTCGTCCTCGGCGAAGACCTGACCCAGACCGCTGCCCGCATGGCCCTGGCCCTGCGCCAGTCGGTCAAGGGCAAGGCCGAAGACATGGCCGATGCCATGCGCGTCCAGCCTTGGCTCGACGCCGCGGTGAAAAACATCGGCCAGCACGCGCTGAACCCGCTGTTTATCGCCAGCCTGGCTGAAACCAAGCTCGACGATATCGCCGAAGAGTGCGTGCACGCCGCACCGGACGACCTGGCCCGCATCGGTTTCGCCGTGGCCCACGCCCTGGACGCCAGCGCCCCAGCCGTCGACGGCCTGGACAGCGAAGCCCTGGAACTGGCCAAGCGCATTGCCGACGCCCTGCTCGCGGCCAAGCGCCCGTTGATCATCGCCGGCACCTCCCTGGGTTCCAAGGCACTGATCGAAGCCGCCGCCAACATCGCCAAGGCCCTGAAGCTGCGCGAGAAAAACGGTTCCATCAGCCTGATCGTGCCGGAAGCCAACAGCCTCGGCCTGGCCATGCTCGGCGGCGAATCGGTGGACGCTGCCCTGCAAGCGGTGATCGACGGCAATGCCGACGCCATCGTGGTCCTGGAAAACGACCTGTACACCCGCACCGATTCGGCCAAGGTCGATGCCGCGCTAAATGCCGCGAAAGTGCTGATCGTCGCCGATCACCAGAAGACCGCCACCAGCGACCGCGCACACCTGGTCCTGCCAGCGGCCAGCTTCGCCGAAGGCGACGGCACCCTGATCAGCCAGGAAGGTCGCGCCCAGCGTTTCTTCCAGGTGTTCGATCCGAAGTACATGGACGCCAGCATCCTGGTCCACGAAGGCTGGCGCTGGCTGCATGCCCTGCGCGCCACCCTGCTGAACCAGCCGATCGACTGGACCCAGCTCGACCACGTAACGGCTGCCGTCGCCTCCAGCGCACCGCAACTGGCCCGTATCGTCGACGCTGCACCGTCCGCCGCGTTCCGCATCAAGGGCATGAAACTGGCCCGCGAACCGCTGCGCTACTCCGGTCGTACCGCCATGCGCGCCGATATCAGCGTGCACGAGCCACGTACCCCGCAAGACCCGGACACCGCGTTCGCCTTCTCCATGGAAGGTTACTCGGGTTCGGTTGAGCCTCGTCAGCAGGTGCCTTTCGCCTGGTCGCCGGGCTGGAACTCGCCACAGGCCTGGAACAAGTTCCAGGACGAAGTCGGTGGTCACATTCGCGCGGGCGACCCGGGCACCCGCCTGATCGAAACCCAGGGCGACAAGCTGAACTGGTTCGCCAGCGCGCCACGGGCCTTTTCGCCGGCCCAGGGCACCTGGCAAGTGGTGCCGTTCTATCACCTGTTCGGCAGCGAAGAGAACTCTTCGAAAGCCGCCCCGGTGCAGGAGCGCATTCCCGCTGCCTACGTGGCCCTGGCCAAGTCCGAAGCGGACCGCCTGGGTGTCAACGACGGCGCCCTGCTCAGCCTGAACGTGGCAGGCCAGACCCTGCGCCTGCCGCTGCGTATCAACGAAGAACTGGGCGCTGGCCTGGTTGCCCTGCCTGCAGGTCTGGCGGGTATTCCACCGGCGATTTTCGGCAAAACCGTTGATGGTCTGCAGGAGGCAGCGCAATGACCTGGTTCACCCCTGAAGTGATCGACACCATCATCGCGGTGGTCAAGGCCATCGTGGTGCTGCTGGCCGTGGTGGTTGCCGGCGCCCTGCTCAGCTTCGTCGAACGGCGCCTGCTGGGCTGGTGGCAGGACCGTTACGGTCCGAACCGCGTCGGCCCATTCGGCATGTTCCAGATCGCTGCCGACATGCTGAAAATGTTCTTCAAGGAAGACTGGACCCCGCCGTTCGCCGACAAGGTGATTTTCACCCTGGCGCCGGTTGTGGCCATGAGTGCCTTGCTGATCGCCTTCGCGATCATCCCGATCACCCCGACCTGGGGCGTCGCGGACCTGAACATCGGCCTGCTGTTCTTCTTCGCCATGGCCGGTCTTTCGGTCTACGCGGTGCTGTTCGCCGGCTGGTCGAGCAACAACAAGTTCGCCCTGCTGGGTTCCCTGCGGGCTTCGGCCCAGACCGTGTCCTATGAAGTGTTCATGGGCCTGGCGCTGATGGGCATCGTGGTCCAGGTCGGCTCGTTCAACATGCGCGACATCGTCGAGTACCAGGCGCAGAACCTGTGGTTCATCATTCCGCAGTTCTTCGGCTTCTGTACCTTCTTCATCGCTGGCGTGGCCGTGACTCACCGTCACCCCTTCGACCAGCCGGAAGCGGAACAGGAACTGGCCGACGGTTACCACATTGAATACGCCGGCATGAAATGGGGCATGTTCTTCGTCGGCGAGTACATCGGCATCATCCTGATCTCGGCCCTGCTGGTGACCCTGTTCTTCGGTGGCTGGCACGGTCCGTTCGGCATCCTGCCGCAACTGGCCTTCGTCTGGTTCGCCTTGAAGACCGCGTTCTTCATCATGCTGTTCATCTTGCTGCGCGCCTCTATTCCGCGTCCGCGTTATGACCAGGTGATGGACTTCAGCTGGAAATTCTGCCTGCCGCTGACCCTGATCAATTTGCTGGTGACCGCTGCGGTTGTGTTGTTGAACACGCCAGCGGGCGCGGTTCAGTGAGGATTTGACCCATGTTCAAATATATTGGCGACATCGTTAAGGGTACTGGTACCCAGTTGCGCAGCCTGGTGATGGTTTTCGGCCATGGCTTCCGCAAACGCGACACCCTGCAGTACCCGGAAGAAGCCGTGTACCTGCCACCGCGCTACCGCGGCCGCATCGTCCTGACCCGTGATCCCGACGGCGAAGAGCGCTGCGTAGCCTGCAACCTGTGCGCCGTGGCGTGCCCGGTGGGTTGCATCTCGCTGCAGAAAGCTGAAACCGAAGACGGTCGCTGGTACCCGGACTTCTTCCGCATCAACTTCTCGCGCTGCATTTTCTGCGGCCTCTGCGAGGAAGCCTGCCCGACCACCGCGATCCAGCTCACGCCGGATTTCGAAATGGCCGAGTTCAAACGTCAGGACCTGGTTTACGAGAAAGAAGATCTGCTGATCTCCGGCCCCGGAAAAAACCCTGATTACAACTTCTATCGTGTTGCAGGTATGGCCATTGCCGGTAAGCCAAAAGGCTCCGCGCAAAACGAAGCCGAGCCGATCAACGTGAAGAGCTTGCTGCCTTAAGGAAGAAAGATGGAATTCGCTTTCTATTTCGCGTCAGGTGTTGCCGTTGTGTCCACATTGCGTGTGATCACCAACACTAACCCTGTGCACGCCCTGCTCTACCTGATCATTTCGCTGATCGCCGTGGCCATGACGTTCTTCAGTCTCGGTGCGCCGTTTGCCGGCGTGCTGGAAGTGATCGCCTATGCCGGCGCCATCATGGTGCTGTTCGTGTTCGTGGTGATGATGCTGAACCTGGGCCCGGCCTCGGTTCAGCAAGAGCGCATCTGGCTCAAGCCCGGCATCTGGATCGGACCGGTGATTCTCAGCGCCCTGCTGCTGGCTGAACTGCTGTATGTGCTGTTCAGCCACCAGAGCGGCGCCAGCATCGGTCACACCGCCGTGGACGCCAAGGCCGTGGGCATCAGCCTGTTTGGTCCTTACCTGCTGGTGGTCGAACTCGCCTCGATGCTGCTGCTTGCTGCAGCGGTCACGGCATTCCACCTGGGCCGCAACGAGGCGAAGGAGTAACTCATGCCTACTATCTCTATGGGTTCTATCCCGCTGGAACATGGCCTGGCAGTCGCCGGCATCCTGTTCTGCCTGGGCCTGGTCGGCCTGATGGTGCGCCGCAATATTCTCTTCGTGTTGATGAGCCTGGAAATCATGATGAACGCCGCTGCCCTGGCGTTCATCGTGGCCGGTGCCCGTTGGGCGCAGCCGGATGGACAGATCATGTTCATCCTGGTGATCAGCCTTGCAGCCGCCGAGGCCAGTATTGGCCTGGCGATCCTGCTGCAGCTGTACCGCCGCTTCCATACGCTCGATATCGACGCTGCCAGTGAGATGCGCGGATGAACCTTATCTTTCTGACTTTCGTATTCCCCCTGATCGGTTTCCTGCTGCTGTCGTTCTCCCGTGGACGCCTCTCGGAAAACCTCTCTGCCCTGATCGGCGTCGGCTCCATCGGCCTCTCGGCCATCGTGGCGGCCTATGTGATCTGGCAATTCAACGTCGCTCCGCCCGAGGCTGGCCACTACACCCTGGTGCTGTGGCAGTGGATGGCGGTGGAAAACTTCACCCCCAACTTCGCCCTGTACATCGACGGCCTGTCGATCACCATGCTCGGCGTCGTGGTCGGTGTCGGCTTCCTGATCCACCTGTTCGCGTCCTGGTACATGCGCGGCGAAGCCGGTTACTCGCGCTTCTTCGCCTACACCAACCTGTTTATCGCCAGCATGCTGTTCCTGGTCCTGGGCGATAACCTGTTGTTCCTGTACTTCGGTTGGGAAGGCGTGGGCCTGTGCTCCTACCTGTTGATCGGTTTCTACTACAGCAACCGCAACAACGGTAACGCGGCACTCAAGGCTTTTATCGTCACCCGTATCGGCGACGTGTTCATGGCCATCGGTCTGTTCATCCTGTTCCAACAGGTGGGCACGCTGAACATCCAGGAACTGCTGGTGCTGGCACCACAGAAGTTCCAGGCTGGCGACTTCTGGATCACCCTGGCGACCCTGATGCTGCTGGGCGGTGCTGTCGGTAAATCCGCGCAACTGCCATTGCAGACCTGGCTGGCGGACGCGATGGCCGGCCCGACTCCGGTATCGGCACTGATCCACGCCGCGACCATGGTCACCGCGGGTGTCTACCTGATCGCCCGTACCCACGGCCTGTTCACCCTGGCGCCGGAAATCCTGCACCTGGTGGGCCTGGTCGGCGGCGTGACCCTGGTCCTGGCCGGCTTTGCCGCGCTGGTACAGACGGACATCAAGCGGATCCTCGCCTACTCGACCATGAGCCAGATCGGCTACATGTTCCTGGCCCTGGGCGTCGGCGCCTGGGACGGCGCGATCTTCCACCTGATGACCCACGCCTTCTTCAAGGCCCTGCTGTTCCTTGCTTCCGGTGCGGTGATCGTTGCCTGCCACCACGAGCAGAACATCTTCAAGATGGGCGGCCTGTGGAAAAAACTGCCGTTGGCCTACGCCAGCTTCATCGTCGGCGGCGCGGCCCTGGCGGCCCTGCCTCTGGTGACTGCGGGCTTCTACTCCAAGGACGAAATCCTCTGGGAAGCCTTCGCCAGCGGCAACCATGGCCTGCTGTACGCCGGCCTGGTCGGTGCGTTCATGACTTCGCTGTATACCTTCCGCCTGATCTTCATCGCGTTCCACGGTGAAGCGAAGACCGAAGCCCACGCCGGTCACGGCATCGCTCATTGGCTGCCGCTGTCGGTGCTGATCGTATTGTCCACCGCCATTGGCGCGATGATCGTTCCGCCGCTGCACGGCGTGCTGCCACAGAGCGTTGGCCATGCCGGCGGCGAAGCCAAGCACAGCCTGGAAATCGCCTCGGGCGCCATCGCCCTGGCCGGTATCCTGCTGGCAGCCCTGTTGTTCCTTGGCAAGCGTCGTTTTGTGACCGCCATCGCCAACAGCGGCATCGGGCGTCTGCTCTCGGCCTGGTGGTTCGCCGCCTGGGGCTTCGACTGGATCTACGACAAACTGTTCGTCAAGCCGTATCTGGCCATCAGCCACGTACTGCGCAAAGACCCGCTCGACCAGACCATCGGTTTGATCCCGCGTATGGCCAAAGGCGGACACAACGCCCTGAGCCGTACCGAAACCGGTCAACTGCGTTGGTATGCCGCCTCGATGGCTGCTGGTGCCGTGCTGGTTATCGGCGCCATCGTGCTGGTAGCGGTCTGACATGAACCTTGCGAACTTGCGAAAGGAATTGAGCCCGTCATGATTCTGCCTTGGCTAATCCTGATCCCCTTCATCGGCGGCCTGCTGTGCTGGATGGGTGAGCGCTTCGGCGCCACCCTCCCCCGCTGGATTGCGCTGTTGACCATGACCCTGGAACTCGCTCTCGGCCTCTGGCTGTGGGCCCATGGTGACTATTCATTTGCACCGGCGCCGGGCGCCGATCCGACCTGGGCGCTTGAGTTCAAGCACGTCTGGATCCAGCGCTTCGGCATCAGCGTGCACCTGGCGCTGGACGGCCTGTCGCTGCTGATGATCCTGCTGACCGGTCTGCTGGGTATCCTCTCGGTACTCTGCTCCTGGAAAGAGATTCAGCGTCACGTGGGCTTCTTCCACCTGAACCTGATGTGGATCCTGGGCGGCGTGGTCGGCGTGTTCCTCGCCCTCGACCTGTTCATGTTCTTCTTCTTCTGGGAAATGATGCTGGTGCCGATGTACTTCCTCATCGCGCTCTGGGGTCACAGTTCTTCGGACGGCAAAAAGACCCGTATTTATGCGGCGACCAAGTTCTTCATCTTCACCCAGGCTTCCGGCCTGATCATGTTGGTGGCGATCCTCGGTCTGGTCCTGGTCAACTTCAACACCACCGGCGTGATTACCTTCAACTACGCCGACCTGTTGAAAACCAAGATGTCGCTGACCACCGAGTACATCCTGATGCTCGGCTTCTTCATCGCTTTCGCGGTGAAGCTGCCAGTGGTGCCGTTCCACTCCTGGCTGCCTGATGCTCACGCCCAGGCGCCCACCGCCGGTTCCGTGGACCTGGCGGGCATCCTGCTGAAGACCGCTGCCTATGGTCTGCTGCGCTTTGCCCTGCCGCTGTTCCCGAACGCCTCGGCCGAGTTCGCCCCTATCGCCATGACCCTGGGTCTGATCGGTATTTTCTACGGTGCGTTCCTGGCCTTCGCCCAGACCGACATCAAGCGCCTGATCGCCTTCTCCAGCGTTTCGCACATGGGCTTCGTGCTGATCGGGATCTATTCCGGCAGCCAGCTCGCCCTGCAAGGCGCGGTGATCCAGATGCTGGCCCACGGTGTTTCGGCAGCCGCGCTGTTTATCCTCAGCGGCCAGTTGTACGAGCGCACCCACACCCGCGACATGCGTGAAATGGGTGGCCTGTGGTCGAAGATCGCCTACCTGCCGGCCATCAGCCTGTTCTTTGCCGCCGCTTCCCTGGGCTTGCCGGGCACTGGCAACTTCGTCGGCGAGTTCCTGATCCTGATCGGCACCTTTGTCGCCGCGCCATGGATCACGGCGATTGCTACCTCGGGCCTGGTGTTCGGTTCGGTCTACTCGCTGATCATGATCCACCGTGCCTACTTCGGCCCGTCCAAGTCGGATGCGGTCCTGCATGGCATGGATGCTCGCGAACTGATCATGGTGCTCGGCCTTGCGGTGTTGCTGATCTACATCGGCGTCTACCCGCAACCGTTCCTCGATACCTCTGCCGCCACGATGCATGGCGTGCAGCAATGGCTCGGTACCGCCTTCACTCAACTCGCTTCGGCACGGTAAGAGCGCTATGGAATTCACGATTCAACACTTTATCGCGCTAGCGCCGTTGTTGATCACCAGCGCCACGATCATCGTGGTGATGCTGGCGATCGCATGGCGCCGCAACCACTCGCAGACCTTCCTGATCTCCGTGGCCGGTCTGAACCTGGCCTTGCTGTCGATCCTCCCGGCCTTGAAAGTCGCGCCACTGGCCGTGACCCCACTGCTGCAGATCGACGCGTTCGCCTGCCTGTACATGGCGTTGATCCTGGTCGCCACCCTGGCCTGTGTGACCCTCGCCCACGCCTACCTCGGCGATGGCGGTACCGGTTACCCGGGCAACCGTGAAGAGCTGTACCTGCTGATCCTGATGGCCGCCGCCGGTGGCCTGGTCCTGGTCAGCGCGCAGCACCTGGCGGGCTTGTTCATCGGCCTGGAGCTGCTGTCGGTACCGGTCTACGGCCTGGTGGCCTATGCCTTCTTCAACAAGCGGTCCCTGGAAGCCGGCATCAAGTACATGGTGCTGTCGGCCGCCGGTTCCGCGTTCCTGCTGTTCGGCATGGCCATGCTCTACGCCGATGCCGGCAGCCTGAGCTTCGTCGGCATCGGCCAGGCCATCGCGGCCACCGGCCTGCCAAGCTCCCTGGCGCAGTTGGGCCTGGGCATGATGCTGATCGGCCTGGCGTTCAAACTGTCGCTGGTGCCGTTCCACCTCTGGACCCCGGACGTCTACGAAGGTGCTCCGGCACCGGTGGCGGCGTTCCTGGCTACCGCTTCCAAGGTGGCGGTGTTTGCAGTGATGGTGCGCTTGTTCCAGATCTCGCCAGCGGCCAGCAGCGGCGTGTTGAGCACCGTGCTCAGCGTGATCGCCGTGGCGTCGATCCTGTTCGGTAACCTGCTGGCGCTGACCCAGAGCAACCTCAAGCGTCTGCTGGGTTACTCGTCCATCGCCCACTTCGGTTACCTGCTGATCGCCCTGGTGGCGAGCAAGGGCCTGGCCCTGGAAGCCATCGGCGTGTACCTGGTCACCTACGTCATCACCAGCCTCGGCGCATTTGGCGTGATCACCCTGATGTCCTCGCCTTACAAAGGCCGCGACGCAGACGCCCTGTACGAATACCGCGGCCTGTTCTGGCGCCGTCCGTACCTGACCGCCGTACTGACCGTGATGATGCTGTCCCTGGCCGGTATCCCGCTCACCGCAGGCTTTATCGGCAAGTTCTACATCATTGCCACCGGTGTCGAGTCGCACCAGTGGTGGCTGGTGGGTTCCCTGGTACTGGGCAGCGCCATCGGCGTCTTCTACTACCTGCGCGTGATGGTCACCCTGTACCTGATCGAGCCGAACCTGCGTCGCCACGATGCGCAATTGCACTGGGAGCAAAAGGCAGGCGGCGTGATGCTGCTGGCCATCGCCCTCCTGGCGTTCTTCCTCGGCGTCTACCCGCAACCGCTGCTGACCCTGGTCCAGCAGGCAGGCCTCGCGGGCTGATCGCTCAAGGGCGAACTGCAGCACAACAGAACGGCGCCTTCGGGCGCCGTTCTGCATTCAGGCCCTGCCCTTCTTACCCGGCATTTACAGAAAAACCCTTCAACCTTTGCCAACCTGCCTGACAGCCAATCTCCGGCCCAGGCAGTAAGGTTGAGCCACAGGCTAATAAACCGAGTGGGGGTGGGTGATGAAACGGCAAAGATTCTCGCAACGACTGGAAGGCCTCGACGCCCCGGCTGATGGACGTCCAGGCGGCAAAGGCCAGCCCGGCAGCGCCGAGCGATGGGGCACGACTAGCAAACGCCACACAGAAAAACGGCACCCGAAGGTGCCGTCTCTGTCGCAACCGGCCGCTATTATTTGCGCGCCGCCTCCCACGACTTGATCAGTTCGTTGTAGCTCACGGTCTCGCCCTTGGGCTTCTCGTTGGCCAGTTTCGGTTTCGGCGCGCCGGGTTGATCGAACCAGTATTGCGCGTCGCGCTCGGGGTTCATTTTCGGCCCGCACACCGGTTGCACTTTCGAGCGCTCAAGCCGGGTCATGATCGCGTCCTGGTCCTTGGCCAGGCCATCGAGGGCTTGTTGCGGGGTTTTCTCGCCGCTGGCGGCTTCCGAAATATGGCTCCACCACAACTGCGCCAGACGAGGGTAGTCCGGCACGTTGGTGCCGGTCGGGGTCCATTGCACCCGGGCCGGGCTGCGATAGAACTCCACCAGGCCACCGAGCTTCGGCGCCAGGTCGGTCATGGCTTGCGAGTTGATGTCCGATTCACGGATCGGCGTCAGGCCGACGATGGTTTTCTTCAGCGACACGGTTTTCGAGGTCACGAACTGTGCATAGAGCCAGGCCGCGAGTTTCTGTTTCTCAGGGGTGGATTTCATGAAAGTCCAGGAGCCCACGTCCTGATAACCCAGCTTCATGCCCTCTTCCCAGTAGGGCCCGCGCGGCGAAGGTGCCATGCGCCATTTCGGCGTGCCGTCGGCGTTCATCACCGCCAGACCCGGCTTGGTCATGTCGGCGGTGAAAGCGGTGTACCAGAAGATCTGCTGGGCGATGTTGCCCTGGGACGGCACCGGCCCGGACTCGGAGAACGTCATGCCGGCCGCTTCCGGTGGTGCATAGGCCTTGAGCCAGTCGACGTACTTCTGCGTGGCGAACACCGCTGCCGGGCCGTTGGTGTCGCCGCCACGGGTCACGCTGGAGCCCACCGGGTGGCAGTCCTCGACGCGAATCCCCCACTCGTCCACCGGCAAGCCGTTGGGCAGGCCCTTGTCGCCGCCACCGGCCATGGAGAACCAGGCATCGGTGAAGCGCCACCCCAGGGACGGGTCCTTCTTGCCGTAGTCCATGTGGCCGTAGACCCGCTTGCCGTCGATCTCCTTGACGTCCTCGGTGAAGAACTTGGCGATGTCTTCATAAGCCGACCAGTTGACCGGCACCCCCAGCTCGTAGCCGTATTTTTCCTTGAACTTGGCTTTCAGGTCCGCGCGTTCGAACCAGTCGGCGCGGAACCAGTAGAGGTTGGCGAACTGCTGGTCCGGCAGTTGGTAGATCTTGCCGTCTGGCGCGGTGGTAAAGGAGATGCCGATAAAATCCTTGATATCCAGGGTCGGCGAGGTGAAGTTCTTGCCTTCATTGGCCATCAGGTCGGTGATGGATTCGGTCTTGCCGTAGCGAAAGTGCGTGCCGATCAGGTCCGAATCGTTCACCCAGCCATCGTAGATATTTTTGTCGGACTGCATCTGGGTCTGCAGTTTTTCCACCACATCGCCTTCTTGCAGCAAGTCGTGGGTCAGCTTGATCCCGGTGATTTCGCTGAAGGCCTTGGCCAGCACCTTGGACTCGTACTCGTGGGTGGTCAGGGTTTCCGAGACCACGTTGATTTTCATGCCACGAAACGGCTCGGCGGCCTTGATGAACCACTTCAGCTCTTCCAGCTGCTGGGCTTCGCTCAAGGTGGACGGCTTGAATTCGCTGCCTATCCATTTCTTCGCCGCGTCTTCATAGGCGTCGGCCCAGGCCGTAGCGCTCAACCCGCTGAGAGCCAGCATGGCTGCCAATGAAACGCTATGTCGCAGCTTATTGTTTTTGTCGAACATAGAGACCTCCTGGTTAAATTTCGGAGCGGGGTCGCCGAACACCGCACAGCTAACCCCAACGCATCACAGCCAACAGCCACACCAGGGACAGCGCGGACGCCACCCAAATGCTCCAGTCGGTCAGGCCAATCACCATCAGGTGCAGGTAGGCACTGCCGAGAAGACCAATAAACAGCCGATCGCCACGGGTGGTGGCAATCGGTAACAAGCCCCGTCGCGGGATGCTGGGCGAGCGCAACTCCCAGGTGGTCATGCCGGTGAGGATCAAGGCGATTGCGACAAAGAACGCTGCCGTGGGCGTGGTCCAGGCCATCCATTCCATCATCAGTTCCTCAGACCCGGCCCAGGGCAAAGCCCTTGGCCACGTGGTTGCGAACAAACCAGATCACCAGCATGCCCGGCAGGATGGTCAGCACCCCGGCCGCCGCCAGTACCCCCCAGTCGATGCCTGAAGCCGACACCGTGCGGGTCATGACCGCAGCGATCGGCTTGGCATTGACCGAGGTCAGGGTGCGCGCCAGCAGCAGCTCGACCCAGGAAAACATAAAGCAGAAAAACGCCGTGACGCCGATCCCCGAGCCAATCAGCGGGATGAAAATTTTGATGAAGAACTTGGGAAAACCATAGCCATCGATGTAGGCGGTTTCGTCGATTTCCTTGGGCACCCCCGACATGAACCCCTCGAGGATCCACACCGCCAGCGGCACGTTGAACAGGCAGTGGGCCAGCGCCACCGCAATGTGGGTGTCGAACAAGCCGATGGAGGAATACAGCTGGAAAAACGGCAGCAGGAACACCGCCGGCGGCGCCATGCGGTTGGTCAGCAGCCAGAAGAACAGGTGCTTGTCGCCAAGGAACCGATACCGGGAAAACGCGTACGCCGCCGGCAGCGCCACGCTGAGGGAGATCACCGTATTCAGGCTCACGTAGTACAGCGAATTGAGGTAACCGCTGTACCAGCTGGGATCGGTAAAGATCACCTTGTAGTTGGCCAGGGTGAAATCCTGGGGGAACAGCGTCAGGCCGCCAAGGATTTCGCTGTTGCTCTTGAAGGACATGTTCAGCAGCCAGTAGATCGGCACCAGCAGAAACAGAATGTAGACCAGCAGAGGAATGACCTTCTTCATGGGAGTCTGGCCTCAACGGTTGGCGTCGGAGTGGGTCATGGCGGTGTAGAACAGCCAGGACACCAACAGGATGATGAGGAAGTACACCAGCGAAAAAGCCGCCGCCGGGCCAAGGTCGAATTGGCCGACGGCCATTTGGGTCAGGGTCTGGCTGAGGAAGGTGGTGGCATTTCCCGGACCGCCGCCGGTGAGTACGAAAGGCTCGGTGTAGATCATGAAGCTGTCCATAAAGCGCAGCATCACCGCGATCAACAGCACACTCTTGAGCTTGGGCAACTGGATATGTCGGAATACCGCCCAGCTCGAAGCCCGATCGATCCGCGCCGCCTGGTAGTACACATCCGGGATCGCCCGTAGTCCCGAATAACACAGCAGCGCCACCAGGGAGGTCCAGTGCCAGACGTCCATCACCAGCACCGTGACCCAGGCGTCCATGGTGTTGGCCGCGTAGTTGTAGCTGATGCCCATGGCATTGAGGCTCGACCCCAGCAGACCGATATCGGCGCGGCCGAAAATCTGCCAGATGGTGCCCACCACGTTCCACGGGATCAGCAGCGGGATCGCCAGGATAATCAGCACCAGCGACGACCAGCGGCCCTTGGTCGGCATGGTCAGGGCGATGCCGATCCCGAGGGGGATTTCGATCAGCAGCACACAGGCCGAATAGATGAACTGGCGCAGCAGCGAGTCATGCAGGCGCGGGTCGAGCAGCACCTGGCGGTACCAATCGGCACCGACAAAATAACGGCTCGACTGATCGAAGATGTCCTGCACCGAATAGTTGACCACGGTCATCATCGGGATCACTGCACTGAAGGCCACCAGCAGGAACACCGGCAGCACCAGCCACCAGGCCTTGTTGTTCTGCACCTTGTTCATGGCAGCACCTCCAGCAGGTAATCGTCGGCATAGACCATCAGCCACTGCGCCGGAAAACTGATGTACGCAGTGCCCTGGGGCACGGGCTTGTCTTCGGCCAGGCGCACCTTGAGCAGTTGGCCATCGAGCTTGAGGGTCATGATCTTGTAGGTGCCGAGGTCTTCGACATGTACGACAGCGGCCTGCAACGCGTCATCAAACGGCTCGTCCCACACATGGACGAATTCCGGGCGGATGCCGATCTTGAGGGTGGTCCATTGCGACTCGGCGATGCGTTGCTGCAAGGCCTCGGACAGCGCCAGGTGGGTACTGGCGAAACCGACGCCCCCAGGTTGCGGCTGGACCTGGATCAGGTTCATCCCGGGGCTGCCAATGAAGTAACCGACAAATGTGTGGCTGGGTCGCTCGAACAACTCCCGGGGCGTGCCGAATTGCACGATCTGCCCGCCGTACATCACGGCGATCTTGTCGGCGAAGGTCGAGGCTTCAAGTTGGTCGTGGGTCACGTAGACCATGGTGATGTTGAATTGCTCATGGATCTGCTTGAGCTTGCGCCGCAGTTTCCACTTCAGGTGTGGGTCGATCACCGTCAACGGTTCATCGAACAGGATCGCCGACACGTCATCGCGCACCAGGCCCCGGCCCATGGAGACCTTCTGTTTCTCGTCGGCGGTGAGGTTGCGCGCCTTTTTATCCAGCAGGGCCTGCAAATCCAGGACTTCGGCGATTTCCTGGACCTTGCTGTGGATCCTGGCCTCGGCCATGCCCTGGTTCCGCAGGGGGAAGGCCAGGTTGTCGAACACCGTCATGGTGTCGTAGACCACCGGAAACTGGAAAACCTGGGCGATGTTGCGTTTCTCCGGGGTCAGCTGATTGACCACCTTGGCATCGAACAGCACCTGGCCCTCGGACGGGCTGAGCAACCCGGAAATGATATTGAGCAAGGTCGACTTGCCGCAGCCGGACGGCCCCAGCAAGGCATAGGCCCCGCCCTGCTCCCAGACATGGCTCATCTCGCGGATCGCATAGTCTTCAGGCCCGGCCGGGGTCCGACTGTAGCTGTGGGCAAGGTTGTGCAAACGGATCTCGGCCATCAGGCAACCCTCGCGACACGACGACTGGGGGCCTGGACCAGACGGCCCTGGGCATCGAACACAAACAGCTTGTGGGTCGGGATATAAATGCGGATCGGCGCGTCGACGTCGTACTCGTGCACCCCGGGCAAATGCAGCACCAGCAGGAAGTGCTCGTTGCGCACATGGAGGAAGGTCTCGGAGCCGCTGATTTCCGCCACCTCGACGGTCACCGCCAACTCCAGGTCATCGTCATTGCTCGGCACCAGGGAGATATGGCTGGGGCGCACGCCGAAACGGAACTCGCCCTCGCCCACCGGGCGTAAATCGACGTTCAGCGGGAAGTGCACGAAATTGGCGAAGCTCACTTCATTGCCGGCGATGCGCCCAGGCATCAGGTTGATCGGCGGTTCGGAGAACAACTCGGCGGCCAGCACCGTTTGCGGCTGGTGGTAAACCTCGGCGGTCTGGCCGCTCTGCACCACCCGGCCTTCGTGGAGGATGGTGGTGGTGCCACCCAGGGCCAGGGCTTCGTTGGGCTCGGTGGTGGCATAGATGGCAATGGTGTGGCGCGCCTTGAACAGCTCGCGCATTTCCTGGCGCAATTCTTCGCGCAGCTTGTAGTCGAGGTTGACCAGGGGTTCATCGAACAGGATCAGGTCGGCATCCTTGACCAGCGCCCTGGCCATGGCCGTGCGCTGCTGCTGGCCGCCCGACAACTCCAGGGGGTAGCGCTGCAGGAACTTCTCGATGCGCAACATCTGCGCGGTTTCCAGCACCTTGCTGCGAATCTGCTCGGCCGAGACCCCGGCCTGGCGCAGCGGCGAGGCGATGTTCTCGAACACGGTCATGGTCGGGTAATTGATGAACTGCTGATAGACCATCGACACATTGCGCAGGCGCACCGGGCGCTGGGTCACGTCGACCCCGTTCATCAGGATGCGACCGCTGTCAGGCTTGTCCAGGCCGGCCATCAGCCGCATCAGGCTGGTCTTGCCGGACAGCGTGCGGCCGAGCAGGACATTGAAGGATCCGGGTTGGAAACTGAGGCTGGCGTCATCGATCCAGGTCTGGCCTTCGACGACACGGCTGACGTGTTCCAGGGTAAGTGACATGGCTCGGCCTTTTTATTATTGGAGTCAAGCGACCGGGACAGCAGAGCGAGTTTCGTGCCAATCACCCGGGGTTGCAGCAAGCCATTGATAAGGTTCGGTTTTGCGCAAACAGGGGGCCGCCGCGTTTTCACTGCTGAACAGAAATGAACAGCTCTGGCTGAACACTTGAACAGCTGCGCGGTTGACAATGAACAATTGTGAACAACACTGGGTAGACGCTTTCTGCAACCCAAGGCTTGTGCTGCGGCCACCGCCTGCGGCGCCAGCAAGCCCGACACGCTGTCTTCAATAAGAAAAATAATAAGAGACCCACGGCCATGAGCGCTCCTGCCCCGCTGTTGCCCCATGACACCATCATCAAGGACTCCTGGCGGCGCTGCCGCGCGTTCGGCCTCGACCATCAAAGCTCCCCGGTGTTCGATCAACTGCCCGCCGAGCGCATCGCGCAACTGCTCGAAAGCCAGCATTCCCTGGTGCAGACCACGCATCAGGAAGTGCTGCCCTATTACGAGAACATCCTCAGCAACTCCAATTGCCTGATCATGCTGGCCGACAACCGGGGCCAGGTCCTCACCTCCTGGGGCACCCAGCGCTTTATCGAGCCGCGCCTGGCCCACGGCTTCAATACCGGTGTCAGTTGGCGGGAAGACTGCACCGGTACCAACGCCATCGGCACCGCCCTGGCCTGCGAGCAGGCGGTGCACATCGAGCACGACGAGCATTTTCTCAAGGCCAACCGCTTCATGACCGGCTCCGCCGCACCGATCTTCGACACCGAGCGCCGGGTGATCGCGGTGCTGGATGTGTCCAGCGACAGCTACCTGCCGCCCTCCCACACCCTGGGCATGGTCAAGATGATGAGCCAGACGGTGGAGAACCGGCTGATCCTCAATCTGTTCCACGGCCAGCACTTCCAGCTGACCTTCAACACCGGGCTGAACAACCTCGACAGCCAATGGGCCGGGCTGCTGATCTTCGACGACAGCGGCCAGGTGCTCTCGGCCAACCGGCGCGCCGACAACCTGCTGGGGATCAGTCTGTCGCGTGTGGCCATCGACAGCTTGTTCCAGGTGTCGTTGCTGGAACTGCTCAACCAGCCCGAAGGCCAGCCCTTCGCCCTGCAGGCCGCCGGGCGCAATCGCTTCCATTGCCTGCTCAAGCGTCCCCGGCACAGGCCGGTCCAGGCCCGGGTATTTGCCCAGCCCAGCGCCGCCCCGACGCCCGTCCCGGCGTCGGCCCTCAGCCTCAACGCCCTGCACTTTGGCGACAGCCGGGTTGAAAAAGCCGTGCGCCAGGCCGAGCGCCTGCTGGAAAAAGACATCCCGCTGCTGATCCACGGTGAAACCGGGGTCGGCAAGGAAGTGTTCGTCAAAGCCCTGCACCAGGCCAGCTCGCGCAGCAAACAGGCGCTGATTGCGGTGAACTGCGCGGCGATCCCCGCCGAACTGGTGGAGTCCGAGCTGTTCGGCTATGAAAAAGGGGCGTTCACCGGGGCCAGCCTCAAAGGCAGCATCGGGCTGATTCGCAAGGCCGACAAAGGCACGCTGTTTCTCGATGAGATCGGCGATATGCCGCTGCCGACCCAGGCGCGCCTGCTGCGGGTGCTACAGGAGCGCTGCGTGCAGCCGGTGGGCAGCAGCGAGCTGTTCGCGGTGGATATCCGGATCATCTCCGCCACCAACCGCTCCCTGCGCGAACAGGTGCAGCTCGGCCGCTTCAGGGAAGACCTGTATTACCGCATCGGCGGCCTGACCCTGGAACTGCCGCCCCTGCGCGAACGCAGCGACAAAGCCGCGCTGTTCCAGAAAATCTGGGAACAGCAGCGCGAACCCAGCCAATGGGCCGGGCTCAGCCGCGAGGTACAGGCCCTGTTCGAACGCCACCCCTGGCCCGGCAACTTGCGCCAGGTCAGCAGCGTGATGCAGGTGGCCCTGGCCATGGCCGAGGAACAACCGGTGCGCCCGGAGCATTTGCCGGATGATTTCTTTGTCGACCTGGAGATGGAAGCGGTCGAAACGCCGGTAGTGGATGGGCATGACGCCGAGGACCTGAATCAGATGCTCCAGGCGGTGGGCGGTAACATTTCTCACCTGGCCCGGCGCCTGGGTGTAAGCCGCAACACCCTCTACAAGCGGCTGCGCCAGCTACAGGGCTGAGCGCGGCGACGGCAAGGCTGCTGGCAAACAAAAACCCGCACCAGGCGGGTTTTGTTTGTAGCTATGACTGCAATCAGTCAGCCAGACGCCAGGTGGTGCCGCCCTTGCCGTCTTCCAGGACCACGCCCATGGCGGTGATCTGGTCGCGGATACGGTCGGATTCCGCCCAGTTCTTGTCGGCACGGGCTTGCAGGCGAGCCTGGATCAGCGCTTCGACCTCAGCCGCATCGACCCGCCCTTCGGCACCGGCCTGCAGGAAGTCATCGGCTTCCAGTTGCAGCACGCCGAGCACACTGGCCAGCTCTTGCAAACGCGCCGCCAGACCGGCCGCCGCATTAAGATCGCTCTCACGCAGACGGTTGATCTCGCGCACCATCTCGAACAGCACGGCGCAGGCTTCAGGGGTGCCGAAGTCGTCGTTCATCACCTGGGTGAAGCGTTCGACAAAGGCTTCGCCACCGGCCGGGGCCACTTTCGGCAGGCCTTTGAGCGCGTGGTAGAAACGCTCCAGGGCACCTTTGGCGTCCTTGAGGTTGTCTTCCGAGTAGTTGATCGCGCTGCGGTAATGGCTCGACACCAGCAGGTAACGCACGACTTCCGGGTGGTACTTGGCCAGCACGTCGCGAATGGTGAAGAAGTTGTTCAAGGACTTGGACATCTTCTCGCCATTGATGCGAATCATCCCGCAATGCATCCACGCGTTGGCGTAGGTCTTGCCGGTGGCCGCTTCGCTCTGGGCGATTTCGTTTTCATGGTGCGGGAACTCAAGATCGCTGCCGCCGCCATGAATGTCGAAGGTCTCGCCCAGGCAGCAGGTCGACATCACCGAGCATTCGATGTGCCAGCCCGGACGGCCGTCGCCCCACGGCGAAGGCCAGCTTGGCTCGCCCGGCTTGGTGCCTTTCCACAGCACGAAGTCCAGCGGGTCCTGTTTCGACTCGTCGACTTCGATCCGTGCGCCGATGCGCAGGTCTTCGATCTTCTTGCGCGACAGCTTGCCGTAGCCCATGAACTTGGCGACGCGGTAATACACGTCGCCATTGCCCGGAGCGTAGGCGTAGCCCTTGTCGATCAGGGTCTGGATCATGCTCAGCATGCCCCGAATGTGATCGGTGGCACGGGGTTCCAGGTCCGGCTTGAGGATATTGAGGCGCGCCTCGTCCTCGTGCATCGCGGTGATCATGCGCTCGGTCAGCGCGTCGAACGGCTCGCCGTTCTCCCGCGCGCGATTGATGATCTTGTCTTCGATGTCGGTGATGTTACGCACGTAGGTCAGGTCATAACCGCTGAAACGCAACCAGCGGGTCACCAGGTCAAAGGCAACCATGCTGCGGCCGTGGCCGATGTGGCAGTAGTCGTACACGGTCATGCCGCACACGTACATGCGCACTTTGTTGCCATCCAGCGGTTTGAAGACTTCTTTGCTCTTGGTGAGCGTGTTGTAGATCGTTAGCACTTTAGTTCCTTGACTGAATCACTGGCCCCAGGAGTCGCGCAGGGTCACGGTACGGTTGAATACCGGCTGACCGGGTTTCGAGTCCTTGATATCCGCGCAGAAGTAACCTTCGCGCTCGAACTGGAAACGGTCTTCCGGCTGTGCGTTGCCCAGCGAGGGTTCGGCACGACAACCAGTGAGCACTTGCAGGGAGTCAGGGTTGATGTTGTCCAGGAAACTGGCGCTGTCCTCGGCCTTCTCCGGGTTCGGAGAACGGAACAGACGATCGTACAGGCGCACTTCGCACTCGACGCTGGCGGCAGCCGGCACCCAGTGCACCACACCCTTGACCTTGCGGCCTTCAGGGTTCTTGCCCAGGGTCTCTGGGTCATAGGAGCAGCGCAGTTCGACGATGTTGCCCTCGGCGTCCTTGATCGCTTCATCGGCGCGGATCACGTAGCTGCCGCGCAGGCGCACTTCACCGTTGGGCTCCAGGCGCTTGTAGCCTTTTGGCGGCTCTTCCATGAAGTCGTCACGGTCGATGTAGATCTCACGCGCGAACGGCAGCTTGCGTACGCCCAGCTCTTCTTTCTGTGGGTGACGCGGCAGTTCGAGGTCTTCGACCTGGCCTTGCGGGTAGTTGGTGATCACGACTTTCAACGGACGCAGCACGCACATGGCGCGCGGGGCGTTCGCGTCGAGGTCCTGACGGATGCTGAACTCGAGCATGCCGTAATCGACCACACCGTCGGAGCGGTTGGTGCCGACCATCTCGCAGAAATTACGAATCGACGCCGGGGTATAGCCGCGACGACGGAAGCCCGACAGGGTCGACATGCGCGGGTCGTCCCAACCGTTGACGTGCTTCTCGTCCACCAGTTGCTTGAGCTTGCGCTTGCTGGTGATGGTGTAGTTCAGGTTCAGGCGGCTGAACTCGTACTGGCGCGGGTTGGCCGGCACCGGCAGGTTCTCCAGGAACCACTCGTACAGCGGACGATGGCTTTCGAACTCCAGGGTGCAGATCGAGTGGGTGATGCCTTCGATGGCGTCCGACTGACCGTGGGTGAAGTCGTAGTTGGGGTAGATGCACCACTTGTCACCGGTCTGGTGGTGGTGGGCGTGGCGGATGCGGTACATGATCGGGTCGCGCAGGTTCATGTTCGGCGAGGCCATGTCGATCTTGGCCCGCAGCACCCGTGCACCGTCCGGGAACTCGCCGGCGCGCATGCGGTTGAACCAGTCGAGGTTTTCTTCGACGCTGCGCTCGCGGAACGGGCTGTTCTTGCCCGGCTCGGTCAGGCTGCCGCGGTATTCCTTGGCTTGCTCGGGGCTCAGGTCGTCGACATAGGCCTTGCCGGCCTTGATCAGCTCCACCGCCCAGTCGAACAACTGGTCGAAGTACTTCGAGGCATAGCGCACTTCACCGGACCATTGGAAACCCAGCCACTTGATGTCGCTTTCGATGGCGTCGATGTATTCCTGGTCTTCCTTGGCCGGGTTGGTGTCGTCGAAGCGCAGGTGAGTCACGCCGCCGAATTCCTGGGCCAGGCCGAAGTTCACACAGATCGACTTGGCGTGACCGATGTGCAGGTAACCGTTGGGCTCAGGCGGGAAGCGGGTCACGATCTGCGTGTGCTTACCCGAGTCCAGGTCCGCCTGGATGATCGGGCGCAGGAAGTTGACCGGTACGGCCGGTCCAGTCTTGGAATTCGAGGTAGGGTCGACAGTGGGCTTGCTCATAGGATCCTTGAACGTACAAGTGCGCGGCCGGGTGCGGCCTGATCAATCAAAAACGGACACTATAGCCGATGCGGCCAAGCGCCTGACAGCGCCGCTTGGAAAACTGCGGCTATTAATGCAACTCAAATGAAAAAACAGCCTCGAATTTCGTGCGCCTCACGCTAAACTGCGCACCGTGGCTGATTTCAGCCCGTACGGTTCGGGGCCCGCAGGCCGTATCAGCGCCCCGAGACCCACGAATTCCTTGAACCACGCACTACTTGAAAGAGTACCGATCATGACCCAAGTCAAACTGACCACCAACCACGGCGACATCGTGCTGGAACTGAACGCCGAGAAAGCCCCGGTCACCGTGGCCAACTTCATCGAATACGTTAAGGCCGGCCACTACGAAAACACCGTGTTCCACCGTGTCATCGGCAACTTCATGATCCAGGGCGGCGGTTTCGAGCCAGGCATGAAAGAAAAGAAAGACAAGCGCGCCAGCATCCAGAACGAAGCGGACAACGGTCTTTCCAACGACAAGTACACCGTGGCCATGGCTCGCACCATGGAGCCGCATTCGGCCTCCGCGCAGTTCTTCATCAACGTCGCCGACAACAGCTTCCTCAACCACAGCGGCAAGACCACCCAGGGCTGGGGCTACGCAGTCTTCGGCAAAGTGGTTGAAGGCAGCGACGTGGTCGACAAGATCAAGGGCGTCTCCACCACCATGAAAGGCGGCCACCAGGACGTACCAGCAGACGACGTGATCATCGAGAAAGCCGAGATCATTGAGTGATATTGCTGATTTCAGACTTGCATCTGGAACAGGAGCGCCCGGACATCACCCGGGCGTTTCTGGATTTACTCGGCGGGCGTGCCCGCGAGGCACAGGCGCTGTACATCCTCGGTGATTTCTTCGAGGTGTGGGTCGGCGACGACGCCATGAGCCCCTACCAGCTTTCCATTTGCCAGGCCCTGCGGGAATTGAGCGACAGCGGTACGCAGATTTTCCTGATGCATGGCAATCGCGACTTCATGCTCGGCAAAGCCTTCTGCAAGGCGGCCGGCGCCACCCTGCTCAAGGACCCGAGCGTGGTCGACTTCTACGGTGAGCCGGTGCTGTTGATGCACGGTGACAGCCTCTGCACCCGTGACGAAGCCTACATGCGCCTGCGCCGCTACCTGCGCAACCCGCTCACCCTGTGGATTCTGCGGCACTTGCCGTTGCGCACCCGGCACCGGCTGGCGCGCAAGCTGCGCAACGAAAGCCGCGCGCAAACCCGGATGAAAGCCAACGACATCGTCGATGTGACACCCGAAGAAGTACCGCGGGTGATGCAGGCGTTTGGCGTCCACACCCTGGTCCACGGCCACACCCACCGCCCTGCCATCCACAAGCTGCAACTGGGCGAGCAGGCGGCCAAGCGCATCGTGCTGGGGGATTGGGATCGTCAGGGTTGGGCCTTGCAGGTCGACGAGCAGGGTTTCCAACTGGCGGCGTTCGATTTCGTACCGACTCAGCTAGCCCTTCCCAGCCAGTAAGCCCCCTGTGGTGAAAGAGCGTGCTCCATCACCACAGGTTGCGCCTCAGTGGCCGCCTGAAGCCGGACCGGCCTTGGCTGCAAACGGCGGTTTGGCCAGCCAAACCAGCAGAATCAACCCCATGAACACCCAGCCCAACAGGGTGAAGTAGTCGACGGTCGACAGCATGTAGGCCTGGCTGGTCAGCACCTGGTCCAGTTGCGCATAGGCCTTGGTGCTGGCCCCGCCGAGGTTGTTCAGGGCCTCGCGGGTCGCGGGGTCGAAGGTGCTGATGCTTTCGCTCATATAGGCGTGGTGCTGGTCGGCCCGACGGATCCAGATCCAGGTGGTGAGCGACGCTGCAAAGCTGCCGCCCAGGGTCCGCAGGAAGGTCGCCAGGCCCGCACCGTCGGCAATCTGGTGCGGTGGCAGGTCCGACATCAGGATGCTCAGGGTCGGCATGAAGAACAGCGCCACCCCGATCCCCATAAACAGCTGCACCAGGGCGATGTGCTGGAAGTCCACCTCACTGGTGAACCCGGCGCGCATGAAGCAGCTCAGGCCAATCGCCAGGAACGCCAGCCCGGCCAGCAGCCGCAGGTCGAACTTGTGGGCGTACTTGCCGACAAAAGGCGACATCAGCACCGGCAGGATACCGATCGGCGCCACCGCCAGCCCGGCCCAGGTGGCGGTGTAGCCCATCTGGGTCTGCAACCACTGCGGCAGGATCAGGTTGATGCCGAAGAACCCGGCATACCCGCCCACCAGCACAATGGTGCCGATGCGAAAGTTGCGATAGGCGAACAGCCGCAGGTTGACCACCGGGTGACGGTCGGTCATTTCCCAGATCACGAACACCGCCAGGGCAATCACCGAAATCAGCGTGCCGATGACGATGAAGTTGGATTCAAACCAATCCAGGTCGTTGCCCTTGTCCAGTACCACCTGCAGCGCGCCGACGCCGACGATCAGGCTCAGCAGGCCGATGTAGTCCATCGGCTGGCGACTGGTGACCACCGGCCGCGCCTTCAGTTGCTGCTTGACCACCCAGGCGGCAAACAGACCGATCGGCACGTTGATAAAGAAGATCCACGGCCAACTGTAACTGTCGGTGATCCAGCCACCGAGGATCGGCCCGGCAATCGGCGCGACCACCGTGACCATCGCCAGCAGCGCCAGGGCCATGCCCCTTTTCGCCGGCGGATAGACCGCGATCAACAGGGTCTGGGTCATCGGGTACAACGGTCCCGCCACCACCCCCTGCAACACGCGAAAGCCCACCAGCTCGGGCATCGAGGTGGAAATACCGCACAGAAACGAGGCCAGCACAAACAGAATGGTGGCCCAGATAAACAGCTTCACTTCGCCGAAACGCCGGCTCAACCAGCCGGTCAGCGGCAAGGCGATGGCGTTGCTCACGGCAAACGAGGTGATGACCCAGGTGCCCTGCTCGGAACTCACCCCCAGGTTGCCGGAAATGGTCGGCAAGGCCACGTTGGCGATGGTGGTATCGAGCACCTGCATGAACGTCGCCAGGGACAGGCCGATGGTACTGAGCAGCAGGCTGGGCGGCGTGAAAGACGCGTTATTGCTCATCGCGAATCCTTTGGAACGAGGCTGGCGCCGCGGCCCTCAAGGGCCGCGACTGGCGGATTGGCGGATCAGCGCTGCGCGGTCTTGCCGATGGCAGCGCTGTTGTCGTGGATCAGGCGCGCGATCATGGCGTCGGCTTCGCCCAACTGGCGGTCGTAGATGTTGGTGCTGAACGAGGCTTTTTGCGGGGGTTGCTGGGCCAGTACCGGGCCGCTCTGGTCGTGCAGGTTGACGTTGACCAGGGTCGACAGGCCGACCCGCAGTGGGTGCTGCGCCAGCTCCTCGGCATTGATGTGGATGCGCACGGGCACCCGCTGCACGATCTTGATCCAGTTACCGGTGGCGTTCTGCGCCGGGAGCAAGGCAAAGGCACTGCCGGTGCCAGCCCCCAGGCTGTCGATGGTGCCGCTGTATTTGACATCGCTGCCGTAGAGGTCGGCTTCGATATCCACCGGCTGGCCGATGCGCATGTCACGCAGCTGGGTTTCTTTGAAGTTGGCGTCGATCCACAGCTGATTCAGCGGGATGACCGCCATCAACGCAGTGCCGGGCTGGACCCGCTGCCCCAGTTGCACGGTGCGCTTGGCCACATAACCGGTGACCGGTGCAATCAGCGTGCTGCGGGCGTTGGTCAGGTAGGCCTGGCGCAACTGGGCGGCGGCGGACTGCACGTCCGGGTGCGACGAAACCACGGTGTCGTCCACCAGGGCATTAGTGGTGTTGAGTTGCTGCTGGGCGTTGGCCAGGGCGTTTTGCGCCGAGGTCAGGTCATCCCGGGCATGGGACAGCTCTTCCTGGGAGATCGCGCCGCTGGCGGCCAGGTTTTTCCGCCGATTGAAGTTGTCCTGGGCTTTTTGCACCTCGGCTTTCTGCGCCGCCACCTGGGCTCTCATGCCGTCGACATTGCTGTACAAGCCGCGCACCTGACGCACGGTGCGAGCCAGGTTGGCCTGGGCACTTTGCAGCCCGACCTGGGCATCATTGGGGTCGAAGTTGATCAGCACCTGGCCTTCATGCACCAGGTCGCCGTCGTCGGCACCGATGCTGACCACAGTGCCGGTCACCAGCGGCGTGATTTCCACCACGTTGCCGTTGACGTAGGCGTCGTCGGTGCTTTCATTCCAGCGCCCGTACAGCTCGTGCCAGGCGAAAACGCCGATGCCGCCGAGGATCACAATCAGCGCCAGGACCAGCAGCATGATTTTGCGCTTGCGCGGATTGCTCGTGTCCGGGGTGTTTTCGGATGTTTGGTTAGTCTCGGCAGTGGCCATGACAAGTCCTCGAATTATTTAGTCTGCGGGGCGGGGGTCGGGGTGGCCGAAGCCAGGTTGCCGGCCTCGAAGCCGCCCCCCAACGCCTGCATCAATTGAATCGACAGGTCGATCTGCTCGGCATTCAGGGTCGCCAGCTGACGCTGCGCCTGCAGCAATTGCTGCTCGATGCTGAGCACGTCCAGGTAGTTGCCGATGCCGGAACCGAAACGCTGGACCACGGTGTTGTAAGACTCCTGGGCAATATCGGTGGCATGTTGCTGGGCGGCGATCTGCCGGCCGATATCGCGCAACTGGGAAATGCTGTCGCTGACATCCCCCAGGGCGGTCACCAGGCTTTTGTTGTACTGGGCCACCGCCAGGTCGTAGTCGGCATCCCGCGCGTCGAGGTCGGCGCGCAAGCGGCCACCGTCGAAAATCGGTAGCGAAATCGTCGGCGCAATGTTGAAGAAACGGCTGGCGGAACCGAACATCGCATCTCCCAACAGGGCCTGGGTGCCGGCAGCGGCACTGAGGTTGAGGTTGGGGTAGAAGCGGGTCTTGCCGGCGTCGATGCTTCTGCCTGCGGCCTCGACCCGCCAGCGGGCGGCGATCAGGTCCGGGCGACGGCCCAGCAGTTCGGCGGGCAAGGTGGAAGGCAAGGCCACGGCGCTGGCCTGCAACACCTTGGGCCGGGCGATTTCATTGCCCCGGTCCGGGCCCTTGCCGAGCAGCACGGCCAGGGCGATCTTGGCGCTTTGCAGTTTTTTCTCGGCATCGATCAGGGTGGCCTGGGAGCTGGCCTCCAGGCTTTCGGTCTGCTGGTACTGATACTGGCTGTCAATGCCGGAGTTGAGGCGCTTCTGGCTCAGGTCGAGCATCTGCTGGGTGCGCTTGAGGTCGTCATTGGCCAGGTCGTGGACGATGTGTGCCTGGCCCAGGTCGCTGTAGGCCCGGGCCACGTCGGCGGCCAGGGTCAGTTGCGCGGCCTGGCGGTCGATTTCTGCAGCCCGGGCCTGACCCAGCGCGGCTTCCCAGGTGGCACGCTGGCCGCCCCAGAGGTCGAAGTTGTAATTGAAGTTCAGCCCCAGGCTGCGCACCGTGCTGTAGGTGCCGCCTTGCCCGCTCGGGTCCTGGTCGCGGGCCAGGCGCGAACGGCTGACGCTGCCGCTGGCATCCAGGGTCGGCATGCGCGAAGCATCGGCGGCGTAGGCCGCGGCGCTGGCCTGATGGGCCCGAGCGCTGGCGATCTGCATATCCGGGCTGTCGTGCAGGGCTTCCTGGATCAGGCCGTCAAGCTGTGGGTCGCCCAGGCTTTTCCACCAGTCATTCTTTGGCCAGGCCGCGGGCGACAGGGTCACGCCCGTGAGGGACTGCCCGGCCTTGAGGCTCTTGGCATCGAGGCTCACGCCTTCGGTATCGAGGCCGCTGTAGCTGGCACAGCCGGCCAAGCTCATGGCCAGCAGCACCAGGCTGACGCGGTTACGCAAGGTTTTACTGCTCATTTATCACCTACCCGCAACACGGTGATCGGGTCACCGGCTGCCAGCAAAATTTTCTTGAGGATCTGTTCCAGTGTTTCCAGCTCTTGCGGGCTGATGGCGCCCGCCAGCTGATTCATGGCCTGCGCGCCGATGTGGGGCAAACGGTCCGCGAGCTTCTGGCCTTCTTCGGTGAGCACCAGCTGCACCTGGCGCCGGTCGCCTTCGGAGCGCCGACGGGCGAGGAAATCCTTCTGCTCCAGGCGGTCGAGCATGCGCGTCATCGAACCGCTGTCCAGGGACAGGTGGCGGCACAGCTCGGCCGGGGTGTCGACGCCGAACTGAGCCATGATGATCAGCACCTTGAACTGCGCCGCCGTGATGCCGTGGGGCTCCATATGGGTGTCGATGATCCGGTCCTTGAGCAACGCAGCACGCCCGAGCAGCAGCCCCAGGTGGCAGTTTTGGAAGTTGTCCGGCGTGTAATGCTTCATCTGACCACCCATTAGCTGCCTAGGCAGGGAAAGTATGTCGAGATGTTACTGCCTAGGCAGCGAATGTCAAAGCAATAATTAGCATGCTTTGTATTTTGCTGGATAAACGGCATGGGGGACGGTGGTGGCCACCGTGGAGAGTCAGGTGTTCAGGAGGTGAAAGGCCCGTAGCCGCTGCCGAGCCCGGGAGGCTGCGCTGGCCCGGGCGGACGCCGTGGCGCGTCAGGTGTCCGGGCGCTAACCCCTTCAGGCACCACGGAGGCAGCAGCTACCGCACTTCAAAAATCGCGCTTGTAGAAAATATCCAGGGAACTGGCCACGCCACTGGCGGCTTCCAGGTACACCTTCTTGCTCAACTTGTAGCGCAAGGCGATGGTGTTGGCCGGTTCGAACACGCCGACGCCGTAGCGCAGGCTGAGTTTCTCCGAGATATTGCCGCTGGCGACCACCGCCGTATTGGTGCCGCTGCCCTGGGTGTCGAGCTGGAAGTCCTGGATCCCGAGGTTTTTCGCCAGGCTGCCGGTGAAGTTGGAACTGCCCATCAACCCCAGCCCCAGCGCCGCCTGGGCCAGCATATTGTTGTCCTCGCCGGTGGAACTCAGCGGCCGTCCCAGCACCAGGTAGGACAGCGCCTGCTCCTGGCTCATGGCCGGTTCGGAGAAGATCTGCGTCACCGGCTGTTCGGCGCTGCCGCTCAGGCGGATCCCGGCGATCACGTCGTCGGTCTGGCGAATCGCTTCAATATCCAGGTACGGCTGATCGATGGGCCCGGCGAACAACAGCCGCGCCCGGCGCACGGTCAGGCGCTGGCCATAGGCCCGGTAGCGCCCGTCGTTGAGCCACAGCTCACCACGTGTGTCCATGTTGTCACCGATATGCACATGCCCCTGCAGGTTGGCGGTCAGGCCGAAACCGGCAAAGCTCAGTTTGTCTTCGCCCACCACCACATCGACATCCATCGCCATGGCCATCGGCGGCTTACCCTCGGCGGTCTGCTGCCCGATGATCACCGTGTCGTCCGAAACCTTGACCGTCGACGGCGGCAACTCGCGCACCTTGATCTCGCCCTTGGGCACATGAACCTTGCCGGCAATCGCCAGTTTGTCGCCCTGCATGGAGATTTTCAGGTCCGGCGCCACTTCCAGCACCGCGTAGGGCTCGACGGTCACCGGCAACTGCGAGCCCTTGAGATTCAGGTCCACCGCCAGCGCCTGACCCCAGGCGACTGAGCCCGTGAGGCTGCCCTGCCCGGCCTTGCCGCTTTTCCAGGCGCCATTGAGTTGCACGCTCTCACCGGCGATCTGCGCCTGCAGTTGCAAGTCCTCCAGACTGATCGGCAGCTCGGAACCGGAAACCTCGCCATCACTGAGGGTCAGGTTGCCATTGACCTGAGGGGCCAGCAGCCCGCCCGACAGGCGCCCGCTGCCATTGAGGTTGCCCGCCAGCTTCTCGACCATCGGCACAAACGGCCGCACCACCGCCAGGTCCAGGCCGCTCAAGCGGAAGTCCCCGGACAGCGCCTTGTTTTTCGCCAGGGGATTGATCTGCGCCTGCACCAGCAACTCGCCAAGCTTGCCGCCGGCGAACTCGAGGCGGGTGTCGATGCGCTTGGGGTTGAGCGTGGTGTTGAGTTTCAGGGCCTGGTACGGGAAGTCCAGCCACTGCTGCTTTTCCTTGATACGCAAGGTGCCGCCGCTGGCGTCCACCACGATCTGGCCTTTGGGCCCGCTGGCCGGCACGTCCAGTTGCAGGTCGGCATTGAGCTGGCCCTTCCAGGCAAAATCCTTGGGCAGCCACTGCGCCAGGCTGTCGATGGGGAATTGCTTGAGGTGATAGCGCAGCTTGGGCTCAGGCATCAGGCGTTGATCCTCGCCGCACAGGCTGGCCGCGCCGGACGCCCAGCAATGGGCGCCGAAGTTGAGCTTGCCGTCGGCCAGGTACTCCAGTTTCGCCGGGGCTTGCAGCTTCCAGTCCTGGCCACCGCTCTGGATCTCGCCGCTGGCCAGGCGTCCGCGCCAGTTGCCCTGATTGAGGACGCCATCCAGGCCCAGGGCCAGTTTCAGCAGCGGGCCTTGCAGGTCCAGTTGCAGCTTCTGGTTCTTGATATCGCCCTGGCCGGCCAGGGTCAGGCTGCCCAGCTGGGTATCTCCGACCTGGATCCCGCTGCCCTTGAGGTCAAGGCGGGCCTTTTGCCCGGCGTCGAGATGGGCGGCAAGCACCAGGCTTTGCAGGCGGTTATCGACAAACGCCAACTGCTGGCCTTGCAGGTCGAGCTTGCCCTGGGGCGCGTTCAAGGTCCCGGCCAGGTCGAGGCGACCATTGGCCTGGCCGCGCAACTGCGGCCACAGCTGACCCAGGCGCGGCAGCTTGATATCCAATTGCCCGGCAAGTTTCTGCTGCAGGCTGGCGGAGCCATTGATGCGGTTATCCCCCAGGCGGATATCGAGGGTGCTCAGGGTCCACTGCTGCCCCTGGCCATCGGCCTTGGCCTGCAACACCGCAGGCTGGCCACGCAGCTTGCCCTTGAGGTCGAGGTCGGCATTGAGCTTGAGCTGTTCGTTCTTCAGTTGCCCCTGGCTGCGCAGCGGGCCCGCGAGCGTGCCCGGCAGCTCCGCCAGCCAGTACGCCGGGTTGATCGCCGACAACTGCAGCGCCGTGTCCCAGGCGATGCCATCGGCGAATTGCAGTTTCAGGTGGCCCTCGGCCTTGCCCTGCCCGGCCGCCAGCTTGAATTCAGGGAGAAAGATCTGGGTCAGGTCGCCACTGAACGGGCTGCCGAGGCTGAAGGCGCCGGCCGGCCCATCGAGGTCACCCTGGAAGTTGCCCAGGTAATGGCCGTCGCGGTACGACACTTCGGCATTGAAGGTGCGCACCGCCACCGCGGGCTCGTCAATCACCGGGTACAGGCGATGCCAGGGGAAATCCAGCCAGGCGACCTTGCCCTCGGCGCTGAAGCCTTCGCTCCAGTCCAGCGCGCCGGTCAGCTTCAGGCTTTGCTTGTCGTTGGCGGTCAGGTCCAGGGCGGCGATCTGTGCACCGTTGGCGTCGACCTTGCCGGTCAGCACCAGGGCCACCGGCCCCTGCTCGGCCGGCAAGCTGGCGCTGCCCTGCAATTGATAGCCGTGTTTCAGGTCGCCCTGGCCGGTCAGCAGCAGCTGATTGAGCATCAGGGTGTCCGGCAGCTCGGCGCTGGCCTTGAAAGCATCGGCGGTAATACGGACGTGGGCCGGCAGGTTTTCCACCAGCGGTTGCAGTTCGCCGCTGAGCTGGCCCTGCAAATAACCGCTGCTGTCGGCGTGCACGTTCAGGGTCTTGAGCAGATCGCCTTCGACCTTCAGCGCCAAGGCCCAGGGCTCGTTGCCCGGGGCCGGCAGGGTCAGGTTGCCGCTGGCCTGCAGGGGCCAGTTGCCGCTAGGGTGCAGCAGCCCGGACAGGTTCAGGCTCAGGTCGTCGCGCTGCAGTTGCAGTGAGTCGATCTGCAAGCCCTGGGCGGTCCACTGCGCGGCCAGTTGCAGGCCTTTGAGTTGCTCGCTGCCGTTAAACAGCAGGTTACCGACCCGCACCTGCCCCAGTTCGATCGCCAGCGGCAATTGCAGGTCCGGCAGGCTGATGGGGCCGCTGCTGTCGTCGCTGCCCGGGGGGAATTGCAGACTGACCTGCTCCACATCCAACTGTTCGATACACAGGGTCATGCGCAGCAGGCACGATGGCGACCAGGCAAACTTCGGCGCCACCAGCTCGACCCGGCTGCTGCCTTGCTCCCACAACAGGTGATCGGCGCTCCACTGGCTCCCCAACTGCCCGGTGAAATTTTCCACGCTCAAGCCTGGCACCCGGCCCAGGGCCCAACGGCTGCCAGCCTGGGTGCCCACAAGCAGGTACACACTCACTACCAGCAGCAACAGCAGCGCCACCATCGCCAGCAGCGTTATTTTCAAACCACGCTTCACAGCTCCGGCCCCATGGAAAAGTGCAATCGAATACCACCGTCATCATTCAGCGCGTGGGCCAGGTCGAGGCGAATCGGCCCCACCGGTGACACCCAGCGCACGCCAAGGCCGACCCCGGTCTTGAGGTTCGGCAGTTCGAGCTTATTGAAGGAGTTGCCCTGGTCGACGAAGGTCGCGATGCGCCACTTCTCGGCAATCGAATACTGATACTCGACACTGCCGGCCACCATGTAGCGCCCACCGATACGGTCGCCGTCGGAGTTTTCCGGGGACAGGCTCTGATAGTCATAACCGCGCACACTCTGATCGCCACCGGCAAAGAAACGCAGGGACGGCGGGATCGATTTATAGCCGTTGGTGGCACTGCCACCGAACTGCACCCGCCCCAGGAAGCGGTGGTTATCCCAGACCGTGGTCAGCCCCTTGAGCAGCACCGTGCCGTACAGCAGGTTGGTGTCGGAGGCCAGGCCTTCCTTGGCCAGCTTGGTGTCGAATTGCAGGCGATAACCGTTGTGCGGGTCGATGCGGTTGTCACTGCGCAGGTAGGAATACGTCAGGCCGGGCATCAACAGGTTGCTCAGGCCCGAGTCATCCCCCAGGCGATATTCTTCGCGCTGCCATTTCAACGACACCACGCGCTGCCAACCACTGGGCAGCTTGCTGTGCCATTCGGGGCCGAGGGTCAGCAGTTTGCTGAGGGTGTCGGTGTTGGCGATTTCTTCATTCTGATAGCCACCGGCAAAACGCAGTTTGTCGGTGAGCGGCGGATCCAGCGGGATGTCGTACCACAGCCCGACGTTTTGCCGGGGCGCCGAAACCTCGGCCTCCCAGCCGTAGCTGTGGCCCTGCGGATTGACCCAGTGCCGGGTCCAGTTGGCCTTGGCCCGAGGCCCGACGTCGGTGGAGAAACCCAGGCCCAGGCCCATGGTCCGGGGCTTGCGGGTTTCCAGCCGGACCGCCACCGGGATCACGTCGTTGGCCGCGGCTGTAGGCGCTGCGTCGACCCGCACGCCCTCGAAATAACCACTCGACTGCAGCGCCTGGTTGAGTTCGGCAATCAGCTCGGAGTCGTAGGGTGCACCGGCCTTGAACGGCACCATGCGCTGCAGCAGCTCTTCATCGAACGGCGCATCGCCGGCGAAGCTGACCTTGCCCAATGCATAGCGCGGGCCGCTGTCGTACACCAGTTCGATATCCGCGACCCCTGCCTGGGGATCGACCGCCAGCCGTTGCCGGGTGAAACGCCCGCTGAAAAACCCATAGCGCGAGGCCTGATTCTGGATCAGGTGCTTGGCATCTTCGTAGTGACCGTGGTTGAGCACGGCCCCGGTTTTGAGCTGGTCGCTCTTGGGCACCCGGAAGGCCTTGAGGCTGGCCGCCGGGCCTTCGATACGCACGACGACGTCGCGCAGGTGCACGGGCTCGCCGGGGTCGATATTCAAAACCAGACGTGGCTTTTCGCCACCTTTGACGTCGCTGCTGATCTGCGGCTGATAGTAGCCGAGGGCCTGGGCGGCCTTGCGCGCCTGCTCCTCGGCGCCGCGACTGAAGCGCAGCAAGGCCTCTTCGTCACGGTCTCCGACACCGCCAATGTAGCCCTCCACATTGGCCTTCAACTCGTCATTGGCCGGCTTGACCCTGACATCCAGTTCGCTTTGCGCCAGCGCCGCACAGCTTGTAAACAGCAGCAACAGGCTGCTGGTGATTCTTCCAGGAAACTTCATAGGCGCGGATGCTATCACGAGCTTGGGAGCGTGATAGAACCCACCGCCCCCGGAAAAGTTCTATCTCAAGCTGTTGCGCTGTGCAACACCTGGGGATTGGCGTGAAAAAAAACGTGCTCGCGAATCGGCCCCACGGCGATTTCGCCGATCTCTTCATAGCCTTGGCGCTTGTAGAACTCCAGGTAGCGCGGGTTGCCGGTGTCGAGCACCACGCCCTGGGAGTTTTCGTCCACCGCGCACCAGTTGTGCACGGCGGTCAGCAGTTGCTCGCCAAAGTGCTGGCCCTGGAATTGCGGGTGAATCCCCAGCAGCGGCAACACGTGCACCGCGTCGCTGGGCAAACAGGCGCTGACTGCGGCGTGGTAGTCCAGGTAACGCCGGGTGCAGCGAAAGCCGGTGCTCAGTACCATGCGCAGGCGCCAGGCCCAGCTTTCGGTGATCCCCAGCCGGCGCTGGGGCGGTGCGATCAGGGCAATGCCGATCAACCGATCGTTGACCAGCAGGCCGATGGCCGGCAGATCCTGCAGAAAATGCTGTTTGACCAGTTCCCGGACCGTGGCCCGCACGCGCTGCTCATACCCCGGGCGCTCGGACTCGAACAGAAAACCGAAGGTCGGTTCATGCCGGTAGGCCTGGTACAACAGCGAACGCGCCTCCCGCGAGTAGCCGCTGTCGAGCATGTGGATATCGGCGATGGCAGTGGATGTTTCAGGCATTGCGGTTGACTCCCCTGGACCCGGCTCAAATGGCCGCGCTCTTGTTGTTACGAGCCTTTTCGTCCGGTGATCGTTCCCCGGTCCAAGGACATTAGCAGCGCATCCGGGCTGCTGCCACGCTGGTGGCGCTGCGACTTGTCGGCTAGCATCGCTGTTTTGCCAGGACCGCCGACCATGAAAATCGTCTCGTTCAACATTAACGGGCTACGTGCCCGCCCTCATCAGCTGGCGGCGCTGATCGAGAAACACCAGCCGGATGTCATCGGCCTGCAGGAAACCAAAGTCTCGGACGAGCAGTTCCCCCTGGCCGATGTCCAGGCCCTGGGTTACCACGTGCATTATCACGGGCAGAAAGGCCATTACGGTGTCGCCCTGCTCTCGCGTCAGGCGCCCCTGAGCCTGCACAAGGGGTTCGAAGGCGATGACGAAGAAGCCCAGCGGCGTTTTATCTGGGGCACCTTCGCCGACGCCGATGGCACCCCGGTGACCATCATGAACGGCTACTTCCCCCAGGGTGAAAGCCGCGACCACCCAACCAAATTCCCGGCCAAGCAGCGGTTCTACAACGACTTGCAACAGCTGCTGGAAAGCCGCTTCAGCAACGACCAGCCCTTGATCGTCATGGGCGATGTGAACATTTCCCCGGAAGATTGCGACATCGGCATCGGCCCGGAGAACATGAAGCGCTGGCTGAAAACCGGCAAGTGCAGCTTCCTGCCGGAAGAACGCGAGTGGATGGCACGCCTGAAGAACTGGGGCCTGGTGGACAGCTTCCGCCACCTCAACCCGGAGGTCAGCGACCGCTTCAGCTGGTTCGACTACCGCAGCCGCGGCTTCGAGGATGACCCCAAGCGCGGCCTGCGCATCGACCTGATCATGGCGTCCAACGGCCTGCTGCCACGGGTCAAGGATGCCGGAGTCGACTACGAACTGCGCGGCATGGAGAAACCCTCCGACCATGCGCCGATCTGGCTCGAGCTGAGCTGATTCACCGGCCTTCGCCCAGGCACAAAAAAGCCCATCGCAAGATGGGCTTTTTCATGGGGTCAGCGCAGCTCGATATGCGGTGTGGTGCCAGCGGCCATGATGGCTTCGATGGCGATCTCGCGGGTCGGCTCCGAATCATAGAGGTGGCTGGCGATGATCACCTCCTGGCCGGCCTTGAGCTTGAAGTACGACTTGCCGCCCTGGGAAATCTTGCGCACATAGCGCTCAGCAGATGCGCAATGACGACGAAACAACGCAATGGCTGCTTCGGCAGTGTCTCGACACGGGTAGCGGTTGCTTTGCAGCAGGGTCTTTGCTTCCTTGGACTTCAACAGGAATCTGCATTCGCCACTGTCATACTGCTTCAGCTCGAACCAGGCACTCATTTCCAACTCCTTTGAACAACGAAATAGCAGCAACATGCTGCAGGGGAGCCTGTCGGGGATGCAGGCTTGGCAGCGCTTCCAATCCCCGCCAGACAAAGTTTTCGACTCTATCTATCCCCCCATAGAAGGTCTTTAGGACATATCTGAAAGTGCGCCGGATCCCTCCCGAAACATCAGCCGCCGGCTGTCACATCCGCGTCACCTCCCTGACTTAATCTCGCCGCAACTCCCCTCCATAGAAGGCCGGTAGCGCATGCCCCGCGTGTTGACAGTCAGTGAACGAGATATCTGGTGCCGGACCCTCAGCATGTTGCTGATCGGTTTTGCCTGCTACGCCCTGCCCTGGTCGGTGTTCGCCGCCCTGCCGCTGGGCAGCGACAACAGCAGCGTGCTGCGTATCCAGGGTTCCAACACCATTGGCGCCAAACTCGGCCCGGCCCTGGTCAAGGGCTTGCTGGAGGAACAAGGGCTGCACAAAGTGCGGATCGAAGCCACGGGCAAGGACAACGAGCAGCGGGTGGTGGGCCAGACCAGCCAGGGCCGGCCCGTGCGGATTGACGTCGCCGCCCACGGTTCCAGCACCGGTTTTGCCGCCCTGAAAAATGCCAGCGCCGACCTCGCCGCCGCCTCCCGCGCCATCAAGGACAGCGAACTGGTGGAGCTGGAAGCCCTGGGCGACTTGAAAAGCCCGGGCGCCGAGCAGGTGATCGCCATCGACGGCCTGGCAATCATCCTCAACCCCCATAACCCGCTGACCCAATTGAACACCGAGCAACTGGCGCGCGTGTTCAGTGGCGAGGTCAAGACCTGGGAAGAACTGGGGGGCGTCGGCGGCGCCATTCATTTATATGCCCGCGATGATCAATCCGGGACCTACGACACCTTCAAGGAGCTGGTGCTCAGCCGCCGCGGCAAGGCCCTGGGCAGCGCGGCCAAACGCTTCGAATCCAGCGAGCAGTTGTCCGATGCGGTCAGCCAGGATCCCCAGGGCATCGGTTTTATCGGCCTGCCCTACGTGCGCCAGGCCAAGGCCGTGGCCATCGTCGACGGCGAGTCGCAAGCCATGCAGCCGCTCAACAGCCTGATCGCCACCGAAGACTACCCACTGTCGCGGCGCCTGTATTTTTACCTGCCGCCCAATGGCCACAACCCCTGGGCCAAGGCGCTGGTGGACTTCGCGCAAAGCGCCAAAGGCCAGGCCATTGTCGCCGCCAACGGTTTTGTCGCGCAGACGGTGCAAGCCATGAGCGTGACGGCCAGCCCGCAGATGCCCGAGGGTTACCAGGCCATCGTGCGCCAGGCGCAGCGGCTGACGGTCAACTTTCGCTTCGAGGAAGGCAGCGCCAGCCTGGACAACAAGGCACGCCAGGACCTGAACCGGGTGCTGGATTTTCTCAAGCAGCACGCCAAGCTCGATCGACAGGTGACGCTGGTGGGGTTTGGCGATGCCAAGAGCGATACCGCCCGCGCCGCGCTGCTGTCCAAGCTGCGGGCCATGGCCGTGCGTCGGGAACTGGTGAAAAGCGCAGTGGTCCTGCGCGAGATCCAGGGATATGGCGCGCAGATGCCGGTGGCCGCCAACACGGCGGACGAGGGCCGGATCAAGAATCGCCGGGTTGAAGTCTGGGTCTACTGAAGGCCGGCAACCCGGCAGCGCGAGGCCCAGCCGGCCCCGCGACGCCTGAGTGATCAGTGGCTGCTGCGCAGCATCTCCTTGGGCACGTATTTGCCGATTTCGAACTTGCCGATCGCGGCGCGGTGCACTTCGTCCGGGCCGTCGGCCAGGCGCAGGGTGCGCTGCATGGCGTACATATAGGCCAGCGGGAAGTCATTGGAGACCCCGGCCCCGCCGTGGATCTGGATCGCCCGGTCGATCACCTTCAAGGCTACGTTCGGTGCCACCACCTTGATCTGGGCGATTTCGCTTTTCGCCACCTTGTTGCCGACGGTGTCCATCATGTACGCGGCCTTGAGGGTCAGCAGGCGCGCCATGTCGATCTCCATCCGCGAATCGGCGATCTTGTCGATATTGCCCCCCAGGCGTGCCAGGGGTTTGCCGAACGCGGTGCGGCTAACCGCACGCTTGCACATCAGTTCCAGGGCGCGCTCGGCCATGCCGATCGAACGCATGCAGTGGTGGATGCGCCCCGGGCCCAGGCGCCCCTGGGCGATTTCGAAGCCCCGGCCCTCACCCAGCAACACGTTCTCGTAAGGCACCCGCACATTGTCGAACAGCACTTCGGCGTGGCCGTGGGGCGCATCGTCGTAGCCGAACACTGGCAGCGGCCGCACGATCTTCACCCCCGGGGCATCCACCGGCACCAGGATCATCGAGTGCTGCTGGTGACGCGGCGCGTCCGGATTGCTCAGGCCCATGAAAATCAGGATTTTGCAGCGCGGGTCGCAGGCACCCGAGGTCCACCACTTTTTGCCGTTGATCACCCACTCGTCACCATCGCGCACGGCGCGGGCGGCCATATTGGTGGCGTCGGACGAGGCCACATCCGGCTCGGTCATGGCAAAGGCCGAACGAATCTCGCCGCGCAGCAGTGGTTCCAGCCAGCGTTGTTTCTGTTCTTCGTTGGCGTAGCGCACCAGCACTTCCATGTTGCCGGTGTCTGGCGCCGAGCAGTTGAAGGGCTCGGGGCCCAGCAGCGAGCGGCCCATGATTTCCGCCAGGGGCGCGTATTCGAGGTTGGTCAGGCCGGCGCCGAGTTCCGACTCGGGCAGAAACAGGTTCCACAAGCCCTCGGCCTTGGCCTTGCGCTTGAGCTCTTCCATGATCGCGGTCGGCTGCCAGCGGTCACCTTCGGCGACCTGACGTTCGAACACCGCTTCAGCCGGGTAGACGTAAGCGTCCATAAACGCGGTGACGCGCTCACGCAGTTCCTGAACCTTGGGGGAGTAGGCGAAATCCATGGGCAGCTACCTTCTTGAGGGAGGTGGTTGAGGGCATGGAATCGATGCTAGAACAGCTTACGAAAATTTACCTAGCCTATTCTCGGCGTGTATTAACATTCATCACCGATATATGATCGGCTGATCGGCAAGGCCCACCGGCCCTATCAAGACGCCCCCAACAATAAGAGTGCAGCGCCATGAATCTGAGCAAGGTAGACCTCAACCTCTTTATCGTTTTCGACGCGATCTACACCGAAGCCAACCTGACCCGCGCCGGGCAAATCGTCGGCATCACCCAGCCGGCGGTGTCCAACGCCCTGGCCCGCCTGCGCGAGACCTTCAACGACCCGTTGTTCGTGCGTACTGCCCAGGGCATGGTGCCGACGCCGATGGCGCAGAACATTATCGGCCCGGTGCGCAACGCCCTGTCGCTGCTGCGGGTGTCGGTCCAGGAAAGCCGCATCTTCAACCCGCTGCAGGCGGTCAAGACCTACCGCATCAGCATGACCGACCTCACCGAGGCGGTGATCCTGCCCCCGCTGTTCCAACGCCTGCGGCGCCTGGCGCCGACCGTGATCATCGAAAGCTTCCTGTCCAAGCGCCGGGAAACCACCAAGGAACTGGCCGCCGGCCGCCTGGATTTTGCGGTCGACGCCCCGCTCAACACCGACCCCCAGGTGCGCCACGTCAAGCTGATGGAAGACCGCTATGTGTGCGCCATGCGCAAGGGCCACCCCATGGCCGGCAAGGAAAAACTCAGCCTCGATGATTACCTGTCGCTGACCCACATTCATATTTCCAGCCGTCGCAGTGGCCTGGGTCATGTCGACCTGGCACTGGGCAAGATGGGGATCCAGCGCAAGATCGCCCTGCGCTCCCAGCATTACCTGATGGCCTCCCAGGTGCTGCAGCAGACCGACATGGTCATGACCGTGCCGGAACGCTTTGCCCGGCGCCATGAACTGCACGCCTTCAATCTGCCGGTCAATGACGTGCCACCGGTGGAAACCCACCTCTACTGGCACGAAAGCACCGACCAGGACCCGGCCAACCGCTGGATGCGCGAGCAGATGATCGAGCTGTGCCAGCAGGTCACCGCCCACGAGAAGAAGCTGGACAAGCAGGCGGTCTGAGGGACGCAGCGGCTTTTTTGGCGGCAGGCCTGGCGCGCCTGCCGGCGAGAAGTCTGCTTGACGTATACGTCAACCAGGAATTAGCTTAGCGCCAAGACTTTTCTTGAGCGCCCCCATGAGCAGCCAGACCTACAGCATCTCCGACCTCGCCCGCGAGCTCGACATCACCACCCGGGCGATCCGCTTCTATGAAGAACAAGGCCTGCTGGCCCCCGAGCGTCGCGGTCAGGAGCGCATCTATTCGCCCCGGGACAAAGTCAGCCTGAAGCTAATCTTGCGCGGCAAGCGCATCGGTTTTTCCCTGGCCGAGTGCCGCGAGCTGATCGAACTCTACGACCCCAGCAGCGGCAATCAGAAACAACTGCACAGCATGCTGGCAAAAATCGCCGAACGCCGCGACCAGCTGGAACAGCAACTGCTGGATATCGAACAGATGAAACTGGAACTCGATACCGCCGAGGAACGCTGCATCCAGGCCCTGGAGCAAACCATCGAGAACCAGAAGAACGCCGTCCAGTAACAGGCCCTTCGACCCGCCCCAGCGCAACGGCCCCGCGCCGCCCTACGCCATCCCTTATAAAAGGTGCACCTGAATGTCACTCCCAAGCCATGTACGCCTGATTGAAGTCGGCCCTCGCGACGGCCTGCAAAACGAAGCCCAGCCCATCAGCGTCGCGGCCAAGGTGCAGTTGGTGGACGCCCTGACCGCCGCCGGCGTCGGCTATATAGAAGTCGGCAGTTTCGTCTCGCCCAAATGGGTGCCGCAAATGGCCGGCTCGGCCGACGTCTTTGCCCAGATCCAGCGCAAGCCCGGCGTGATCTATGGGGCCCTGGCGCCCAACCTGCGCGGATTTGAAGACGCCCTGGCGGCGGGGGTCAAAGAGGTGGCGGTGTTCGCGGCGGCCTCGGAAGCGTTTTCCCAACGCAATATCAATTGCTCCATCAGCGAGAGCCTGGAACGCTTCGTGCCCATCATGGACGCCGCCAAACAGCACGGCGTGAGCGTGCGCGGTTACGTGTCCTGCGTGCTCGGCTGCCCGTACGAAGGCGATGTGGCACCCGAGCAAGTGGCCCTCGTGGCCCGCGAGCTGTACGCCATGGGCTGCTACGAAGTGTCCCTGGGCGACACCATCGGCACCGGTACCGCCGGCGCTACCCGCCGGATGTTCGAGGTGGTGGGCGCCGACGTGCCCCGCGACAAACTCGCCGGGCACTTCCATGACACCTACGGCCAGGCCATGGCCAACATCTACGCCAGCCTGCTGGAAGGCATTGCGGTGTTCGACAGCTCGATCGCCGGCCTCGGCGGCTGCCCCTATGCCAAGGGCGCCAGCGGCAACGTCGCCAGCGAAGACGTGCTGTACCTGCTCAATGGCCTGGGCATCGAGACCGGCATCGACATGGAGCGCCTGATTCTGGCCGGTGAGCAGATCTGCACCGTGCTCGGCCGCGCCAGTGGCTCCCGCGTGGCCCGGGCGCGTAACGCCGGTTGAGGGGCGCGGTGTTACCGGCCCCGATGGAGTGGGGCCGAAACGAGTAACACGGAAACAGTTTGTCGAATTTCCAGCGGCACAGTTCGCGCAACAAAATATTAAGTCTTTGATTTTAAAGGACTTTAAAAAGTTGGCACGGCTTCTGCTATCTCTATTGCATAACAAGAATAAAAAGCAGCAAACCTAATAAAAATAAGACGTAACGACTCTGACATAACAAAAACAACACGGCAGAGACGCAGCTAACAGATTTTTTTGGAGAAGGTGTGCTTTTCAGGGTGCTCTCAGGAGTAACCCGCAACCGGGCAGAGAACAATAAAACTACCTTCAGGTAGCTCCCGAACTGGTTGGATCGCTTGGCGAGAAAGTAGATCAGCGCTCAAAAAAATACGTTTGCTCTTGACCCCGGATGGGGGTCGCCCAAAACAGCAGCACGGGTAACGGTTACCAAAAACAACAACAGACCGCCCCGCAATAATAAAAAAAGAGCACGCAACGACAAATTAAAGGGGAGCTTCGGCTCCCCTTTGTGCTTTCCGGCATTACGCTTTTTGCGCCCCTTCCCCCTTGCATAGCGCTGCACGCCGGCACCCGCGATACCCCCTGCAGATGCCGACGCTCGCCCTCAAAGCCGCTCGCGCAACTCCTCGATGCTGATTTCACGCATGCGAAACTTCTGGATCTTGCCGGTCACGGTCATGGGGAATTCTTCGACGAACTTGAAGTAACGCGGCGTCTTGAAGTGCGCAATGCGCTCCTTGCACCAGGTTTGCAACTCCAGCTCGTTGGCAGTATGGCCGGGGTGGAACTTGATCCAGGCCACGATCTCTTCGCCGTATTTGTCACACGGGATGCCGATCACCTGCACATCGGCCACTGCCGGGTGGGTGAAGAAGAACTCTTCCAGCTCCCGCGGGTAAATATTCTCGCCACCGCGAATGATCATGTCCTTGTTGCGCCCGGCAATGCACACATACCCCTGCTCGCTCATGGTTGCCAGGTCGCCGGTGTGCATCCAGCCTGCGGGGTCGATGGCTTCGGCGGTGCCCTGGGGGTTGTTCCAGTAGCCGAGCATCACGCTGTAGCCACGGGTGCACAGTTCGCCGATGGTGCCGCGGGGCACGAGGTTTCCGGCCTCGTCGATGATTTTGCTTTCCAGTTGCGGCTGGGTGCGCCCGACCGTGGTCACCCGCAGTTCCAGCTCGTCGGCCGGGCCGGTCTGCAACGACACCGGGCTGGTTTCGGTCATGCCATAGGCGATCTGCACCTCGCTCATGTGCATCTCGCTGATCACCCGGCGCATCACTTCAATCGGGCAAGTGGCCCCGGCCATGATCCCGGTGCGCAGGCTCGACAGGTCGAATTCGGCGCGGCGCGGCTGGTCGAGCATGGCAATAAACATGGTCGGCACCCCGTACAGCCCGGTGGCGCGCTCTTCGGCCACGGTGGCCAGGGTCAGCAATGGGTCGAAGGCATCGTTGGGATAGATCATGGTGGTGCCATGGGTGATGCAACCGAGGTTGCCCATGACCATACCGAAGCAGTGGTACAGCGGCACCGGGATCACCAGGCGATCTTCGTGGGTCAGCCCCAGGCTTTCGCCGACCATGTAACCGTTATTGAGGATGTTGTAGTGGCTCAGGGTCGCCCCCTTGGGGAAACCAGTGGTGCCGGAGGTGTACTGGATGTTCACCGCCTGGTCGAAATCCAGGCTGCGTTGCCGCTCCTGCAACTGCTCGATACTCACGCCCGCACCCAGCGCCTCCAGCTGCGACCAGGGCAGAAAGCCCGAGGGCGGCTGCGCATCGAGGCTGATGACCCCACGCAGGTCCGGCAGCCGCTCACTCTGCAGGCGGCCGATGGATTGCTCGGCCAACTCCGGCACCAGCCCCTGAAGCATGGCGTGATAGTCGGAGCTTTTGAACGCCCCCGCGCACACCAGCCACTGGCAGCCGGATTGCTTGAGCACGTATTCCAGTTCGGAACTGCGGTAGGCCGGGTTGATGTTGACCAGGATCGCGCCGATCTTGGCGCTGGCGAATTGGCTGATGCACCACTGCGCGCAGTTGGGGGCCCAGATGCCGAGGCGGTCCCCGGTCTTCAGGCCCAGCGCCAGTAACGCCCGGGCATGCAGGTCGACGGCGGTGGCCAGTTGTCGCCAGGTGTAGCGCAGTTGCTGATGTCGCACGACCAGCGCTTCTCCCTGGGGAAAGCGCGCGACGGTGTTATCGAACGCCTGACCGATGGTCAGCGCCAGCAAGGCCTGGTCTTGCGATCCACGGCTGTAGCTATGGCTCGGTTGGGAACCTGGTTGATCCATGATGACCCCTATTGTCTTTATTAGTGGGTATACCGGAGCGAAACATCGGTGTGAGAACCTGCCCACGATTTGCGGGTGAACCGGTTCTCAAGGAGGCTGGCTCCAATTGAAAACGCTGCTACTCTGGCTCAAGTTGACGTTTACGTAAAGGGTGATTGACAGCCACTGATCGCAAGTTTACGTTAACGTAAAGGTGAGAGCCCATCCGCCCCGCTCTCTCACGCCCATCCTCAATAAAAACAAGCTTGAAGGTGCCCCATGAGCTATCCGACCCTGAACTTTGCCCTCGGCGAAACCATCGACATGCTTCGCCACCAGGTCCAGGCCTTCGTCAAGGCCGAGCTGGCGCCACGAGCGGCACAGATCGACGTCGATAACCTGTTCCCTGCCGACATGTGGCGCAAATTCGGCGACATGGGCCTGCTGGGTATCACCGTCGCCGAAGAATACGGTGGCGCCGGCCTGGGGTACCTGGCCCACGTGGTGGCCATGGAAGAAATCAGCCGCGGTTCGGCCTCCGTGGCCCTGTCCTACGGCGCCCACTCCAACCTCTGCGTCAACCAGATCAACCGCAACGGCAACCACGAACAGAAAACCCAGTACCTGCCCAAACTGATCAGCGGTGAACACGTTGGCGCCCTGGCCATGAGCGAGCCCAACGCCGGCTCCGACGTGGTCTCGATGAAGCTGCGCGCCGACAAGCGCGGCGACCGCTACGTGCTCAACGGCAGCAAGACCTGGATTACCAATGGTCCCGACGCCAACACCTATGTGATCTACGCCAAGACCGACCTGGAAAAGGGCCCTCACGGCATCACCGCGTTCATTGTCGAGCGTGACTGGAAAGGCTTCAGCCGCAGCAACAAGTTCGACAAGCTCGGCATGCGCGGCTCCAACACCTGCGAACTGTTTTTCGACGATGTCGAAGTGCCGGAAGAAAACATCCTCGGTGTCCTCAACGGCGGCGTCAAAGTGCTGATGAGCGGCCTGGACTACGAACGCGTGGTGCTCTCCGGCGGCCCGACCGGGATCATGCAGGCCTGCATGGACCTGGTGGTGCCCTACATCCACGACCGCAAGCAATTCGGCAAAAGCATCGGCGAGTTCCAGCTGATCCAGGGCAAGGTCGCCGACATGTACACCCAACTCAACGCCAGCCGTGCCTACCTCTACGCGGTTGCCCAGGCCTGCGAGCGCGGCGAAACCACGCGCAAGGATGCCGCCGGGGTGATCCTCTACAGCGCCGAGCGCGCGACCCAGATGGCCCTCGACGCGATCCAGATCCTGGGCGGCAATGGCTACATCAACGAATTCCCGGCGGGCCGTCTGCTGCGGGACGCCAAGCTCTATGAAATCGGCGCCGGCACCAGCGAAATCCGCCGCATGCTGATCGGCCGCGAGCTGTTCAACGAAACGAAGTAGGAGCAGCGGCGAGCGACCAGCCTCAAGCGGCAAGCCATGGCTGCCTTAACATCGACTTACTCTTGCAGCTTGAAGCTTGTCGCTTGAAGCTGCCGTAGGGCCTCCTATGATTCTGAAGTCTCAGCTCCACCCAAAATCCCCCGAGTTCGCGCAGAACGCCGCCAGCATGCTGGCCCAGGTCGACGCGCTGCACACCCTGCTCGCCCAGGTCCAGCAAGGCGGCGGCGCCAAGGCCCAGGAGCGCCATACCTCACGCGGCAAGTTGCTGCCCCGCGAGCGGATCAACCGCCTGCTCGACCCCGGCTCGCCGTTTCTGGAAATCAGCCCGCTGGCGGCCTACGAGGTGTACGGCGAAGACGTGCCGGCGGCCGGAGTCATCGCCGGCATCGGCCGGGTGGAAGGTGTCGAATGCATGATCGTGGCCAACGATGCCACGGTAAAAGGCGGCTCCTATTACCCGCTGACCGTGAAAAAACACCTGCGGGCGCAGACCATCGCCCAGCAGAACCGCCTGCCCTGCATCTACCTGGTGGACTCCGGCGGCGCCAACCTGCCACGTCAGGACGAGGTGTTTCCGGACCGCGAGCACTTCGGGCGGATCTTCTTCAACCAGGCCAACATGAGTGCCCAGGGCATCGCCCAGATCGCCGTGGTCATGGGTTCCTGCACCGCCGGTGGGGCCTATGTGCCGGCCATGGCGGACGAAGCCATCATGGTCCGCGAACAGGCGACCATCTTTCTCGCCGGCCCACCCCTGGTCAAAGCCGCCACCGGTGAAGTGGTGAGCGCCGAGGACCTGGGCGGGGCCGATGTGCACTGCAAGATCTCCGGGGTCGCCGACCATTACGCCGACAGCGATGAACACGCCCTGGCGCTGGCGCGACGCAGCGTGGCCAACCTCAACTGGCGCAAACAGGGCGAGGTGCAGCAACGCCCCCCCATCGCCCCGTTGTTTGCCAGCGACGAGCTGTACGGGGTCATCCCGGCGGACGCCAAACAACCCTTCGATGTACGCGAAGTGATTGCGCGCCTGGTGGACGGCTCGGTGTTCGATGAGTTCAAGGCGCTGTTTGGCACCACCCTGGTCTGCGGTTTCGCGCACCTGCATGGCTACCCGATCGCAATCCTCGCCAATAACGGGATCCTGTTCGCCGAAGCCGCGCAAAAAGGCGCGCACTTTATCGAACTGGCCTGCCAGCGCGGCATTCCGCTGCTGTTTCTGCAGAACATCACCGGCTTCATGGTCGGCCAGAAGTACGAAGCCGGCGGCATCGCCAAGCACGGCGCCAAGCTGGTGACCGCCGTGGCCTGCGCCAAGGTGCCGAAGTTCACGGTGATCATCGGCGGCAGTTTCGGCGCGGGGAACTACGGCATGTGCGGCCGCGCCTACGACCCGCGGTTTTTGTGGATGTGGCCCAACGCCCGCATCGGCGTGATGGGTGCCGAGCAGGCGGCCGGGGTCCTGGTGCAGGTCAAGCGCGAGCAGGCCGAACGCAGCGGCCAGGCATTCAGCGCCGCCCAGGAAGCCGAGATCAAACAACCGATCCTCGACCAGTACGAGCACCAGGGCCACCCCTACTACTCCAGCGCACGGCTGTGGGACGACGGCGTCATCGACCCGGCGCAGACCCGCGACGTGCTGGCCCTGGCGCTGTCCGCCTCCCTCAACGCCCCCATCGAACAGAGCCGCTTCGGCGTGTTCCGCATGTGACCCGGAGCGAGACCAAAATGACCGACTTCAACACCCTGGAACTGCTGACCGACCCCCGTGGCTTTGCCACCCTATGGCTCAGCCGTGAACAGAAAAACAACGCCTTCAACGCAGAAATGATCCGCGAGCTGATCATCGCCCTCGACCAGGTGCAGAGCGATGCCAGCCTGCGCTTTCTGCTGCTGCGCGGACGGGGCAAACACTTCAGCGCCGGGGCCGACCTGGCCTGGATGCAGCAATCGGCGGAGCTGGACTACCACACCAACCTCGACGACGCCCGGGAACTGGCGGAGTTGATGTACAACCTGGCCAAACTGAAGATCCCGACCCTGGCCGTGGTCCAGGGTGCGGCCTTTGGCGGCGCCCTGGGCCTGATCAGTTGCTGCGACATGGCGATCGGCACCGACGAGGCGCAGTTCTGCCTCTCGGAAGTGCGCATCGGCCTGGCGCCGGCCGTGATCAGCCCATTTGTGGTCCAGGCCATCGGTGAGCGCGCTGCACGCCGCTACGCCCTGACCGCCGAGCGTTTTGGCGGCCAGCGGGCCCGTGAAATAGGCCTGCTGGCGGAAAGCTACCCGGCCACCGAACTGGCGCAACAGGTCGAACTGTGGATCGACAACCTGCTGCTCAACAGCCCGGCCGCGATGCGTGCCAGCAAGGACCTGCTGCGTGAAGTGGGCAACGGCGCCCTGACCCCGGCCCTGCGTCGCTACTGCGAAAACGCCATTGCGCGGATTCGGGTCAGCGCCGAAGGCCAGGAAGGCCTGCGCGCCTTCCTGCAAAAACGCCCGCCCAGCTGGCAGGCCGAGACGACCACCAAGGAGCCACGTTGATGAGCGCCCCTGTTCTTACCACCCTGCTGGTGGCCAACCGCGGTGAAATCGCCTGCCGCGTGATGCGGACCGCCAAAGCCCTGGGCCTGACCACCGTGGCCGTGCACAGCGCCACCGACCGCGATGCCCGGCACAGCCGCGAAGCGGATATCCGCGTCGACCTGGGCGGCAGCAAGGCCGCTGACAGTTACCTGAAAATCGACAAGCTGATCGCCGCGGCCAAGGCCAGCGGCGCCCAGGCGATTCACCCCGGCTATGGCTTTCTCTCGGAAAACGCCGGCTTTGCCCGGGCCATCGAAGCCGCCGGCCTGATCTTCCTCGGCCCGCCCGCCTCGGCCATCGACGCCATGGGCAGCAAATCGGCAGCCAAGGCCCTGATGGAAGTCGCCGGCGTGCCCCTGGTGCCCGGCTACCACGGCGAAGCCCAGGACCTGGACACCTTCCGCAACGCCGCCGAGCGCATTGGCTACCCGGTGCTGCTCAAGGCCACGGCGGGTGGTGGCGGCAAAGGCATGAAGGTGGTGGAAGAGGTCAGCCAACTGGCCGAGGCCCTAGCATCGGCCCAGCGTGAAGCGCAGTCTTCGTTCGGCGACTCGCGGATGCTGGTGGAAAAATACGTGCTCAAGCCGCGCCACGTGGAGATCCAGGTGTTTGCCGATCAACACGGCAATTGCCTGTACCTCAACGAACGCGACTGCTCGATCCAGCGTCGCCACCAGAAAGTCGTCGAAGAAGCCCCGGCCCCGGGCCTGAGCCCGGAACAACGCCAGGCCATGGGGGAAGCCGCGGTCCGCGCCGCTCAAGCCATTGGCTATGTTGGCGCGGGCACGGTGGAGTTCCTGCTGGATTCGCGCGGCGAGTTTTTCTTTATGGAGATGAACACCCGCCTGCAGGTCGAGCACCCGGTGACCGAAGCCATTACCGGCCTCGACCTGGTGGCCTGGCAGATCCGTGTCGCCCAGGGCGAGCCTCTGCCCATGACCCAGGACCAGGTGCCGCTGCGGGGGCACGCGATCGAAGTGCGGCTGTACGCCGAAGACCCGGGCAACGACTTCCTGCCGGCCACCGGGCGCCTGGCCTTGTACCGTGAATCGGCGGCCGGACCGGGGCGCCGGGTCGACAGTGGGGTCGAGCAAGGCGACAGCGTGTCGCCCTTCTACGACCCGATGCTGGGCAAGCTGATTGCCTGGGGCGAGGACCGCGAACAGGCGCGCCTGCGCCTGCTGGCGATGCTCGATGAGTTCGCCATCGGCGGCCTGAAGACCAACCTCGCCTTCCTGCGGCGCATCATTGGCCACCCGGCGTTCGCCGCCGCCGAACTCGACACCGGTTTTATCCCGCGCTACCAGGAACAACTGCTGCCGGCACCGACTGCCCTGGATGACGAATTCTGGCAAGCGGCGGCCCAGGCCTACATCCAGAGCCAGCCCGACCGGGTCCGTGACGATGACCGCCACTCGCCGTGGGCCAGCGCCAGCGGCTTTCGCAGCGGCTTGCCGGTTCAGACCGTGCTGCACCTGAGCTGCGATGGCCAGGACCAGGCGATCCAGCTGGGGGCGCCAAGCCCGGCGCTGGAGCTCAAGGACCAGACACTCAGCGTCGAGCATCAGGGCCTGCGGCGCCAACACCGGGCGATTCGCCAGGGCGACGCGCTGTACCTGCAGTGGCAGGGGGAAATGCGCAGCATCAGCCTGTACGACCCGATCGCCGCAGTGGACGCCAGCCATGGCCAGCAAGGCGGCCTGACGGCCCCGATGAACGGCAGTATCGTGCGCGTGCTGGTACAGCCCGGGCAAAGCGTCGAGGCCGGAGCGCAACTGGTGGTGCTGGAAGCCATGAAGATGGAGCACAGCATCCGCGCCCCGCACGCCGGGGTGATCAAGGCGCTGTATTGCCAGGAAGGCGAGATGGTCAGTGAAGGCAGCGCCCTGGTGGAACTGGAATCTGCCGAGTAGAAAGCCAAGAACCGTTCCCACTGCAATGTGGGAACGGTCCTTATTTTGCTGGTTAGAATTTCGCGGTAGCCTGCATCACCACACCAATGATCCGACACTCATCGCTGTAGAGCATCTTCGGATAGGTGGGGTTGAGCGGCACCAGGAACCGCTGCCCGCCCTCCTCCACCAGCTTGCGGAAGATTGCGTCGTCATTGCCCGGGCATTGCACGATCACCAGCTTGCCGGGGACGGCCTCCACCGCGGTGTCCACCAGCACCAACATGTCCTGGCCGATACTGACGCCACTGGGCGCGATCATCGCGTCGCCCACCACCACCAGCCAGAACGCCGCGCCCTGAGCCTGGTAGTCCGACAGCTCGTAGCGTTCGGCCGTATAGAGCGCCTGCCCGTCTTCACGAACCTCGCCGACTTCGCGCCAATCACTGACCGGGTAGCGAAAGTACGGGTTGTACTTTTCGATCAGCGACGGTTCGTCGGTCAGCGGCAGGCCTTCGTCATCCACCAGGGGCTTCTCGCGAATCACCAGGGCGACCTCGAGAAAGCCCATGCCGATTTCGTCGAGCACGCGGTTCATGTCCTCGATCTTGGGCTGGCGGCGTTTGCTCAGCCAGTGGCCAATGCCGCCCTGGGACATGCCCAGGCGCTCTGCGAGTCGTTCTTGTGTGACCTTGCGGCCTTTCATGTTGGCTTTAACCAACTCGATCCATTTGTCCATGGCCGGAACAATACGTTGTGTATTCCCGCCCTCAACACACAACTTGTAGTATTTGAAATCTCGTCACAAATACAATAAGTATTAGTCTTGTCAGGACCTCTTTCTTCTTTTCAACAGGGCAGATTGATCCATGAATACAACTCGCAAGGACGTGCCGGAAACCGACTCCGAGAGCCACCTGAGCTCACTGCAAGGCAGCCACGCCGCTCGACGGGCGATGGACTATTACTTGAAACCGATTATTTCCGAGTCAGTGGAGCCCGAGCGGCTGTTCGAGGTCAGGCGCTCGATCAGCAGCGAGGAAGCCATGATTCACGCGTCCGACCTGCTGCGCTGTGCTGCCGCCACCGCGTACGAGGCGGCCAACCACCTGCGCGGCACGCACCGCGACCTGACGTTTTCCGTGGTGCACTTGATCGACCTGGCCAAGGCGCTGGTGGACCGGTGCGTGGAAGGCACCAAGGAAGAATGATGGGAAACGGAACATGGGCGCCGTTCCGGTCGCGAAATGGCCGGACAGCGAACAAATGAGAAAATATTTTCTATCGGGAAGGGAAAAACATTTGACTTGCAAATGATAATGATTATTATTGCATGCAGCTGGTCGCGAGATCAGTCGATAAACCAAGGGACCTTAGGTCGGACTCTTGGAATATCTCCTCATCAGGCTAATCACGGTTTTTGACCCGGCTTTTTGCCGGGTCTTTTTTTTTGCCAGTTATTCTGGCTAGGCTTCAGGCTAATGAAGTCGGGTACAGCTGAATTCGGTGGCGGCGATGATATCAAAAGAATATCTCATTGCAATAGAACGCCCGTCGCAAAAGGCCCAACTATCGTAAAACAGCGCTTGAGAATCAATCGCATAGCCTCTAAGCTGCTTTCGCGTCAAGGACGACGCCCCCTACTTTATTCGCGCCCAGTGTGTAAAGTACGGCCATAAAAATCATATTCAGGAATCGATTATGACCGTGGCCAAAAGCTCTTTTCAGATCTCTGCCGACTTCGACAGCGGCAACATCGATGTACTCGATATCAGCGATCCCCTCCAGGCTTCCCTGGCCATCCGTCCCGATACCCGCAGCCCGCACTTCCAGTGGTTCCACTTCAAGGCCAGCGGCCTGCACGTCGGCCAGGAACACTGGTTTCGCCTGACCAACGCCAGCAAATCCTCGTACAGCAGAGCCTGGACCGGCTATCAAGCCGTAGCCTCCTACGATCATGTGAACTGGTTTCGCATCCCGACCATTTTCGAAGGCGACGCCCTGCGCTTCAATCTTGAAGCCACCCAGACCCACGCCTGGTTCGCCTACTTCGAACCCTACAGCCGCGGCCGCCATGACTGGCTGATCGAACAGGCGCTGAGCAAGGCCGGCACCGAACTGCTGGCCACGGGCAAAAGCGTCGAGGGCCGGGACATCCAGCTGTTGCGCAAAGGCAGTGGCGTCGAAGGCCAGCGCAAGATCTGGATCATCGCCCAGCAGCACCCCGGCGAACACATGGCCGAGTGGTTCATGGAAGGTGTGCTCGAACGCCTGCAACGCCATGACGATGCCGAACTCAATACCCTGCTGGCCGGGGCCGACCTGTACCTGGTGCCGAACATGAACCCCGACGGTGCCTTCCATGGTCATCTGCGCACCAACGCCATGGGCCAGGACCTGAACCGCGCCTGGCAGAACGCCAGCCAGGAGTTGAGCCCGGAAGTGGTGTTCGTCCAGCAGCAAATGCAGAAATACGGCGTCGACCTGTTCCTCGACGTGCATGGCGACGAAGAGATTCCCCATGTGTTTGCCGCCGGCTGCGAAGGCAACCCGGGCTACACCCCGCGCCTGGAACAGCTTGAAGAGCAGTTCCGCAGCCACCTCAAGCACCAGACCCGGGACTTCCAGACCACCCACGGCTACCCGCGCTCGCAGCCGGGCCACGCCAATATGACCCTGGCCTGCAACAGCGTCGGTGAGCAGTACGATTGCCTGTCGCTGACCCTGGAAATGCCCTTCAAGGACCACGACGACAATCCCAACCCCTACACCGGTTGGTCCGGCAAGCGCTCGATGCAGCTGGGCAAGGACGTGCTGAGTACCTTCGCCAGCCTGGTCAACAACCTGCGCTAACCCCGCTGTGCGGCTGCATGAGGCGACTCAGGCAGCCGCGCTTCACTGCGCCGGCAGGCGCAGGCAATCATCCGGCCCCAGCAGGCGCCCATCCGCCGCACGCAGCTCCAGCGCCTGCACCGGCTGCCCGTTCTCGCGGTCGACCACCCGTGAATGCGCCTCCCCCGCCTCGTAGAAAAACGCCTCGCCCCACTGACGCAAGCCGATGATCAAGGGGAACAGGCCCTTGCCCTTTTCCGTCAGCACGTACTCCTGGTAGGCACTGCCATCGGACGCCGGCACCACCTGGAAAATCCCGTGGTTCACCAGGGTGCGCAGGCGCGCGGCGAGGATGTTCTTGGCCATGCCCAGGTTGCGCTGGAACTCGCCAAACCGGCGGATGCCATCAAAGGCGTCACGGACGATCAGCAACGACCACCAATCACCGATGGCATCCAGCGAGCGGGCGACCGGGCATTCGGCGCCTTCCAGACGTGTGCGTTTGACCATGGGTGGGGTTCGCTCCGGGCTTTCAGAAAAGTGGTTGCAATATAAAACCAGTCTCTCTAGGGTACAAGTGGTTTCATAACGCAACCACTTACAGCGAGCCCAGCATGTCACACCAAACGTTGCCCCCATCCGAACCTCCCCTGTCTGCCCCCGGCATCCGCGCCTCGGTGGTGCTGCTGTTCGCCGTCGCCTGCGGCCTGGCAGTGGGCAATGTGTATTACGCCCAGCCGTTGCTGGACGCCATGGGCCAGGCCTTTGGCATGCCGGCGGCCAGCGTCGGCGGCGTGGTCAGCCTGACTCAGGTGGGGTACGGGCTGGGCCTGTTGCTGTTGGTGCCCCTGGGGGACCTGCTCAACCGCCGGCGCCTGATCGTCGGCCAGACCCTGCTCTCGGTCGTGGCGCTGCTGGTGGTGGCGCTGGCCCCGAGCAGTACCTGGCTGCTGCTGGGCATGGCCTGCTGCGGCTTGCTGGCGGTGGTGACCCAGGTGCTGGTGGCCTACGCCGCCAACCTCGCCGCGCCCCATGAGCGGGGCCGGGTGGTGGGCATGGTCACCAGCGGTATCGTGATCGGCATCCTGCTGGCCCGCACCGTGTCCGGCAGCATGGCCGACCTCGCGGGCTGGCGCTCGGTGTACCTGCTGTCGGCCGGGCTGACCCTGCTGATGGCGGTGCTGCTGTGGCGAGTGCTGCCGAAAACCGAACAGGTTGATCCGCTCGATGTTCAGCCTGTTTCGCGAAGAAAAGGTCCTGCGCGACCGGGCGCTGCTGGCGATGTTGATCTTCGCCGCCGGCACCGTGCTCTGGACCCCGCTGGTGCTGCCCCTGAGTGCCCCGCCGCTGTCGCTGTCCCACACCGAGATCGGCCTGTTCGGCCTGGCTGGCGCCGCCGGAGCCCTGGGCGCTGCCCGGGCCGGAGCCTGGGCGGATCGCGGTTGGGCGCAGTGGACCAGCGGCCTGGCCCTGGCCCTGATGCTGGCCTCCTGGCTGCCCATCGCGTTTACCCAGTCCTCACTGTGGGCGCTGCTGGTGGGCGTGATCACTTTCGACCTGGGCTTGCAGGCGGTGCATGTCACCAGCCAGAGCCTGATCTACAGCGTGCGCCCTGAAGCCCAGAGCCGCCTGGCTGCCGGTTACATGGTGTTTTATTCGATCGGCAGTGCCGGCGGCTCGATCGCCTCGACCACCGTGTACGCCTGGGCCGGCTGGACCGGAGTCTGCCTGTTGGGCGCGGCGATCAATGGCGTTGCGCTGTTGTATTGGCTGTGGAGCCTGGCGCCGCAAAAGCAGGCACTGTGTGCCTCCTGAAACGACGCCCGCGGCCCCTCAGCCCTTGCCGCGCAGCATGCTTTGCAGCACCCCGTCACGCCGGACCCAGCCGTGAAACAGGGCCGCCGCCAAATGCAGCAGCACCGTCAGGAACAACAGGTAGGCGAGCAGACCATGGGCCTTGCGCAACACGGCAAAGACCTGGGCATTGGCCGGCAGGATCGACGGCAGTTGCCATGAACTGCCGAGCATCACCGGGTCTCCCGCGGCCGAGATCATCGCCCAGCCCAGCAACGGCAGGATCAGCATCAGTGCATACAGCAGCAGATGCGAAGCCTTGGCCGCCAGCACCTGCCAGCCCGGCAGGTCGGCGGGCAGCGGCGGCTGCCGGGTGGAAAAGCGTACAAACAGACGCACGATCACCAGCAGCAAAATCGCAATGCCCAGGGGCTTGTGCAGGTGGATCAGCCATTCATGGCGCTCGGACACCGAGGCCACCATGCCGGCGCCGATAAACAGCATGGCAATGATCATCAGCGCCATCAGCCAGTGCAGCAGCCGCGCCAGGGGCGCGAAATGGTTCGGTTGGGCGCTCATGGGCGGGACTCCTCGGACGGCAATTGGCTGACTTCACTGGTGCGGCGCAGATAGGAACTGGCGTACGCCGCCGAACGCGCGGCCAGCAGCGGGTCGTCGGAGCCTTCGATCCCGGCGGGCAGGACCAACGGGTCATAGTTGATGTCGCGGCATTCGCCATTGTTTTGCGCCTGGGTGCTTTGCAGCACCAGGGTCCCGGCATTCAGCACCTTGCGCTCGGCGGGCCAGGCCTTGCTCGCATCGACCGTGGGGTCTCCGGGGTTGGCCAGGGTGATCATCAACTGCCATTTCAACGGCCCGGCCGCGAGGCGCTTGACCAGGTCCTGCTGCAGGAAGTCAGCCCCCTGGGGAGCATTGGCCTCGGCAGCGTCTCGGGCCTGCGGCACCACGCCCCAACGTACCGCCTGGCGCTGACCGCTGGCGTTCACCAGGTAAAACGCATTGATGCCGTTGTAGGTCTCGGTGGCGTAGCTGGCCGAGGGCTTGGCGCCCTTGACCCATTGCAGGAACGGCGCCGTCTCCGGATGGCCGGCAAAGAATGCCGGCATGCTGGCCGGGTTGGGCTTGCCGGTGGCCGGGTCGGGCGAACTGGCCTGCTGCATTTGATAGAAGGCTTCGGGCGTTCCCACCGGGAACACCGGCATGCTGTTCATCCCCGTACGCCATTGCTGGCCGTTGGCCTGGGTGAAACGCAAGGCCAGGCTGCGGATCGGCACGCTGCTGTCGGGCGCATAGGGGTTGCCGCTGGGCAAGGCGAACCGCCCGACCACCGGGGTCCGGGCTGCGCTGAAGACCTGGGCGCTGGAATAGGCGCGGGCCTCGGGGCTGCTCTCGAAGTAGCCGATCACGCACACGCCCTTGGCGTGGTTGCGGCGAAATCCGGGATGCACCCCGTTGTTTTTCTCCAGCACGTCCACCAGGGCCTTGGGCGTCAGCCGCTGTGGGTCCAGGGTGCCGCGCACGTAGGCGAAGGCGCCGGCCACGGCGACCACCACCAGGGCGATTCCGGCCAGGCGCAGAATCAGGCTGCCGGTGCCCAGGGACGGCGGAGTGGGCGGCGAAGGCGGTGTCGGGTGATCAACCATGAAAAACTCCAGGGCCGTGGGCCGCAGGTGGCAAGGATCAGACAGACGCAGGGCAACGGGCTTTATTCCATGGCGCGGTGTTTATTTTTCCGCCTGGGGAATAACCTCAGGCGTCGGGCGTCTTCCTAGGCTCAAGCGTAGTGACTGGCCAAAAACCTGCAGGAACCCATGAACGAACTCGATCAACCGTTGCGCCTGCTGATTCCCCGGCTGCGGCGCTTTGCCCTGTCGCTGACGCGCAACCCCAGCAGCGCCGACGATCTGGTGCAGGCGTGCCTGGAGCGGGCGCTGACGAGTTGGGCCGACAAACGGCCCGACGGCGACCTGCGCGCCTGGCTGTTCGCGATCCTCTACCGGCAGTTTCTCGATGCCCATCGCCGTTCCCGGCGTTACGCGCGAATGCTGGAGTTCTTTACCGGCCGCGACGACAGCCAGCCCTCAACGGAGCGCACGGTCCTGGCCCAATCGGCCCTGGCCGCCTTCGACCGCCTGAGCACCGAGCAGCGCGCCCTGCTGCTGTGGGTTTCGGTCGAGGGCTTGAGCTACAAGGAGGTAGCCGAGATTCTCGACGTCCCCACCGGCACCGTGATGTCGCGCCTGTCCCGCGCCCGCCAGGCCCTGCGCCAGCTCACCGACGGCGAAATCCACAGCCCATCTTTGCGGATACTCAAATGATCAGCCTGCCCCCCAGCGAACACGACCTGCACGCCTACGTCGACCATCGGCTCAGTGACAGCGACCGGCGCCTGCTGGAAACCTACCTCGGCGCCCACCCGGAACTGGCCGCCCAGGTGCAGGCCTGGCAGCAGGACGCCCAGCACCTGCGCGCGGCCCTGGGCGGCGCCTTGCAGCACGCGCCAAACCCGCAGTTGGACCCGGTGCTGATCCGTCAGCGTCTCAAGCGCCAGGTGCGGCGCCAGCTGGCCAGCGCGGCGTTGCTGCTGATTGCCGTCGGCCTCGGCGGCTTCAGCGGCTGGCAGGCGCGGGAGATGACCCTGGCCAACGGCACGCCACCGATGACCGATGCCCTGCAAGCCTACCGCCTGTTCGCCCAGGAGCAGATCCTGCCAGCTGATTTCAAGGTGGATGACAGCCGCGCGATGCAAACCTGGCTCGACCGCTACTTCACCCAGGCCACTCGCCTGCCGGACCTGCAAAACGCCGGGTTCAAGGCCGTCAGCGCACGCCTGCTGAGCACCGAGCAAGGACCCGCGGCCATGGTGCTGTACCAGGACCCCGACGGGCGCAAACTGAGTTTCTACATTCGCCCGCCGGGCCCGCAGAACACACTACTGCCCCGGGGCAGTCGCCGCGAGGGCGAGTTGCAGGCGGTGTACTGGTCCGACAGCGGCTACAACTACGCCATGGTCAGCCCGACGGACTCGCCAGCGGCGCAGATGCTGCAACAGACCCAACGCTTTTAAGCCCTGGCCGGAGCGTCAAAAGCCCACATCCAGCACCACGTTGTCGAGGTAGGTGCCCGCCGGTGGCGTGGGCTGGTCGGTGTAGATTTTGGCGTTGTAGTTGAAGATCTGGCTGCCAGTGCCCAGGCCGTTGCCGGGGAAGACCTCAGCGTCGGTACTGGCACGCCGCGCCGCGCCGACACTGCCCCAGCGGGTGCTGCCGGCGCTTTTGAAGATGTCGTAGGCCAGGTAGTTGCTGCCGGAAATCATCTGCCGCCGCCCGCCCGTGCCGAGCGGTTGCTGGCCATCGCTCAGGCCCACGGTGTAGGCGCTGCCCTTGGTGCACATGAGGTTGATGGTCTGCCCGGTAACGGTGGCGAACGCGCTGATCACCGGGGCGCTGCCGAAGCTGATGTTGGGCGCGGTGATCACGCAATCGTTGGACACGGTCATGGTGACGGTCAGGGACTTGGTCCCGCTGCCGATGTCCCGCCCCAGGCATCCGCCCAACACCGCGATCCCGGAGCAGTAGTTCCAGTTCCAGAAGATGCTCAGGGTTTCGGTATAGACCCCCGCCGCCACGTTGCTCCCGGTGATGCTGCCCAGGTAGATCGGCACCTGCTTGGCCACGGTCGGGCTGCCCAGCAGCCCCAGCAGATCGATAATCGAATTACGCGCGAAATCGAATGGTGTGCCCCGGGTAATCGGATAGCTGGTGCTGTTGTTGGCATACAGGGTGTAGCCGATGACGTCGCCCGTCGGCCCCAGCAGGCCGCTCTGGGTCGAGGTGATGGTGGCGTAGAAATGGTCATTGCTGGCCAGCAGGGACAACAGCGAGCCGGTGCAGCTCAAGCCGGCGTTGAGGCTGGAACTGGGCTGGCTGGTGGTGCGCACGGCAATCGAGCTGATGCTGCCGAACGCCGCCGGGCTGGTGGTGACCGTGGTGCACAAGGCCAGTGCCGGATACGGCAGCAGCAGCGCCAGGCCGCCCAGCACCCCTGTCCAGCGGTGGGTTTGCCCTTGCATGTCGAAACTCCTTATTGCGTGTCCGGCCTCATTGGCACAGCAAGGGCCCGATGAGCGGCACCTGCTGCTGTTGCATATCGACGGGAAATTGCGCACTGCAGGTCTGGCCGTCGGCCAGGGTCACGTGCAGGGTGTTTTGCGGCGCCAGGTTCTCCAGGTACACCAGGCCGTCCCAGCCGACCACGGCCCAGGTCCCGCTCTGCTCATGCTGGACGCTGCTGCCCAGGGGCAATTCCTGCTGCCGGGCGTCCACCAGCACCACGCTGGCGGCGATGATCCGGCTCAATGGAAACTCCAGCAGGTAGCCGCTGCCGCGCCGCACGGCGATCCGTTGCTCGACATTCGGGCTCTGCACGTTGGCCGGCAGGTTCAACGGGTCGATTTCGTACTTGCCGCGGTAGTAGGCACTGCTCCAGGGCACCAGCAGGTGGCCGTTCTTGTCAGTCTGGCCCACCAACTGGTTCTCGTAGCGCACCGGGATATCCCGGTAACCGCCGGTACTGACCACCACAAAAGCGTCGTCGATGCGGTTGGCGGCGAACACCTGGCGGTCCATCCACACCAGCGAACCGCTGGCATCGGCCCAACGGCTCTGGGCTTCGCTGCTGCCATAGACCCCGGCCTGCAACTGCACCGATTGCAGGCGCCAGGTCAGGTCGGCCTGACGGTAGGCCGGGCCGTCGCCATGGGCATAACCGAGGTTGAAACCGACCCCGCCCTCGCTGGGCACCGAGCGGCTGTAGTTGACCCGCTGGCGATTCTCACCGGCCTTGCTGCGCTCGTTGCCGATGCTCAGGCTGCCGCGCAGGTCGAAGGGGATCACCAGTTGCGCCTGCATCGCCCAGTCGCTGTCACCGATCTCGCGGTTGGCCGACAGGTAGAAGCTGCTGTTGCCCCACAGTGACTTGCTCCAGGTCAGGTTGAGCAGCCGGGTGCGCGAATCATCGGCGGCGCGCACATCGAAATAGCCCGCACCGAGGCTACCGTAACGCTCGAGGTTGAGGCTCAGGGTGACTTGCTCGCTGCGCTGGCTGAGGCTGGCATAGGGGCTGTCGACCACGGTCAGGTCGGCATAGCGCTCATGGCGCTGCATGCGTTGGTAGGCCAGGCTGTAGCGCTGGCTGCTGTATTGATAGCCGAAGCTGAGTTGCTGGCCGCCATCGCCGTCGAAGCGGCTTTGGCTGAGGGCGGTGTTGAGCACGCCGAAATTGCCCAGGCGCAGGTTGCCCCCCACCCCACCGAGGGTCAGGGAGTCCGAGGCTTCGGCGTGGCTTTCCAGGGTCAGGCTGTCGCTCAGGCCGTAACGCAGGCTGCCCGAGGTCACGCCGGGGCCATAACCGAAATCGCGCACGGTGTAGTCCCGGCGCAGGGTCCCGGCGGTCACCGAGAAATCCGTCAGGCCTTTTTGCAACAGGGTGCTGGTGACGTAGAACGGCACCGTGGTCGATACCTGCCGCCCCAGGGCATCGGTGGTCACCACCACCGCCTCCCCCGCACCGTTGATAAACGGAATGTTGGTCAGGGTATAGGGACCGGGTTGCAGGTCGGCGCTGCTGGACTTGTAGCCATTGATAAACAGATCGACCGAGGACGGCACCGCCGCTTCCCCGGCGAACTGCGGCAAGGGGTAGGTCACCAGGTCCGGGCGCACGCCAAAGTCCCGGGACAGTTGCACCCCGCCCAGGCGCACCGAGTTGCTCCAGGGCAACGCGCCGCTGACCAGGTCCCCGGCCTCGTAGGTCAGCATCCGCACATCGTCGGAGTAATGCCACGTGGTGTCGTAGCGCCGATAGCCGTTATTCAGGCTGCCGTTGCCCGCGCCGGACAGCGTGCGCCGATACTGCCCGGTATTGGACAGCGTGCCCCAGCTGTCGAACAGCCGCACTTCGTTCCAGGCCGCGAGGTAGGTGCCGGCATCATCGGTGTCATTGAGGTACAGGTCGTAATTGAGCAAACCACCGAAGCTGGTGCGGGCCTCGGTCTGCGGATAGGCCTGGCGGCTGCCGACCCACTGCTCGGGCAACCAGTTCGCCGGCACATTCAACAGCAGGCGCTGGCCCTGGCTATCGTACTCGCTGTGCAGCCCCGGCAGGCTGTCCAGATCGATCTCGTCGGGCAAGGTCTCGGGCAGCTTCATGCCGCTGGCCCGCAGCACGCTGACCGGCAGCAGAAAATGCCCGGCCCGCTGCTGCACCGGCACCACCTGCCCGGTATTGAGCTGATTGACCACCAGTTCCAGATACAGCTGAGCATCGGTTACGGCCTCCAGGCTCGTGGGCGGTGGCGGCAGGTCGCCGGCCTGGCTCTCAGGCGCCAGCAGCAACCCGCACAGGCCGCTGGCCAACCAGGTTGAACGCCAGAAACAGCGAGCCGACCCCAGGCTCATGTTGATTGTGCGTCCATCTATGGACATCTCCATCCCGAGACAAGCGGTCAGCCTTGTCCCTGCCCCCTGGCGAGCACTCCGGCTGCGGCCAGTTGTGTGACTTGGTCCTTATGCGGGGCGCACGCCCCCGCAGCCGCGCAGCCACCGAAAGCGCGCAAGCCGGCGTCAGGACCACCTGGTGAATCAGCTCATCGGGTTAGCGGGTCGGTGGCAGGCTCTGCACCTGTGGCGCGCCATTGACCCGCCATTGCAGGGTCGAGTCGCCGGCCAGGGCCTCGGGGGCCGGCCAACGCATCACCGCCCCCGGCAGCACGTACCCCAGCAGGCCCTCGACCAGGGGCTTGGCCTGCCCCGCCTGCTTGAACGCCACATCGGTCAGCCGCGCATGCACCGCGCCCTGGTTGCGCACCTCGACATAGGAGCGCCCGTCCGCCGCCACTTTGCGCCAGCTCAGGTCCGGCACTCCGGCCCCCTTGGGGTCGCGCTTGCGGGTGGTGTCTTCCTTGCTCCAGAGCCCCGGTCCGTAGGCAAACAGCGGCACCGAATAGCGCATCTGGAAACGAATGGCCGCAGCGGTCTTGTTGTCACCGTTGGCCGCGACCGGCGCGGCCGACGGGATTTCATCGATGATGATGCGGTAGGCCAGCTCCTGGCCCGGTGGCACGTCGCGGGTTCGGGTCAGGCGCACCAGTTGCTTTTGCCCGGGCTCGATCTTGGCCACCGGCGGGCTGCCGATGACGTCGCGCTGGTTCTGGTACTGGTCGGCGAAACCGCTCTGGTTCCAGGCAAAGACCCGGATCTGCAGGTTCGCGGTCTCGGTGCCGCGGTTTTCCAGCCACAGGGCACTGGCTTGCTGGTCCGCTTCGAGCACCGGGTCAATCGGCCAGATCAGCACCGAGCTGGCGGCCTGCACCTGGCTCGCCCCCAGCAGCACCAGCCCCAACAGGGCGCAACGCGCGCGCCGCACCCGCGCAAATAAAGGTGAAGACATGCTGCCACTCCTTATGCCCTAAGGCCTTGATCCCTCAGCTCCATCACCACGACAGCTGCACCTGCAGCACATCGCTGTATGTCCCCCCAGGCTGATTGCCCGGCAACTGCACCTGCCCATAGATCGGCAGGCTGATGTTATTGGCATCGCTGTAGGCCACCGCCACGCTCTGGCCGATACCCAGGCTCTGGCTGTAGGCCGCATCGCGAAACAACTGATAAGCCACCCGCGCACTGCCGCTATTGAGCTGCATGTGCCGCCCGCTGCTGTTGTACTGCCCACCGTCGACGGTCATGTTCAGGGTCACCCCCGGCGTGCATTGCAGCTGCACCCCGCCGCTCAGCGCGACCCTCACGGTGCTGGTGGACAGCGCCGACAGGCTGCCGAACCCCAGGTTGCCGTAGTTCGAGCCCCCGCCCACCACCAGGCAGCCGGCGGTCACGGTGGCGCTGACCTGGAAGCTCTGGCTGGTCACCGCCGCCAGTGGCGGCGGGACACTGCAGGCACAGAGCACTGCCAGGGCCGCACAACGGTGGCGGGCCATGGCATCAGAACGTCAGTTCGACGGCGATGGTGTCGCTGTAGTTGCCCGCCGGCAGCCCGGCCTTGCCCACTGCCTTGCCGTACAGGTTGACGGTCTGGGCCACCCCGGTGCTGCTGGCGAGGGTGATCACCCCGTCAATGGCCAGCAACTGCGAGTGCCCGGTATCGGTGTACAGGTCGTAGGGCACGAAGTTGCCATTGCCATCGGCCAGGGCCCGCGAGCCGCCGCTGGACTGGCCGTCATGGGACCCGGCACGGACCTTGATCGCCGGGGTGGTACCGGACGAGCAGAGAATCGACAGCGCACCGCCGCCACCGCCGAGCACCTGGCCAGCGGCCTCGGTGAACAGGCTGTTGGCGGTGCCGAAGCTCAAGGTACCGAAGTTCAACGACGAGCTGCCGCCGACACCATTGACCTGGCAACTGCTGATCAGGGTCAGGGTCGAGTTGATCTGGCCGGTGACGGTGGTGGCGGCCTGGGCCGTTGAAACCATGGCCAGGCCCAGCAATGACCAGCCGATTCGAGAGACAAGCGCGTGCATGATGTCCTTCCTCTTTTGAGTTACCAATCCAGGGTGATCGTCAGGATGTCGGTGTAGATCCCCGCCGGAACCGCACGGGTATTTGCGACCACCGAGCCGAACACCGGTATGGGCACCTGGGTTCCGTTGGTCGCCGCAAAATTGCGTTGCTGGCCGATGCGGTAACTGTCGGTTCCGGAAGCATCGACAAACAAACGATAGGGAATGGTCTGCCGGCCGTTGCTCAAGCGCCGGGTGGTGCCGTCGCCGTTGAGGCCGCCATTGATGGTCACGGTGAAACCGCTGACCGAGGAATTGCACGAGACATGCAGCGGGTCGTCGGCGCGGTCACTGAGGCTGGCGTTGATCGGGCGGCTCCAGGTCGGGCCCTGCTGGCCGAAATCCAGCACCCCAGGATCGCTGACCGGGCTCCCCGGCACATCGCCGGTGCCACTGCTGACCTGGCAACTGGCGGTGATCACCAGGCGCGCGTCGATCTGCCCGGTGATCGCCGCGTATGCGTCGTCAGCCAGCAGCAACAAGGCACCCAGCGCGACCGTGGTCCAGGTTCTGCGTGTCATTGCGCCCATCCTAATTCCATCAGGACTCCTGCACTGGCCGCTCACCGCGAGCGGCTTCCCTGCCTGTCCGGATCCACCGGAACAGCGCTATCCACCTGGCTTTACCAGGTGACCGTGACCTTCACCACATCGGAATAGAGGCTGGCGCGGGGGACACCGGCCAGCGGTTCGATACGTCCATATAAAGGCAAGTCCACACTCCCCGAGTCGGGCACCCGGCCACTGACCGGCACATTCACCGGCAGGGCAATACGGCGGGCGGCGTCCTGATACAGGCGGTAGGGGATGGGTGGGGTCGAGGGCTCATTGCTCGCCAGGTAACGCACGTCGCCCGCGCCGCCATGCAGGCCACCGTCGACGCGCAGTTGATAAGGGGTGTCCGGGTTGCATTCCAGGCGTGGCAGGCGGCCGTTGATCAGGGCCGCGCCCAAGGGGCCGGCGCGGTCGTCCAGGCGCGCGGCGCTGCCGAAGTCGAGCACGCCAAGCTGCTCGATACCGGCCTCGCGTGGCTGACCGATCAACTGGCAGCCGCGCTGCACATCGACCCGCACCTGTACGTGCAGGTCTGCGGCCCATGCGTTGCTGGCGAGCAGCGCGCTCATGGCTGCCAAAACCGAAAATCCATTCAAACCCCAGTCCTTTTGAGGAACCCGTTCTGGGCTGAAGGTTAGCCAGCGAACGATAAACGTCCAGTCGCACCGGACGATTGGATCCATTGAAAATGGACTGACCTGAGCCTGAAAAGGGGTTTAGCCCAGGTTTTACGGGGCATAAAACCTGTACAAGCAGTAACGTTCTGTCTCATTTATTTTCGGGTTTTGCATGAGACTGGATGCACAGTTTTGGATTGGTTAAATTAGCGCGCCAGTTCCAGGGGGAGCGGCTCTGCAACAGATCGGGGTGAATTCATTGGCCGCCTTACCGCCAAACCGCTCGCAACGCACATCCAAATGGCCACGCCTGCGCTCGCTGCTGGGCAAGGCGTTCGCCCGGCCGGCGGCTAACAGCGCCAGCAGCCGATTGATCCACGACTACTTCCGGCACAAGGCCCAGGACCAGGGCTATACCCTGAGCCACAGCCAGCAGCGGGTGATCGATTGCATGGCGCAACTGGCCAGCGCCCTGCTCCAGGGCCATGGCCAGCAGGTGCGCAGCCTGTACCTGCACGGCGCGGTGGGCCGGGGCAAGAGCTGGCTGCTGGACGGATTCTTCCGCGCCATCCCCCTGGAGCAGAAACAGCGCCTGCACTTCCACGACTTCTTCGCCCAGCTGCACCAGGGCATGTTTCGCCATCGGCAGCAGACGGACGCCCTGGAAACCACCCTCGACGAGTTGCTGGAGCACTGCCAGGTGCTGTGCTTCGACGAGTTCCATGTGCATGACATCGGCGATGCAATGCTCATCACCCGCCTGTTCAAGGCCCTGTTCAAGCGCGGCATCGTGCTGCTGGTGACCTCCAACTACCCGCCCGAGGGGCTGCTGCCCAACCCGCTGTACCACGCACGCTTCAAACCGGTGATCGAGCTGATCAACGCGCGCATGCAGGTGATGGAAGTCGGCGGCCCCCACGACTATCGCAGCCAGGCCCGCACCCACACCCAGCAGGTGTTCACCCAGGGCCACTACATCTGGCCCGGCACGGCACAACAGCGCCAGGCCCTGCAGTTGCCGGACCGCAATACCGCCGCCTTTGCCCTGACGGTAGGCGCGCGGGTGTTGCAGGCGCGATTGTGCGACCAGCGCAGTGTCCGTTTCGAATTCAGCGACCTGTGCGACCAGCCGACCGCCGTCATGGATTACCTGGAACTGAGCCGGCGCTTTGATACCTGGATCATCGATGAGCTGCCGGACCTGGGTGAATGTTCGATTGCCGCCCAGCAGCGCTTTATCAACCTGATCGACGTGCTCTACGACCAGGACAAGCGCCTGCTGCTGATCGGCGAACTGCCCCTGCGCGAAAGCCTGGGCGGCAACGCCATCGACCTGGCGCGAACCCGCAGCCGCCTGGGGCAACTGCTGGAAATCGGCCCCCAGACCCCGCTCGGCTGAGGCAGTGATCGCCGCCCCCAGCGCCAGCCGCTATCATGGCGCCCTTTTGTGCGGCTCCAGGGTCGCCTTCCTGCCGAGTGTCGGAGCTGTTCATGAATACCCTTGCTCAACTGCAAGCCGGCCAATTGGCGGGCATCAAGCGCCTGGACCTGAGCGCCGGGCTGACCGAGTTCCCCCGGGAAATCTTCGACCTGGCAGACTCCCTGGAGATCCTCAACCTCAGTGGCAATGCCCTGAGCAGCCTGCCCGATGACCTGCACCAACTGCCGCACCTGCGGGTGCTGTTCTGTTCCGACAACCTGTTCAGCGAACTGCCGGCCTGCCTCGGCCAGTGCGCCCAACTGAGCATGATCGGCTTCAAGGCCAACCGTATCGAGCAGGTGCCAGCCGCTGCCCTGCCACCGCAGCTGCGCTGGCTGATTTTGACCGACAACCGCATCAGCGAGCTGCCTGACGAACTGGGCCGACGCCCGCTGCTGCAAAAGCTGATGCTGGCGGGCAACCGTCTGACCCAACTGCCGCCGAGCCTGAGCCAGTGCCACAACCTGGAGCTGCTGCGGATCGCTGCCAACCAATTGCGTGAATTGCCGCCGTTCCTCCTCGCCCTGCCACGCCTGACCTGGCTGGCCTACGCCGGCAACCCGCTAGAGTCCGAGGCCGATGCCGCGGCGCTGGAGGCCACGCCGAACATTCCCTGGAGCGAGCTGCAATTGCAGCAACGCCTGGGCGAAGGCGCCTCGGGGGTGATTTATCAAGCCCAATGGCAACCTGCCGGGCAAGCCGCGCGGGCGGTGGCGGTCAAACTGTACAAGGGCGAGATGACCAGCGACGGCTCGCCGCTGCATGAAATGAACGCCTGCATCACCGCTGGCCGGCACCCGAACCTGATCCGCGTCGAAGGCCGCGTGGTCGGGCACCCCGAGGCGCAAAATGGCCTGGTGATGCAACTGATCGACCCCAGCTACCGCAACCTGGCGGGGCTGCCGAGCCTGGCCTCCTGCTCGCGGGATATCTACGCCGACACCGAGCGTTTCGATGGCCCAGTAACCTTGCGCATCGCCCGTGGCATCGCTGCGGTCGGCGCCCACCTGCACGCCCAGGGCATCACCCACGGCGACCTGTACGGGCACAACACCTTGTTGAATCAGCAGGGCGATTGCCTGCTCGGGGATTTTGGCGCGGCCTCGTTCCACGTGACCCAGGACACGGCTCAAACCCGAGCCTTGCAACGGATCGAAGTGCGGGCCTTCGGCATTCTGCTGGAGGAGTTGCTGCAACGCACCGACAGCGGTCTGCGCGACCCACAACGAGAGGCTCTGGAGCAACTGGTCAGCCGCTGCTGTCAGCCAGAAGTGCTGGCGCGGCCGGGTTTTGAAGAGGTGCTGGAGGTATTGCGCGGGGTTTGACTGGGGCAACCCTGGCAGCCGCTGAACTGAACGGCCGCCAGGGTCTGCGTCTTAGCCGGCCAGACCGACGAACATGTCTTGCACGTCGTCATGGTTGTCCAGGCCTTCGAGGAAGGCTTCGACTTCGGCCATCTGCTCGTCGGTGAGGCCGCTGACCGGGTTTTTCGGCTGGTAGCCGAGCTTGGCCGAAAGCACGGTGAAGCCTTGCTCGGGCAGGGCTTTCTGCACGGCGTCCAGGTCCGCAGGCTCGGTCAGGAACAGGGTCGCGCCGTCTTCACCTGGCTCGAAATCCTGGGCCCCGGCTTCGATGGCCGCCAGCTCAGGGTCGGCGTCCGGGCTGTCGGGCGATGCTTCGATCATGCCGACGTGGTTGAAGTCCCAGGCCACAGAGCCGGAAGCGCCGAGTTGGCCCTTGCGGAAGGCCACGCGGATTTCAGCGACGGTGCGGTTGATGTTGTCGGTGACGCATTCAACGATCAGCGGCACCTGGTGCGGGGCGAAGCCTTCGTAAGTCACGCGATGGTATTGCACGGTTTCGCCCAGCTGGCCGGAACCTTTCTTGATGGCACGCTCCAGGGTCTCACGGGGCATCGAGGCCTTTTTCGCCTGCTCGACCACCAGACGCAGGTGCGCGTTGGTCGAGGTGTCTGCGCCGTTGCGTGCGGCGATGGTGATCTCTTTCACCAGCTTGCCGAAGATCTTGCCCTTGGCGTTGGCTGCTGCTTCTTTGTGTTTAACCTTCCACTGTGCGCCCATTACTCACTCTCTTGATCGATGGCGTCGAGTTGGATTTGGCCGACGCGATGGGCAAGTTTACCCGTCCTCAAGGCGCCAATCGACCAAAAAGTCAGATCGGCGATGGCGCCAGGGCGGGCCCTTACTCCGTCGCCAGCTCGAAGAACGCCTGGATCAGGCGCAACTCCCGGCGCCGCTCCATGCACCCCAGCCAATGCCGGTTGACCAGCCCCTGGCCAATGATCGGCAGCGCCCGCACCCGGGGGTCGGGGCTGACCTCCACCGACGACACCACCCCCACCCCCAACTGGGCCGCGACCGCCTCGGTCACGGCCTCGCGGCTGTCCAGCTCCAGCAACACCCGAGGGTTGACCTGGGCCAGGGCGCAGGCCTGGTCAAACGTGCGGCGAGTGGTCGAGCTTGGCTCACGCAAGACCATGATCACCTGGTCCAGCTGTTCCAGAAGCACGCCTTCGGGCCGGGCCAGCCATGGATGACCGGCCGGCACCAGGGCGCAGATCCGCGACTCGCTCAAGGCATGCAAATGCAGGCCTTTGCGCGGCTCGACTTCGGTCAGTACGGCGATATCGGCATGTTCGGACAGCAGCGCCGCCAGGGTTTCCTGGGCATTGCCCAGGCGCAGGTTGACGGTGATGCCCGGATACCGCTCACGCAGGCGGGCCAGCAGCGGCATCACCAGGTGCGGCCCATCGGCTGCCACCTCCAGGCGCCCGCTCAGCAACTGGCGGTTGGCTTCCAGCAGCGCCTGGGCCTCTTCGGACAAACTGAACATGGCCCGGGTAATGGCCGCCAGCTTGATGCCCTCCTCCGTCAGTTCGACCCGGCGCGCGGTCCGCCGCAAGAGGGTGATCTGGTAGTGCTCCTCCAGCGCCTTGATGTGCCCGGTGACCGCCGGCTGGCTGATAAACAGCCGCGCCGCGGCCCGGGTAAAGCTGCCTTCACGGGCCACGGCATCGAATGCGCGGAGTTGGAATAAATTCATATCTATCAGCCTCACTTATCGCTGGCATCACAACAAACAATTTGATTGATGACAAGCCAAACTGCAATTTAGGCCCCGTAGATTTCACCCCAAAGCGCACCTGCGAGGACCCCGCATGACCACTGCCGCCCCCCTCCTGCTCACCCCCGGCCCCCTGACCACCTCGGCGCGCACCCGTCAGGCGATGCAGGTGGACTGGGGCTCATGGGACGAAGGCTTCAACCAACTGACCGCCAGCCTCTGCGAGCACTTGCTGACCATCGTCAACGGGACCGACAGCCACCATTGCGTGCCCCTGCAAGGCAGCGGCACCTTTGCCGTGGAAGCCGCCATCGGCACCCTGGTTCCGCGCGATGGCAAGGTCCTGGTGCTGATCAACGGCGCTTATGGCAAACGCCTGGCGAAGATCTGCGAGGTGCTCGGCCGCGCCCATGTGACCTTTGAAACCGCCGAAGACCAACCGACCACCGCGGCCGATGTCGAGCGGCTGTTGCAGGCCGACCCGGGCATCACCCATGTGGCGCTGATCCATTGTGAAACCAGCACCGGCATCCTCAACCCGCTGGCGGACATTGCCCAGGTCACGGCCCGCCATGGCAAGCGCCTGATCATCGACGCCATGAGCTCGTTTGGCGCGCTGCCGATCGATGCCCGGCAGGTGCCATTCGACGCCCTGATCGCCGCCTCCGGCAAATGCCTGGAAGGCGTGCCGGGCATGGGCCTGGTCTTCGCCCGCAAGGAGGCCCTGGCCCAGGCCGCCGGCAACAGCCACTCCCTGGCCATGGACCTGTTCGACCAGCACAGCTACCTGGCCAAGACCGGCCAATGGCGCTTCACCCCGCCGACCCACGTGGTCGCGGCGCTGCACGAAGCGCTGTTGCAGTACGCCGAAGAAGGCGGCTTGCCGGCGCGCCATCAGCGTTACGCCGATAACTGCCAGGCCCTGATCGAAGCCATGGTCGCCCTGGGTTTTCGTCGCTTTCTACCGGCCCAGATCCAGGCGCCGATCATCGTCACCTTCCATGCCCCCCAAGACCCGCGCTACCAGTTCAAGGCGTTCTACGAGCGGGTCAAGGCCAAGGGTTTCATCCTCTATCCCGGCAAGCTGACCGAGGTCGAAACCTTTCGCGTGGGCTGCATCGGCCACATCAACCCGGCGCAGATGCAGGCTGCGGTGGCCGCCATCGCCCTGGCGCTTGAAGAAATGCAGGTGCTGGAGATCTGACACCCCAGCCCGCAGCAAACACACCGACTGCCCTTTAAACACCGGCCTCCGGCCGACGCGGATCAACCGCCTCTAACAGGACTTCGCCATGAGCTACAACACCCCCAGCCACCTGCAAGCCGCCATCCTCGACTGGGCCGGCACTGTGGTCGACTTCGGCTCCTTTGCGCCGACCCAGATCTTCGTCGAAGCCTTCGCCGAGTTCGATGTGCAGGTGTCCATCGAAGAAGCCCGCGGCCCGATGGGCATGGGCAAGTGGGATCACATCCGCACCCTGTGCAACCTGCCGTCGGTGGCCGAGCGCTACCGCAAAGCCTTCGGCCGTGCCCCGAGCGATGAGGATGTCACGGCCATCTACCAGCGTTTCATGCCGCTGCAGATCGAAAAGATCGCCGAACACTCGGCCCTGATCCCCGGCGCCCTGGACACCATCGCCCAGTTGCGCGAGCAGGGGCTGAAAATCGGTTCGTGCTCCGGTTATCCGAAGCAGGTGATGGATAAGGTGGTGCAGCTGGCGGCAAAAAATGGCTACGTCGCCGACCATGTGGTGGCCACCGATGAGGTGCCCAACGGCCGCCCCTGGCCTGCTCAGGCCCTGGCCAACGTGATTGCCCTGGGCATCGAGGATGTGGCGGCCTGCGTCAAGGTCGACGACACCGTGCCCGGCATCCTCGAAGGTCGTCGCGCCGGCATGTGGACCGTGGCCCTGACCTGCTCCGGCAACGCCCTGGGCCTGAGCTACGAGGCCTATCGCGCCCTGGACGGCGAGACCCTGGCCAGCGAGCGCAAACGTATCCACGCCCTGTTCGCAAGCTCGCGCCCGCACTACCTGATCGACACCCTCGCCGACCTGCCCCAGGTGGTCGCCGACATCAACCAGCGCCTGGCCCGAGGCGAGACACCCCAGGGCTGCTGATCGGCTCCTTACCCACCGAAACGGCAGCCTGTTGCGGGGCTGCCGTTTTTTTACGGGTTTTTCATGCGGCGCGGCCTAAACCTCGTACCCGGTCAAGGCAGACCGGCTCAAACAGGATTACAGTTAAAGCACTCCGTCGTTCAAGAACGGAGGTTTCAGCCCTGATGAGTGAGGAAAGTCGTATGCCCTGGAAGAACTCCGATGCTCGATACAGCACGGTCTCTATCACCTTGCACTGGCTGATGCTGGTGCTGCTGGCGGTGGTTTACGCCTGCATTGAGTTGCGCGGCATCTTTCCCAAAGGCAGTGGCGGGCGGACGCTGATCAAGGAAGCCCACTTCATGCTCGGCCTGACGGTGTTTTTGCTGGTCTGGCTGCGCCTGTTTGCACGCAGCCTGGGGGTGGCACCGAAAATCGTGCCGACACCGCCCAACTGGCAGCAGTGGCTGGCCAAGCTGATGCACTGGGCGCTGTACCTGTTCATGATTGCCATGCCGATCCTGGGTTGGCTGATCACCAGCGCCGAAGGGCATCAGGTGATGTTCTACGGCATCGACCTGCCGCTGCTGATCGCCGAAAACAAGCCGCTGGCCAAGCAGATCGAAGGCTGGCACGTACTGGGCGGCACCATCGGCTACTGGCTGATCGGCCTGCATGCCCTGGCCGGGCTGTATCACCACTACTTCATGCGCGACAACACCCTGCTGCGGATGCTGCCCAAACGCAGCTAAGCAGTGCCGGACATGCCCCGGCGGCCCTGTAGGCCGCCGGTGTGGACAAACACCAGGCGGGTTCCCCGGGCAAAACGCTGCGCCTCGACCGCCTCCCGCAACGCCAGCAAGGCCTTGCCGGTGTACAGCGGCTCCAGCGCAATACCACTCTGACCTTCACTGGCCTCGATAAACCCCAGCAACGGCGGGTCGACCTTGGCAAAACCACCGCGACTGGCGTCAAGCAACTCGTAGCCCGATGCCGCGTGCCCAGCCTCGCCCAGGATCCGTTCGACGTTCTGCGCCACCCCATGATCGTCCGGCACCGCCAGCGCGCCATACACCGGGTGCGCGCCATGTTCGGCCAGCACCAGGCCGGCCAGGGTGGTGCCGGTGCCGCAGGCCAGCCACCAGCCGTGATAATCCGCCCAACCGAGCCCACTCAACTGCTGGCGCACCTGCGCCACCAGCCCCCCGCAACCCCGCGCCCCGGGCAAGCCGCCGCCGCCCTCGGGCACCGGGTACAGGTGGGGGTATTGGGTTTGCCAGGGAGCCCAGAACCCGGGCTCATGCCGCGCCCGATAGCCGCCATAACCGAGCCAGTGCAGGTGCATGCCCATGCGTTTGAGGTCGAGCACGGTGGGGGTGTCTTGCGGATGACCGCGCAGCAAGCCGGCGGTGGCGAAACCAAAGCGTTGCCCCGCCGCGGCGAGGGCATGCAGGTGATTGGAGTGGGCACCGCCGAGGCTGATGATTCCACTGGCCCCGGCCTGGCGCGCCGCCGCCAGGTATTCAAGCAACTTGAACCACTTGTTGCCGCTGATCAGTGGATCGATCTGCTCCAGGCGCAGTACCGCCACCTCGACCCCGGCCTGGGCCAGCCAGTCCAGGGTCAAGCGTTGCAGCGGTGCCTGGGGTAGCCAGTCGAAGGAATCGGGGAAGGACATCGGCGCGCGGTTCGGCTAATAAAGGGAGCGCAGTCTAGCAGGGGCGTGCCCCCCGGGGGTCAGGGCCTCAGCGGCTACAAGGTCCATGCCTGTCGCCGCTGCCGAGCCCGCGAGGCGGCGCTGGCCGTCATGACCAACGCCCCGCCCGCGCCCGATTACAATGCCGCTGCCAACCGCGATCCCTGATTGATCGCACGCTTGGCATCCAGCTCCGCCGCCACATCTGCGCCTCCGATCAGGTGCACGTTCTGCCCGGCAGCGAGCAGGCCGTCCTGCAACTCGCGCAATGGATCCTGGCCGGCGCAGATCACGATGTTGTCCACCGCCAGCACTTGCGGCTCGCCGCTGTCGCCGATGCGGATATGCAAGCCGGCGTCGTCGATCTTCAGGTATTCAACGCTGTTGAGCATCTGCACCTGCTTGTTTTTCAGCCCGGTGCGGTGGATCCAGCCGGTGGTCTTGCCCAGGCCGTCGCCCACCTTGGACGCCTTGCGCTGCAACAAGAAGACCTGGCGCGCCGGGGCATGGGGCTGGGCCTTGATCCCGGCCACGCCGCCACGGGCCTGCAACTGGGTGTCGATGCCCCACTCTTTCCAGAACGCTTCACGGTCCTGGCTGGTGGCAACGCCCTGGTGCACCAGGAATTCCGACACATCGAACCCGATACCGCCGGCGCCGATCACGGCCACGCTCTTGCCCACCGGCTTGCGTTCCAGCAGCACGTCCAGGTAACTCAGGACCTTGGCATGTTCCACCCCCGGGATCGCCGGCAGGCGCGGGGCGATGCCGGTGGCGAGGATGATTTCGTCATAACCGCCGGCCACCAGTTGCGCCACATCCACCCGTGTGTTCAGGCACAGCTCGACATGGGTGGTCTGCAGTTTGCGCTTGAAGTAGCGCAGGGTTTCGAAGAACTCCTCCTTGCCCGGCACGCGCTTGGCCACGTTGAACTGGCCGCCGATTTCACTCGCCGAATCGAACAGGGTCACCTGGTGCCCACGCTCGGCCGCCACCGTGGCAGCGGACAACCCGGCAGGGCCGGCACCGACCACGGCGATTTTCTTGATCTGCTGCACCGGCAGGTAATTGAGCTCGGTTTCATGGCAGGCCCGCGGGTTGACCAGGCAACTGGTGAGCTTGCCGCCAAAGGTATGGTCCAGGCAGGCCTGGTTGCAGCCGATGCAGGTGTTGATCTCATCGGCGCGGCCTTCGGCGGCCTTGTTGACGAAGTCCGGGTCGGCCAGGAACGGCCGGGCCATGGACACCATGTCGGCATCGCCTTCGGCGAGGATCTGCTCGGCGACTTGCGGGGTGTTGATGCGGTTGGTGGTGATCAGCGGAATCGTCACCTCACCCCGCAGCTTGGCCGTGACCTTGCTGAATGCGGCACGCGGCACCTTGGTGGCGATGGTCGGGATCCGCGCTTCGTGCCAGCCGATCCCGGTGTTGATCAGGGTGGCGCCGGCCTGCTCGATGGCCTTGGCCAGTTGCACGATTTCTTCCCAGGAGCTGCCGCCTTCCACCAGGTCGAGCATCGACAGACGGAAAATAATAATGAAATTCGGGCCTACGGCTTCGCGCACCCGACGCACGATTTCCACCGGCAGGCGCATGCGGTTTTCGTAGCTGCCGCCCCAACGATCGGTGCGATGGTTGGTGTGGGCCGCGAGGAACTGGTTAATGAAATAACCTTCCGAGCCCATGATTTCGACGCCGTCGTACTCGGCCTTCTGCGCCAGGGTCGAGCAGGTGACGAAGTCGCGGATCTGCTTCTCGATGCCTTCCTCGTCCAGTTCCTTGGGCTTGAACGGGTTGATCGGTGCCTGGATCGCGCTTGGCGCCACCTGTTTCGGGCTGTAGGCATAGCGTCCGGCGTGGAGGATCTGCATGCAGATCTTGCCGCCCGCCTCATGCACCGCGCGGGTCACGATCTGGTGCTTGAGCGCCTCTTCCTCGGTGGTCAGCTTGGCCGCACCGGAGTACACGCCGCCTTCGTCGTTGGGGCCGATACCGCCGGTCACCATCAGGCCGACACCGCCCCGGGCGCGCTCGGCGAAGTAGGCCGCCATGCGCTCGAAGCCGCCGGGTTTTTCTTCAAGCCCGGTGTGCATCGAGCCCATCAGGGTACGGTTGCGCAGGGTGGTAAACCCCAGGTCCAGCGGGGCCAACAGGTGCGGGTAGTGAGCGGCGGCCATCGGTAACTCCACATCGAGCGTTCACGGAAAAAATGCGGAAGCTCTGCGGCTTCCATCAGTCATGCTCGACAGACTAAGAGCAGCGCAGCGGCCGCTCAATGACCGTAACTGACAACTTATTGATCCAAATGCGCAGCGCCCCTTGGCAAGCGTCGGCATGGGCCCTACCCTAGTCGACGAATCCTGCACACGGCCGCTGACTGTTTTCCCATGCGCAAACTTCTCTATTTCACCGCCTCCATGGCCCTGATCGCCGCCCTCACCAGCTATGCCATCTGGACCCGCGAGCGTCCGGTCGGGCACTACTTGTCGGACCTGCGCATCAACCTCGCCGTGGACCAGGGCCAGCCCGCCGACCATGGCAACCTGCTGGGCATCCAGCCCGAGCTGTTCCCCACCGATTATCAAAGCCCCGAGCGCCTGCACCGCAAGCTCGCGGCCTACCTGCAACAAGCCCGCGACAAGGGCCTGCTGAATGAAAAAACCATCGTCGTACTGCCCGAGCACGTGGGCACCTGGCTGATGGTCAGCGGCGAGAAAAACGAGCTGTACCAGGCCGCCACCCTGAAAGAAGCCATGAACTGGCTGGCGGTCAGCAACCCACTGCCCTTCCTGCGGGCCCTGATCGTTGCCAAGGGTGACAGCCGCCTGCAAGACGCCCACCTGCGGATGAAAGCCAAGGCCATGGCCCGGGATTATCAACAGCTGTTTGGCGGCCTGGCCAAGGAGTTCCAGGTGACCCTGGTGGCCGGCTCCATCGTGTTGCCGGAACCAAGCGTCAACCAGGGCACCCTGCAGATCGGCAGCGGCGCGCTGTACAACAGCAGCCTGGTATTTGGCCGCGATGGCCTGCCCATCGGCCAGCCACAACGCCAGCTGTACCCGGACTTCACCGAGCGCGGTTTTATCAGCCCCGCCAAGGACCAGGCCGTCAACGTCGTCGACACCCCCGCCGGGCGCCTCGGGGTGTTGATCGGCAGCGACAGCTGGTACCCGGACAACTACCGCAGGCTCGACGAGCAAGGCGCGCAACTGGTCGCCGTGCCGGCGCTGGTCATCGGCCCTGGCACCTGGGACAAGCCATGGCGCGGCTACAAGAACGAAATGACCCCCAGCGAGATCAGCCTCAAACCCGGCGAACTCAGTGAAGGCGAAGCCTGGCATCGCCTGACCCTGACCGCCCGCGCGCCCAGCAGCCAGGCCACAGCTGGGGTCAGCGTGTTCCTGCGTGGGCAGTTCTGGGACCAGCGCAGCACCGGCCAGAGCTTTATCAGCAGCCCCGAGCAGACCTATGCCGACGACGCAGCCCGCGGCGCCCGCCTGTTGAATATCTGGTTGTAGGCCATGAAACCGCAGCCCATGCGCCTGGGTGATCTATCGGTGGGCTTCGTCCACAGCCTGGCCGACGCCATGGGCAGCCATGGCCTGGACCCCTTGCCACTGCTGGCGCAATACGGGCTGGACGCGGCGCGATTGGGCGAAGCCGGCGCCCGGCTGTCGATTCCGCGTTACATGCGTCTGGGCCACGCGGCAATTCAGCTCACCGGCGACCCGGCCCTGGGCCTGCGCATGGGCCAACTCGGCCGTCTCAGCCAACTCGGCCTGGCCGGGGTCACTGCCGCCCAGGCGCCGACCGTGCGCGAAGCCGCGCGTTGCCTGACGCGCTTTGAAGCCTTGTACGGCTCCAACTACCGGGGCCATTCGAGCTTTCACGAAGACGCCGACGGCGCCTGGCTGCGCTTCTATTCCATCAGCCCGTACAACGCCTACAACCGTTTCGTGGTCGACTCGATCATCGCCGGCTGGCTGCAACAGCTGTCCAGCCTGAGCCCGCAGCCGATCAAGGCCGAACAGATCGACATCGAATTCGCCGCCCCGCACTACCACGCCGACTACGCGCGGCTGGGCACCTGCCCGATCCAGTTCGGCGCCGAACACAATCAACTGCGCCTGAGCCAGGCCAGCCTCGCCCGGCGCAACCCCGAGCACTGCCCCAGTACCTGGCGCCTGCTGCTGCAATTGTGTGAACGGGAGCTGGAGCAATTGACCCGTACCCGCAGCCTGCGCGAGCGCATCACTCAGTTGCTGGGGCCGTTGCTCAATGGCGGTCGCGAACCCGACCTGGAAGAAGTGGCGGCACGCCTCAAGCTGCCGACCTGGACCCTGCGGCGCAAGCTGGCCGAAGAAGGGACTCAGTTTCGCGCCATTCTCAACGACACCCGTCGTGATCTGGCCATGACCTACATTCGTGACACCGAACTGGCATTCGGTGAAATCGCCTACCTGCTGGGCTTCGCCTCAGCCGAGGCCTTTCAACGCGCATTCAAGCGCTGGAGCGGCCAGACGCCCGGCGAGTTTCGCCGCAGCCACCGGCATTTCGCCTAAAAAAAAGCCACCGGCCTTACAGCTCGGTGGCGTCTTCTGTCGGGTCCAGCGGGTCCAACTCAAATGCCTGGTACTCCAGCAGTTCTTCCTGGTAATCGTCCATTGCGTCGTCCTTTGCCGTTGTATGAATAACCTGTTGCTTAATGACCTTCGCCCTCAGCATAAAGTGCCGGGATGACAGAAAAAATACTGCACGCTCCCTGCTGATAAAACGTAACAGGCGGCAACGGATTTAGCTCGGCCAATTTAGATGCAACTGCAATCATTGCAATTGCAATGATATTGGCATTTCCGCTAGGGTAGCCGCCTGACCTCTCCAGACGGCGCGCACCATGACCTCATCCCGCTTCGATTTCCCTTCCCCATCCCACGCCGGCCAGGCTGCCCGTGCCTGCATCGACAGCCTGACCCTGGGCAGCCCGGCAACGCCAGCGCGCTCGCCGCTGTTCACGGTGATGGAGATCGCCAATACCCTGGAGCTGGACCGCAGCGTGGCCAATCAGGCCTGGGTGGTGCGCAACAACGCCCGGCAAGGCGCATCGACCCGCATCAGCGCCTGGTCGTTGCGGTTCTCCCGGGACACCCGGGAAAAACCCCTGCTCTACCTGCACAGCGCCCATTCTTCGGCGCAGCTGTGCGCGGTTTCCGCCGAGTCGGCGCGGCGCGGCATTCTCTGCAACGACAATGAAACCCTGGCCACCTCCTGGCCCAAGGGCGCCGATCCGTCCCTGCCGCTGTGGCTGGCCAACAACCCGGATTGCCTGCCCTTCGACCCGGCCTCGGGCGACGAAACCCGGGCAATTGTCCTGGAAGCGCTGCACCGCTTGTATGTCGAGGGCCAGCCCGGCTTCTACTACCTGGCCCTGCATGACCACGAGCAGGGGCCGAGGCTCGGTGCCCAGGACCGGGGGGACGCCTTGCAGGGCATGTACAAAGTCGCCGAATCCGGCCCGCTCGACGCCAACCTGCGGGTGCGTCTGCTGGGGGCCGGCCAGGCCTTTGAAGAGGTGCGCCAGGCAGCGCTGCTGCTGGAGCAGGACTGGGGGGTCGCCAGCCAGCTCTGGAGCTGCCCCAGTTACACCCGCCTGGCCCGCGAAGCGGCAGCCGCCGAGCGCTGGAATCGCCTGCATCCGGAAGCCGACAAGCGCAGTGCCCACCTGATGCGCTGCCTGGGGCACAGCCGCGACCCGGTCCTGGCGGTGACCGGTTACGGCCAGGCGGTGACCGACCAACTGCGCGGTTTCGTGAAGGCACCTTTCGTCGCCCTGGGCGCCGGCTCGGCGACCGCCCACAGCCCGAGCCGGCAGTGGATCGTAGCCCTGGCGCTCAAGGCCCTGGCCGATGAGCAGCGCCTGCCGACAGCCAAGGTCGAGCAGGCGTTGCAGCGTTACGGCTTGCGCTAGGCGGGGCGTGAGCGCCGGGTGCCCGGGCGGACGTCCGCGCCACTGGTGGAGGCCCGAGCCAGGGCGGCAGTGCGTTCCAGGGCATCGGCGAAGCTGTGTTTCTGCTGCTCGTCGAGCTGGGAAAGAAACAGCTCGGCCACTGCACTTTCGTAGATTTTCCACATCTTTTTGCGCAGTTTCCGCCCCTCTTCGGTGATGGTCACGAACGCGGCACGCCCATCGCCGTCGCAGCGCGAACGTTGCACCAGGCCTTCGTTTTCCAGGCGGTCGACCAGTCGCGTCAGGTTGTAGCGCTCGATGGCCAGCACATCCGCCAGTTCGTGCATGCGCCGGGTGCCTTCGGGTCCGCTTTCCAGGCCCCACAAGGCGTCGTACCAGGCGTAGGCCGGCAGCCCGGCATCCGCCAGGCGGCGCTCGATTTCACGAATGACCGTGCGGTGAGCCCTGACAAAACGGAACCAGACATCGGGCTCATTTGAAGACATGCAACACCATCCGCGGGACTGAAGAGGGTTGCAATAGTAGCGCATGCCGGGATAGATTCGGCCATGTAGTTGCAATTGCAATTACATTTATCGGCACGCACGCCCTCCCGATCCCACAAGGATCCGCGCGCTGGAACCCCGCTCAACCTGGAGCCAGGCATGACCCAGAACAACATCGCAACGCTCGACCACGATCCCCAGGAAACCCGCGAATGGCTCGACTCCATCGAGTCCGTGCTGAGCGCCGAAGGCCGGCCGCGGGCCCATTACCTGATCGATCAATTGCTGGATTTCGACGTTGCACGACATGGCGATTTCTACGGTCGGGTGACCACCCCTTACATCAACACCATCGCGCCCGAGCGCCAGTTGCCCTACCCCGGCAACCTCGACATCGAGCGCCGGATCAACGCCTTTATCCGCTGGAACGCCATGGCCATGGTGCTGCGCGCCGGCAAGCACTCGGGGGTCGGTGGCCATATCGCCACCTACGCCTCCGCCGCGGTGTTGTATGACGTGGGTTTCGATCACTTCTTCCGGGGCCGCACCGACAGCTTCGACGGCGACATGGTGTACATCCAGGGTCACTCCTCGCCGGGCATCTACGGCCGCGCCTACCTCGAAGGCCGCATCGACGAAGCCCAGCTCGACAACTTTCGCCGCGAATCCGCTGGCAACGGGATCTCGTCCTACCCCCATCCGCGATTGATGCCGGACTTCTGGCAATTTCCCACCGTGTCCATGGGCCTGGGCCCGATTACCGCCGCCTACCAGGCGCGCTTTATGCGCTACCTGGAGTTCCGTGGCCTCAAGCAGCACCAGGGGCGCAAGGTCTGGGCCTTCCTCGGCGATGGCGAGATGGACCAGCCGGAATCCCTGGCGGCGATCTCCCTGGCGGGCCGGGAGAAACTCGACAACCTGATCTTCGTGGTCAACTGCAACCTGCAACGTCTCGACGGCCCGGTGCGGGGCAACGCCAAGGTGATCCAGGAATTCGAAAGCCTGTATCGTGCTGCCGGCTGGAACGTGATCAAGGTGATCTGGGGCAGTGGCTGGGACGCACTGCTGGACAAGGACCGCAGCGGCCTGCTGCGCCAGCGCATGATGGAGTGCGTGGACGGTGACTATCAGAACTACAAGTCGCAGAACGGCGCCTACGTGCGCGAGCACTTCTTCGGTAAATACCCGGAACTGCTGGCGCTGGTAGCGGACCTCTCGGACGACGAGATCTGGAAGCTGTCACGCGGTGGCCATGACCCGGACAAGGTCTACAACGCCTACGCTGCCGCCATGCGCCACCCTGGCCAGCCGACGGTGATCCTGGCGAAAACCGTCAAGGGCTTCGGCATGGGCGAGGCTGGCGAAGGTCAGAACATCAACCACCAGTTGAAGAAAATGGGCGCTGACGCAGTCAGGGCTTTCCGCGACCGCTTCGAACTGCCGGTCAGCGACGAACAACTGGCCGACCTGCCCTACCTCAAGCCTGCCGCCGACAGCCCGGAGGGCCGCTATTTCGCGGCACGACGCGACAGCCTGGGCGGCCATATCCCGTCCCGCAGCAGTCAGGCACCAGCCCTGGCCATCCCGCCACTGACAGCCTTTGCCACTCAACTTCAGGACACCGGCGAGCGAGCGATTTCCACCACCATGGCCTTTGTGCGCATTCTCGGCACGCTGCTCAAGGACCCACAGATCGGCAAGCTGGTGGTGCCGATCGTGCCCGATGAGTCGCGAACCTTCGGCATGGAAAGCCTGTTCCGCCAGATCGGTATCCACTCGGCGGTCGGCCAGCTGTACACCCCGCAGGACGCCGGGCAGTTGAGCTACTACAAGGAAAGCAAGGACGGCCAGATCATGCAGGAGGGGCTCAATGAATCAGGGGCCATCTCATCCTGGATCGCCGCCAGCACCTCCTACAGCAACCACGGCCTGATGACCCTGCCGTTCTACATCTTCTATTCGATGTTCGGCTTCCAGCGGGTCGGCGACCTGACCTGGGCTGCCGGTGATGCCCGGGCTCGCGGTTTCCTGCTGGGCGCCACCGCCGGGCGTACCACCCTGATGGGCGAAGGCCTGCAACACGACGACGGTCACAGCCATGTGCTGGCCTCGGTAGTGCCGTGCTGCGTCGCCTATGACCCGACCTTCGCCTACGAATTGGCGGTGATCATTCAGGAAGGCATGCGCCGCATGTACGTCGAGCAGGAAGACGTCTACTACTACATCACCCTGCTCAACGAAAACTATCCCCACCCGGCCATGCCCGAAGGTGTTCAGGACGGGATCATCAAGGGCCTGTACCGATTGAGTACCGGCGCCTCCAAACCCGGGCAGCCGCGCGTGCAATTGATGGGCAGCGGTTCGATCCTGCGCGAGGTGATGGTCGCCAGCGAGTTGCTGCTCAAGGATTTTGCCGTGGCCAGCGACGTCTGGAGCGCCACCAGCCTCACCGAACTGCGGCGCCAGGGCCATGAAGTGGAGCGCTGGAACCTGCTGCACCCGGAGCAGGCACCCCGTACCAGCCATGTGCAGGACTGCCTGGCCGGCCAGGTCGGGCCCCTGGTGGTGGCCACCGACTACATGAAGATCTTTGCCGACCAGATCCGGCCCTTTGTCGAGCAGCGACGCTTCGTCGCCCTGGGCACCGACGGTTTTGGCCAGTCAGACACCCGGGAAGCCTTGCGTACATTGTTCGAGGTGGATCGGCACTTTATCGTGCTGGCGGCGTTGAAAGCCCTGGCTGACGACGGCGAAATCCCCTACAGCCGGGTCTCGGAAGCTATCAGCCGCTATGGGATCGATATCAACAAGAGCGATCCCATGGCGGTCTGACGCAGTTCTATCGAGGCATTGCCGGAATCGGCTCGCTCGGCGGTGGCAGGTTGCTCGGAGGAGGCGGTGTCACCACTTCGGGGGCCGGCACCGGCTCGCTGGTTGCACCGGTTTCGGCCGGTGCAACGGGAGCGATGGGGGCCGCTTCCGGCGGTGGCGCCATGGGCTCGGAAACACTCGGCTCAACCGCCGCCGGTGCTAGCGCTGCCGGCTCGGCCGCCGGGGTGGGCGCAGGTACTGTCGGCGCGGGCTCGGCAGCAGCCGGCTTGGGCTCGGGAACGCCAAGATCGGTCTTGGGCTTCTCGACAATGTGCGCGGCTTTCTTCGCCTCAGGCGGCAGGAACAGCTCCACCAGGGCAAAGTAGCGGTCGTAGAACTTGGCCGAGGACACGGTTTCGCTGGCCACCTTGACCATCGAATCATCGGTCGAGCCGATCGGCATCGACACCGAACCCAGCACCCCGACCCCAAGGCTCGCGGAGTTGTTGACCTTCTTCAGCGCATAGCGGTCCTGCAAGGCGTTGGCGAACATGGTCGAGTGATGGTCGACGCTGCCATCCTGGGCGCAGACCACGCTGAAGCTGATCTCCAGGTGGGTTTCGCCGGTCTGCTGGAAGCTCTTGTGACCACTGACCAGCTTCGGATCGCTGCTGGTGATGATGTAACCCTGACTGAGCAAGGCCCGGCGCGCCGCTTCGCAGGAGGCGGTATCGCTCACCGGGTAATTGCGGGAAAAGGTGCCGGAATCGTCGAAATTCTCATGCTCGTAAATGGCGGTCTTTTGCGTCGAGCAACCCGCGATGGCCGCCAATAGCAGCACCAGTCCGGCAGCCGGCATGTGAAATGATCTGAACATCGAAAATCCTGAGGAAAACAGTCCGGGGCGTATTGTGCAACAGAACCACGCGACAGAGCGCGCGGATTGATGTCTTAAAATTTATACAGAATGACTGACCGCGTATTCCGGGAAAAGTCGCACAGATAAATGATCGATCAGCGCGCGCACCTTGGCTGCCGCGTGACGACTCGACGGCCAGAGGATCCAGAAAGTGCCGCTGTAATCCAGGTGCTCATCGAGCACCTGCTGCAGCGCCCCTTGCTCCAGCGCCTCGCGCACCATGAAATCCGGCAGGCAGGCAATCCCCAGGCCACGGCGCACGGCATGCTCCACCGCCTCGATCGACGTGCTGACAAAACGGGTCGGCAAGAGCACTTCCGCGGCCCCCGGCAGGCGGCGCAGGGGCCAGGGCTCGAGCTTGCCGGTGTGATGGAAGGTGTGGCGCAAACAGGCATGGGACGCCAGGTCTGCCGGGTAGAGCGGCACTCCATGGGCCTCGAAGTAACCCGGGGTAGCCACCAGCATCTGGCGAAACTCGCCCAGCTTGCGCGCCATCAACCGCGAATCCCTGGGATTGCCGGTGCGCACCACCGCGTCAAAACCCTCCTCGACCACATCCACCATGCGGTCCGTCAGGTCGATATCCAACTCGATCTCCGGATACAGCTGCATGAAATCCGCCAGTACCGGCATCAGTAGACCGTGCACCTGGGGCAGGCTGATACGCAGCCTGCCTCTCGGGGCACTGGAGGATTTGCACAGTTCGAACTCGGCGGCTTCAACCTCCGCGGTGATCCGCCGGCAACGTTGAAGAAACCCCGCGCCCTCGGCGGTCAGGGTGATGCTGCGGGTGCTGCGATGAAACAAACGGGTGGCCAGCCGCTCTTCGAGCCGGGCAATGCTTTTGCCGACGGCCGAGGAAGAGACCCCCAGCACACGCCCAGCTTCCGTAAAGCTGCGGGTTTCCGCCACCTGCACAAACACCGAAATACTGCCGAGCCAATCCATCGCCCACTCCGCGCATTAAGGACATGGATGTCCGATAAGTTCGGAACCTTAGCCTATTTTTCTAATAGGCACAGCGCCCTACTCTCAAGCCCGCACTTCTGCATACTCCACCGGGCCTGAAACCATGACCGAATCCCTTGTCACCGCCGACCTGCTGGACACCGAGTCCAAACGTTGCGAACGACTCCCCATCAGCGGCTTGCTGGCGCTGGCCACCGCCGGCTTCATCACCATCCTGACCGAGGCCCTACCGGCCGGATTACTGCCGCAGATGAGCCTGGACCTCAAGGTGTCCCAGGCTCTGGTCGGCCAGTTGGTGACCTTTTACGCCCTCGGCTCGCTGCTGGCGGCAATCCCCCTGGTGCTGCTGACCCAAGGCTGGCGCCGTCGCCCGCTACTGCTGACGGCGATCGGTGGTTTTGCCGTGGTCAACAGCGTCACCGCCCTGTCGGATAATTACACCCTGACCCTGATCGCCCGGCTGTTTGCCGGGGTGTTCGCCGGGTTGCTCTGGGCCTTGCTGGCCGGCTACGCCAGCCGCATGGTGGCACCACGTCTGCAAGGTCGGGCGATTGCCGTGGCCATGCTCGGCGCGCCGCTGGCGTTGTCCCTGGGTATTCCAGCAGGCACCCTGCTCGGCAATGTCCTGGGTTGGCGCTTGAGCTTTGCCATCATGACCCTGCTGACCCTGGTGCTGATCGGCTGGGTGCGCTTTCAGGTGCCGGACTTTCCCGGGCAACGCGCAGAAAAACGCCTGTCGCTGACCCGGGTATTTACCTTGCCCGGGATAAGACCGGTGCTGTTCGTGACCTTTGCCTTTGTCCTCGGCCACAACATTCTCTACACCTACATCGCACCGTTTCTGCAGGCGGCCGGTATCGCCGGGCAGATCGAACGGGTACTGCTGGTGTTTGGATTGGCGGCCGTGGCGGGCATCTGGGGCGTGGGCCTGCTGATCGACCGCTGGGCTCGGCAACTGGTGCTGATCAGTTGCAGCCTGTTTATCCTGTGTGCGCTGATTCTGGCCTTCTACAGCCAGTTGCCCCTGGCCATTTACACCGCTGTGGCGATCTGGGGCGTGTCATTTGGCGGGCTACCGACCTTGCTGCAAACAGCCCTGGCGAAAACCGCCGGGGATTCGGCAGACGCCGCTCAGTCGATGCTGGTGACCGTGTGGAACCTGGCCATCGCCGGCGGTGGACTGGCAGGTGCGGTGCTGCTGGAAGGCCCGGGGGTCGCAACGTTCTCCTGGGTGATCATCGGCCTGCTGCTGATGTCGCTATGGGTCACCGCGAACGCCAGGCGCCACGGTTTCCCTGCCCTGGGCTAAAAAAAAGACCCCGTCCTTGCGGACGGGGTCTTTTAGTGTTGCTTCAGTGCCGCAGTACAGTCATCAGTAACGCTTGATGTCTGCCTGGCTCTCCAGCTGCTTGCGGTAGGCGGCAAAGTCTTGCTGCCCCACACGCGATGCCAGGAAGCGACGGTACTGAGCCTTCTCTTCTTCAGTCGGCGCAGCCGCCTCGTTCACCCCGTTCAACTGCAGGATCACCAGGCTGCCATCTGGCAGGGTCACGCTGCTGAAGGTCGGCTTGTCCTTGGCTTCAGGCTTGCTCATGCGGAACAACGCCTGAAGCACAGTAGGCTCAACCCCTTCCTGGCCACGGGTAACCGCTTCGCTGACTTTCCAGCTCTGGCCATCCACCGGCTTGTTCAACGGCGTCTTGCCATCGCGCAGGCTGGCGATCAAGGCTTCGGCCTTGGTCTTGGCGGCAGCACTGGCGTGCTCCTTGGCCAATTGGGTACGGATGCTGCCGGCAACGCTTTCCAGCGGCAGTTGCTCAGGCTTGCGGTGTTCCTTGGCGCGCAGGACCACTACGGTTTCCGGGTCGAGCTCAATGGCGGTGCTGTTGGCACCTTCATCAAGCACTTCCGGGCTGAAAGCAGCCTGGATCACGTTGCGATTGGCCGCGATACCGTCACCGCCTTCACGGCTGAATGGCGCGGAGGTGTGCACGGTCAGCTTCAGTTCCTGAGCCGGTTGGGCCAGGTCCGAGGCTTCGAACGACGAGTCTTCCAATTGCTTGGTGGCCTCGACAAAACGCTGCTCGACCTGCTGGGTTTTCAGCTCGCGGGTCAGCTTGTCTTTGAGGCTGGCGAAGCTTGGAACTTCCGGAGCTTCAACACCCAGCAACTTGATCAAGTGGAAACCGAACGAGGTGCGCACCGGTGCCGACACCTGATCCTTGGCCAGCGCGTACAACGCCTGCTCGAAGACCGGGTCATAGACGCCAGGGCCGGCGTAACCCAGGTCACCGCCATTGCTGGCCGAGCCCGGATCCTGGGAAAACTCCTTGGCCAGAGCCTCGAAGCTTTCACCCTTGGCCAGACGTGCCTGGATCTCTTCGATCTTGGCTTTGGCCTGGGCCTCGTTCACCTTGTCGTTGACTTCGATCAGGATGTGCGCGCCGCGACGCTGCTCAGCCAGGTTCGAGGTTTCTTTCTGATACTGCGCCTGCAGATCTTCATCCTTGACCGTGACCTGATCGAAGAAAGCGGATTTCTTCAGTTCCAGGTAATCGATCACGACTTGATCCGGAGTCATGAACTCCTTGGCGCGTTCGTCGTAGTAAGCCTTGACTTCGTCGTCAGTCACTTTGACCGCGGAAGGGTCAGCCTTGACGGTCAGGGAAGCGAAATCACGGGTCTGTTTTTCCAGACGCGCGAATGCCAGTACCTGGGCATCGGTGACAAAACCGCTGCCCGCGAGACCTGCACGTACCTGGCCGATCAGCATTTCCTGAGCCAGCATCTGACGGAATTGCAGGCGGCTATAGCCCAGTTGACGAATCACCTGGTCGAAACGCTCAGGGCTGAACTTGCCATCTACCTGGAATTCAGGTGTTTGCAGGATCACTTGATCCAGTGCGGCTTCAGAGAAAGCGAACTTGGAATTTTCGGCGCCTTGCAGCAGCAGCTTGCGGTCGATCAGCCCTTTCAAGGCAGCCTCGCGCAGCATTTTTTCGTCAAGCAAGGAAGCATCGAAATCTTTGCCCAGCTGTTGCATCAGCTGGCGACGTTGCATGTCGACCGCTTGGCTCAGCTCGCTCTGAGTGATTTCCTCACCGTTGACCTTGGCCGCGTCCTGGCTGGTGGTAGTGGCTTTGAAAATGGCATCGAAACCGGTAAGGGCCATCAATGCGACGATGACCCCGATAATGGTCTTGGCAATCCAGCCTTGTGAATTGTCCCTGATATTCTGCAGCATGCGTCCCCCAGAAACGGTCGTACTTCAAATTAAGCAACCGTGGAGCGTGGGTAGAGTCCGGATAGAAGAAAGGCGCATCCGAGGATGCGCCTTCTCGTAACTGGCGGAGCGGTCGGAGGCTCGAACCTGCGACCCCCGGCGTGAGCCGATATTCTAACCGGCTGGCTAACCGCTCCGCGGCCAGATCGGGAATGACCCCGACCCGGGTGGGTAAAGGCTTGAACGAAGCTTAGTTAACGGCTTCTTTCAGAGCTTTACCGGCTTTGAAACCTGGTTTTTTAGCTGCAGCGATTTCCAGCGTCTTACCGGTCTGAGGGTTACGACCAATGCGAGCAGGACGATCGGTAACAGAGAAAGTACCGAAACCAACCAGTACCACAGAGTCGCCGGCCTTGAGAGCGCCAGTGACGGATTCGATCACAGCGTCCAGCGCACGGCCAGCAGCAGCTTTCGGGATATCAGCAGATGCAGCGATAGCATCAATCAGTTCCGACTTGTTCACTCTAAGTCCCCTTATATATCTATTTGAGTATGATTCTAAGTTTTTTGGTGAAAGCAAAAACGAGTGCTGAATGGCCTACAGACACTTAAGAGCCGCTTTATAACAAGGGCTCTAAAAAGCTGTCAAGGAAGCCCATCAGGCTAATGCGTACTTAATGCGTACTAATTCTTTCCTTAGAGTCAGAGTCGCGTTTTTCATCCTTTGCAACTATCTCGGGAGCTACATCCGGCAAGGGCTCCGGCGCGTATTGCAGCGCAATTTGCAGGACCTCGTCAATCCATTTAACCGGTTTAATCTGTAGATCCTGCTTGATATTGTCAGGAATTTCTTTCAAATCGCGAACATTCTCTTCAGGAATGATCACGGTTTTGATTCCACCGCGGTGAGCCGCAAGCAATTTCTCTTTCAAGCCACCGATGGCCAATACCTGACCACGCAAGGTGATTTCACCGGTCATGGCTACATCCGCACGCACCGGAATCCCGGTCAGCGCCGAAACCAGCGCCGTGCACATGCCTACGCCAGCGCTAGGACCGTCTTTTGGCGTCGCCCCTTCCGGCATATGGATGTGGGTGTCGCGCTTCTCGTGGAAGTCCAGAGGAATCCCCAGGCTTTTGGCCCGGCTGCGCACTACCGTCAGTGCTGCAGTGATCGATTCGACCATCACATCGCCCAGGGAGCCGGTCTTGATCAACTGACCTTTGCCCGGGACCACAGCCGCTTCGATGGTGAGCAACTCACCGCCGACTTGGGTCCAGGCCAGACCTGTCACCTGACCAATCTGATCCTGCTGCTCGGCCAGGCCGTAGCGGAATTTGCGTACGCCCAGGAAGTGCTCCAGCAACTCGGAAGTGACCTTCACCGAGAAGCGTTTTTCCATGGCGTGCTCTTTCACCGCTTTGCGGCAAACCTTGGCAATCTGACGCTCAAGACCCCGTACACCGGCTTCGCGGGTGTAGTAGCGGATGATGTCGCGGATCGATTCATTGTCGAATTCCAGCTCGCCTTTTTTCAGGCCGTTAGCCTGGATCTGCTTGGGCGACAGGTACTTGACCGCGATGTTGATCTTCTCGTCCTCGGTGTAGCCGGGCAGACGAATCACCTCCATCCGGTCCAGCAACGCTGGCGGAATATTCATCGAGTTGGAGGTGCACAGGAACATCACATCGGACAGGTCGTAATCGACTTCCAGATAATGGTCGTTGAAATTGTGGTTCTGCTCCGGATCGAGCACTTCCAGCAATGCCGAAGCTGGATCGCCGCGCATATCACTGCCCATCTTGTCGATTTCATCGAGCAGGAACAGTGGGTTGCGCACCCCAACTTTTGTCATCTTTTGAATCAATCTTCCCGGCATCGAACCGATGTAAGTGCGTCGATGACCGCGAATTTCTGCTTCGTCACGCACGCCACCCAGGGCCATGCGCACAAATTTGCGGTTGGTGGCATGGGCGATCGACTCCGCCAGGGAGGTTTTACCCACCCCAGGAGGACCCACCAGGCACAGTACCGGACCGCGAATCTTCTTCACCCGCTTTTGCACGGCGAGGTATTCAAGAATGCGTTCTTTGACTTCTTCAAGGCCGTAGTGATCGGCGTCGAGAATGTCTTCTGCGCGCGCCAGATCGAGGCGCACCTTGCTCTGGGCTTTCCAAGGCACCTGGACCAGCCAGTCGATATAGGAACGCACCACGGTCGCTTCAGCCGACATGGGCGACATTTGCTTGAGCTTGTTCAGCTCTGCCTGAGCCTTGGTCAGAGCATCCTTTGGCAAACCGGCAGCATCGATGCGCTTTTTCAGCTCTTCGATTTCGTTGTGACCTTCGTCACCGTCGCCCAGCTCTTTCTGAATGGCCTTCATCTGCTCATTCAGGTAGTACTCGCGCTGGCTGCGCTCCATTTGCTTTTTGACACGACCGCGAATGCGTTTTTCAACTTGCAGCAGGTCGATCTCGGCATCCAGCAAAGCCAGCACGTGCTCGACACGGGCCGACAAATCGATGATCTCGAGGATTTCCTGCTTCTGCTCGATCTTCAACGCCATGTGCGCAGCCATGGTGTCTACCAGGCGGCTTGGCTCATCGATGCTGTTCAGGGACGACAGCACCTCGGCAGGGACTTTCTTGCCCAACTGCACGTACTGCTCGAACTGAGCCAGCAGGCTGCGGACAAAGACCTCCGATTCGCGCTCGGGAGCGTCGACTTCGTCGATCAGGGAAACTTCGGCACGGCAGTGGCCGTCCACTTCGCTGAAGCGTTCGACAGCGCCACGTTGCTCGCCTTCAACTAGCACTTTGACAGTGCCATCAGGCAGCTTGAGCAACTGCAGAACAGTGGCGATGGTACCTACGCGATAGAGTGCATCTTCACCGGGATCGTCATCAGCAGGGTTTTTCTGAGCTAACAGAAGAATCTGCTTGTCGCCCGTCATCGCGGCCTCGAGGGCTTCGATAGACTTCTCGCGCCCCACGAACAGCGGGATAACCATGTGCGGATAAACCACGACATCACGCAATGGCAAGAGAGGCAATTCGATGGTTGTCTTCATGATTTCGCCTCTACGGCGGCCATAAGGCCGTAAACAGATGGAAGTAAGCTTGAAACCAAGATGGGGGCTGCTTTGAAAAAAAACAAGCTCAAAGACAGCACTTTGACAGTAAAAACAAAGGGGCCCGAAGGCCCCCTCTTTTTAAGCAGCAGTGCGACGCTTACGCGTCTGGCGCCACCTTGGCTGCCGGCTCACTGTTCTCATAGATGTACAGTGGCTTGGACTTGCCTTCAATAACGCTCTCGTCGATCACTACTTTACTCACCTCGGACTGCGAGGGGATTTCATACATAGTGTCGAGCAGTACACCTTCCAGAATCGAGCGCAAACCACGAGCACCGGTCTTGCGCTCAAGGGCGCGTTTGGCGACCGACTTGAGTGCATCGGTACGGAACTCCAGGTCTACACCTTCCATCTCGAACAGCTTGGCGTACTGTTTGGTCAGGGCGTTTTTCGGCTCGGTGAGGATCTGAATCAAAGCAGCCTCATCCAGCTCGTCCAACGTCGCCAGAACCGGCAGACGACCGACGAATTCCGGGATCAGACCGAACTTGACCAAATCGTCAGGCTCGACTTCACGCAGGGACTCGCCCACCTTCTTGCCTTCCTCTTTGCTGCGAACTTCGGCGTTGAAGCCGATGCCGCCGCGAGTGGAACGGCTCTGAATAACCTTTTCCAGACCGGAGAACGCACCACCACAGATAAACAGGATGTTGCGCGTATCGACCTGAAGGAACTCTTGTTGCGGATGCTTGCGGCCGCCCTGTGGCGGAACGGAAGCAACAGTACCTTCAATCAGCTTCAGCAATGCTTGCTGCACGCCTTCACCGGAAACATCCCGGGTGATCGAAGGGTTATCAGATTTGCGCGAAATCTTGTCGATCTCATCGATGTAGACGATACCCATCTGGGCTTTCTCTACGTCGTAATCGCATTTCTGCAGCAACTTCTGAATGATGTTCTCGACATCCTCACCTACGTAACCCGCCTCAGTGAGGGTGGTCGCGTCGGCAATGGTGAAGGGTACGTTCAGCAGGCGCGCCAGGGTCTCTGCCAGCAGAGTCTTACCCGAGCCTGTAGGGCCGATCAGCAAGATGTTGCTCTTGCCAAGTTCGACGTCGTCATTCTTTTTGTCACGCTGATTCAAGCGCTTGTAGTGGTTATACACCGCTACCGCGAGAACCTTTTTCGCACGCTCCTGACCGATTACATACTGATCAAGGATGCCGCTGATTTCTTTAGGCGAAGGCAATTTATGCGCGCTGCTTTCAGCCTGTGCTTCCTGCACCTCCTCACGGATGATGTCATTGCACAGGTCGACGCACTCGTCGCAGATAAAGACCGAGGGGCCGGCAATCAATTTGCGCACTTCATGCTGGCTTTTGCCACAGAAGGAGCAATAGAGCAGTTTGCCGTTGTCCTCGCCGTTGCGGGTGTCAGTCATTCGATCGATCCAAATCCGATAGGCTTGCAACACAAGATGAAGGCAATTGCGGGCTTTTTCAAGCCCGCAGGTGGCCAGTTACCCCAACCACCGACATTTGAGTTGCTTAGGCAGGCATTTGACGCTTGTTGATCACGGAGTCGATCAGGCCGTATTCCGCCGCACGCTCTGCGCTCATGAAGTTGTCACGTTCGGTATCGCGCTCGATGGTTTCCAGGCTCTGGCCAGTGTGATGAGCCAGCAGCGAGTTCAGACGCGAACGGATATGGAGAATTTCCTTGGCATGGATGTCGATATCCGACGCCTGACCCTGGAAACCGCCCAACGGCTGGTGAATCATCATCCGCGAGTTAGGCAGGCAATGGCGCTTGCCCGCAGCGCCGCCGGCGAGCAGGAAAGCACCCATGCTGCAGGCCTGGCCGATGCAGATGGTGGAAACGTCGGGCTTGATGAACTGCATGGTGTCGTAGATCGACATGCCTGCAGTCACCGAACCACCTGGTGAGTTGATGTAAAGATGGATGTCCTTGTCCGGGTTTTCCGCTTCAAGGAAGAGCAGTTGTGCCGCCACCAGGTTGGCCATGTAATCCTCTACCGGACCAATCAGGAAGATCACTCGCTCCTTGAGAAGGCGCGAATAGATGTCATAGGCGCGTTCGCCACGGGCGGACTGCTCGATAACCATCGGGACCAGGCCGCCTGCGGCCTGGATGTCAGAGCTCTGCTGATAATAAGAATTGCGGGACATGTCCTGCAGTCACTCCCAAATAGTCATGTCTTGAATACGCATAAGCCAGCGCGAAGGCTGGCTTATGGTGTGTATTTTCGAACGAGTAAAAAATCAGTCGGCTTGTGGTGCTTCTACCGGCTTGACCGCTTCTTCGTAAGAGACCGATTTGTCGGTCACGCTAGCTTTCTGCAGAACAGTATCCACAACTTGCTCTTCCAGCACAACCGAACGGACTTCGTTCAGTTGCTGGTCGTTCTTGTAGTACCAAGACACAACCTGCTCAGGCTCCTGGTAGGCCGAGGCCATTTCCTGGATCAGCTCGCGAACACGATCTTCGTCTGGCTTGAGGTCGAACTGCTTGACCACTTCAGCCACGATCAGGCCCAGCACAACGCGGCGCTTGGCTTGCTCTTCGAACAGCTCGGCCGGCAACTGGTCAGGCTTGATGTTGCCACCGAACTGCTGAACGGCTTGTACGCGCAGGCGGTTGACTTCGTTATCCAGCAGCGCCTTAGGCACTTCGATCGGGTTCGCTTCCAGCAGACCGTCCATGACCTGGTTCTTGATCTTGGATTTGATCGCCTGACGCAGTTCACGCTCCATGTTCTTGCGAACTTCGGCGCGGAAACCTTCCAGACCGCTTTCCTTGATACCGAACTGAGCGAAGAACTCTTCAGTCAGCTCTGGCAGCTTAGGCTCGGACACAGTGTTGACGGTAACGGTGAACTCAGCAGCTTTGCCAGCCAGGTCCAGGTTCTGGTAGTCCTCAGGGAAGGTCAGATTCAGAACACGTTCTTCACCGGCTTTGGCGCCAACCAGGCCATCTTCGAAGCCAGGAATCATGCGGCCGGAGCCCAGAACCAGCTGAGTGCCTTTGGCGGAACCACCAGCGAATACTTCGCCGTCAACCTTGCCAACGAAATCGATGTTCAGTTGATCTTCGTTCTGTGCGGCACGATCGACCGACTCAAAACGAATGTTCTGCTTGCGCAGGATTTCCAGCATGTTGTCCAGATCGGCATCAGCCACGTCAGCGCTCAGACGCTCAACGGCGATGGACTCGAAACCGGCAACGGTGAACTCAGGGAATACTTCGAACGTTGCGACGTATTCCAGATCCTTGCCCTTCTCCAGCACTTTAGGCTCGACCGAAGGTGCGCCAGCCGGATTCAGCTTCTGCTCAACCACAGCTTCGTAGAAGGAAGCCTGGATCACATCACCCACCGCTTCTTGACGCGCATCAGCTTCATAACGCTGACGGATAACGCTCATTGGAACCTTGCCAGGACGGAAGCCTGCAATTTTGGCCTTTTGGGCAGTCTGCTGCAGACGCTTGTTGACCTGGCTCTCAATACGCTCGGCCGGCACGGTGATGCTCATGCGGCGCTCAAGAGCAGAAGTATTTTCAACAGAAACTTGCATGGATATTCCTCGTTGCACAGACGTTAGCCGGCCGTTTCCGACCCCAGAATCAAGGGCATGCATTCTAGTGGGTCAAACTCAAGAAGTCACCCTACTGAAAACGGGTAAAAAACAGCTGGCAATTTAAAGGCGGGGACAAACGGTTGAGCCTCACCCACAGAGCAAATACAGCGAATCAAACCAGCGCCTCTAAACCGTCCCTCTATATATAGAAGAGACCAGTCGTCAGCCGCCTGGCCGCCAGACCTCGATGGCCCGACAGATCAACCCGAACATCCAGTGACAAAAAAAGACGAACACTTCGCCAACTCATTCAGCCCACTACCGGCAGCCGCACTGAAAACCCGAACTTCTGAAACGAAAACGGCGCAGCCCTTTTCAGGTGCTGCGCCGTTATCTGCTATTAAATAGCTACTTAATTGGTGCGGACGAAGAGACTCGAACTCTTACACCTTGCGGCGCTGGAACCTAAATCCAGTGTGTCTACCAATTCCACCACGTCCGCGTATCAAGCCTTTAAAGCAAAGGCGCCAGACTATTAATCTGGCGCCTTTTCGAAATATGGGGTGGACGATGGGGATCGAACCCACGACAACAGGAGTCACAATCCTGTGCTCTACCAACTGAGCTACGCCCACCATATTGCGTTGTTGCGTTACTTGTGCCAAAGCTGCCTAATGGCGCACCCGGCAGGACTCGAACCTGCGACCATCCGCTTAGAAGGCGGATGCTCTATCCAGCTGAGCTACGGGCGCCTTATTAATCTGTATTCTTTAACGATTACAAACTAAGTGCTTTCAGTCGTTGTGAGCTAACCATCAACTCTGCCCGACCTTCTTAACCAGTGCTAGGCTGTGCCCGACAAGTGCGACGAATGTTATAGGTGGTCGCTAAGGTCGTCAACTCTTTTTTGAAAAAAATTCATTTAATTAAAGGGGTTAGGGGAATTTGCTGACCAAGCGCCTTTGCCCTCACGTCCCGACATGCGAGAATACGTTCTCTTTTTCTCTCCCTCTCGATGGTTAATCACGCGTCATGACTGCACAACTAATCGACGGCAAAGCGATCGCCGCTAGCCTGCGCCAGCAGATCGCCAAACGTGTCGCCGAGCGTCGCCAGCAAGGCTTGCGTACCCCCGGCCTCGCGGTGATTCTGGTCGGCAGCGACCCAGCGTCTCAGGTTTATGTCTCGCACAAGCGTAAAGACTGTGAAGAGGTCGGCTTTCTTTCCCAAGCCTATGACCTGCCCTCCGACACCACCCAAGACGATCTGGCCAGCCTGATCGATCGCCTTAATGATGACCCGAACATTGATGGCGTTCTGCTGCAATTGCCTTTGCCCGAACATCTCGATGCCTCCAAATTGCTGGAACGCATTCGCCCGGATAAAGATGTGGATGGTTTCCATCCTTATAACGTCGGTCGCCTGGCACAGCGCATTCCACTGCTGCGCCCCTGCACCCCCAAAGGCATCATGACCCTGCTGGAAAGCACCGGAGTCGATCTTTACGGCCTGGATGCAGTCGTGGTCGGCGCATCCAATATTGTCGGGCGCCCGATGGCCATGGAGCTGTTGCTCGCGGGCTGCACCGTGACCGTCACCCATCGCTTCACCAAGGACCTGGCAGGCCACGTTGGCCGCGCCGACCTGGTGGTGGTTGCCGCCGGCAAGCCGGGGCTGGTCAAAGGTGAGTGGATCAAGCCAGGCGCCATCGTTATCGACGTGGGCATCAACCGCCAGGGCGACGGCAAGCTGGTGGGCGATGTGGTCTACGAGACCGCCCTGCCCCGCGCCGGCTGGATCACCCCCGTACCGGGTGGCGTTGGGCCGATGACCCGTGCCTGCCTGCTGGAGAACACGCTGTACGCGGCGGAAACCCTGCATAGCTAAACCGGGAAGTGCATCCGTTCCGCTAACAAAGAACCCCGCCATTGGCGGGGTTCTTTGTTTATGGCGTATGCCGGACTAACCACGCTCCGCCAGCGCCGCGCTGACCTGGGCGCGATACGCCACTTTCTGCAGGCGTTTCTCCAGGTCGAGCATCACCACCCGATCACTTCGCCCGCTTTCCAGCTCATCGGCCAGGGTTTGGGCCAGGTGGCGCAGGTCATGGATGATGACAATCCGTTCATCGTTCACGTCGTGTTTGTGAGACTCGAACACGCGGTGCAGAAAATCCTCGATATTGCGCTGACAACGATGACGATCAGTGGCCCGCAAATGCGCCAGGTTGGCTCCAATGCGCCCCAACAACTCCAGCAACTCCAACGTGAAGTAGTGCAGGCGTCGGCCATACCCCACATTGTGCTCACGCAGTTGAGCGCGTTGCGCAGCAAACTCCTGCCGCCGTTGAATGGCGGGAACGGCAATGGCCACCATCAAACCCACTATCAGACCGACTGCCTGGATCCAGCCATACCAGTCAGCCGACTTGGGAAAAAACGCGAACGCCAGCAACAGCACCGCCACCATTCCTGCCCACACCACCATGGGCAGATATTCTCTGCTTATAAAGCTTTTCGGCATTGCCTGACTCCCGTTTATTCCAGGGTGATATGCAGCAAAAAAGGCGATGCTAATCCCAGCCCGAGTGGCGCACCATGTTTATTAAGTACCCGTCCGGATACCAAAGCGCCATCACTCGAAAAACACCTGTTTCTTCTTAGTTCTTAGGAGGTTTCATCGACCACTGGAAGAACAATCGACAGTTCTTCAGCCATACTCATAAAATGTAACGTTTTTTCGAAAACGACCCGTTGCCAAACGGCATACCCATACTTTTTTCGAGTCCGCCCGCGTGAAAATTCGTCTTTCTATCCTGAGCCTATTTTTTGCTGTTACAGGCACCTTCATCACGCAGACCGTCGTTGCCGGCGAAACCACCGCCGCGCCCCGAGACACTTCACAGCTGCATATCGCTTCGGGTAGCGCCCTGCTGCTCGACCTGCAGACCAACAAAGTCATTTATTCCAGCAACCCGGACGTGGTGGTGCCCATTGCCTCGGTGACCAAGCTGATGACCGGCCTCATCGTGCTGGAAGGCAAACAGTCGATGGATGAATACATTTCGGTGTCGATCAGCGACACCCCGGAGATGAAAGGCGTGTTCTCCCGGGTCAAGCTCAACAGTGAGCTGAGCCGCCGCGACATGCTGCTGATCGCCCTGATGTCCTCGGAAAACCGCGCCGCCGCGAGCCTGGCCCATCATTACCCGGGCGGTTACGCGGCATTTATTGCGGCGATGAACGCCAAGGCCAAGGCATTGGGCATGACCAGCACCCACTATGTGGAACCCACCGGGCTGTCGATTCATAACGTGTCCACGGCTCGCGACCTGAGCAAGCTGCTGCTGGCCGCGCGCAAGTACCCGATGCTCAGCGAGTTGAGCACCACCAAGGAAAAAACCGTGGCCTTCCGCAAACCCAACTACACCCTGGGTTTTCATAACACCGACCACCTGGTGAACAAGGCCAACTGGGACATCAAACTGACCAAGACCGGCTTTACCAATCAGGCTGGCCATTGCCTGGTGCTGGTCACCAGCATGGGCAATCGCCCGGTTGCGCTGGTGATTCTCGATGCCTTTGGCAAATACACCCACTTCGCCGATGCCAGCCGCATCCGCAACTGGGTCGAGACCGGTAAAAGCGGTTCGGTGCCGGATGCGGCCCTGCGCTACAAGGCCGACAAGAACCTCAAGGACCGCCAGAGCGGCGTCGCCCAGCGCAGCCAGTAAATCCTGCCTAAATGAAAACGGCGCCCCAGGGCGCCGTTTTCACATCTGCTCAGATCAGTTGCCAATGGCCTTGACCGCCTTGGCGGCTGCCTGTTCCTGACCGGCCTGGGCCAGCTCATCCGCCGCCCGCAACCAGCGCTGGCGATCGACCTTGGCGGGCACTTGGTTCGGCGCCTGGATCAACACCGCCCAACTCCCGGCACTTTTCCAGGCTGACTCGAACGAACTGAAGCTCATCAGCATCCGTCGATTCTGCCCCGCACGCAGCAACACCGTCTGCTTGTCGCGGTTGTAGCCGGCCAACACCGCGTAACGCGGCTGCGACCAGAACGACGAACCTTCGGTAAAGCGCAGCATCACCGGAAAACCGGCGGCCACCTGGGTCAGCAAGGTTGGCAGGTTGTCGTCCAGGGGGTAGACCAGCATCCCGTACTCACGGGCGAGTTTCTGCATGTTCTGCTGCAACTGCGCCTCGGCGCCCGGCAGATGCAAAGGCTTGTCGAGCAGCCCCGGAGTGATCACCACACCTTGCTGGGACAGCATGCTGGCCAGTGCTCCGGGGCCACTTTGATAGATCTCGCCTCGAAAGAACGGCACGCTGCTGAGTTCGACCCGTTCGGGCAGGCGCTGGATCTCCGGCTGCACACCCGTGGCACAACCCGCCAGGCTCAGGACACAGGCGCTGGCCAGCAACGCCGTTCGAACTCGAGGAAATACCCGCACCATCTTCGCTCTCTTGATCAGACGCCGGCCTGACAGTCTTCCGGCTGGGGGCCTGATCATAGGGCGCTCTGGCTCGGCGGTATAGCGTTAGGTCGCAGTTAATGGCCGGCGATAGAGCGAAGCAGTCGATCACTCTCGACTATTGGTCAATTGTTTGAAACACGGCAGCGACTAGACTGTCCATTGCAAAGAGTGTGTGCCCTGGACAGGGCAAAGAGGAGGCACTTATGAGCCTGACAACGACGATTTTCCTGATGATCTGTGGCTGGCTGGCCGTCGCCGGCGCCATGCTCTGGGGGGTGTTGCGGATCACCCGCCGGCATCACCACCCTCTCCCTCCGCCAACCCCGGCAAAAGCCAGCAAACCGGCGCCACGTCCCGCGACCGCACACTGAGTCATTCACCCGGCAAAAAAAACCGCCTGCATTCTTTCGAAGGCAGGCGGCCAAATGTCACGCAATCAATCAGGCATCGAGTTCGCGCTTCTGCCGCGCCCGTCGCGCCAGCATGTTCAGGCTCTCGATCGCCGCCGAGAACGCCATCGCGGCATACACATAACCTTTTGGCACGTGGGCACCGAAGCCTTCGGCGATCAGGGTCATGCCGATCATGATCAGGAAGCCCAGGGCCAGCATCACCACGGTCGGGTTGTCGTTGATGAACTTGGCCAGCGGCTCGGCGGCCAGCAACATCACCAGAACCGAGACCACCACCGCGATGATCATGATCGGCAAATGCTCGGTCATGCCAACGGCGGTAATGATGCTGTCGATGGAAAACACCATGTCCAGCAACAGGATCTGGCCGATCGCAGCGGCAAAGCCGATGGACACACCCGCAGTAGCCTTATCGTCGTGCTGGGCCTGCGGGTCCATGCTGTGATGGATCTCGGTCGTGGCCTTCCACAGCAGGAACAAGCCACCTGCGATCAGGATCATGTCCTTCCAGGAGAACACCTGGCCAAACACGTCGATCACCGGCTCGGTCAACTGCACGATAAAGGCGATGGTGCTGAGCAACGCCAGGCGCAGGATCAGGGCCATGCCGATGCCAATGCGTCGTGCCTTGGCTCGATGCTGCTCGGGCAATTTGTTGGTCAGGATCGAGATAAAGATCAGGTTATCGATGCCAAGCACGATTTCCATCACCACCAGGGTCGCCAGGGCGATCCAGGCGGTGGGGCTGGCGGCGAGTTGTAAAAGGTATTCCATGGGCAATCCTGGCTCTGTGGTACGAAAGGGTTAGATTTCCTGCGACGACGGCTCTTTATTCTTGCTGTCGTCAGCGGGTTTTTCCTGTTTGCTGATCAAGCCACCGGTGGCGTCGCTGATGGCCTGCTCGGCCGCCTTGTGGGTGTCATCAATCGCTTGCTTGGCCGATTCGGCAGCCTTGCCCATCAATTGCTGGGCACTTTTTTCTGCTTGATCGCAGCCAGTCAGGCCCACTAATGCCAGCGCCAGCAGGGCTGCGGCGCCGATGTTTTGAAATTTCATGGTGTTTCCCTCGATAGAACAGACGGGCCCAAGCGGCAGGCCGTCGATAGCGGGGGATTCTAAAGAGCTGGATACTTCAGGAAAATTCGTATTTTTTGCAGTTATAATTCGGTTTTTACGAAGTGAGGTCGCCATGCTCAATTATCGTCAGCTGCATTACTTCTGGGTCGTGGCCAAGACCGGCAGCATCGTGCGCGCCTGCGAGCAGCTCAACCTCACGCCGCAAACCATCAGCGGTCAGATTAGCCTGCTGGAGCAAACCTATGGCATCGAGTTGTTTCGCCGGGTCGGACGCCAGCTGGAACTCACCGAAGCCGGGCGACAGACCCTGCCTTATGCCGAACAGATGTTTCAGCTGGGGGGTGAATTGGAAGCCATGCTCCGCGCCCAGCCCAATGAGCAGCAGATCCAGTTCCGGGTGGGGGTGGCCGATGTGGTGCCCAAATCCATCGTCTACCGGCTGATCGCGCCCACCATGGAATTGAGCGAGCCGATCCGCATCACCTGCCGCGAAGACAAACTCGAACGGCTGCTGGCCGACCTGGCCATCCAGCGCCTGGACCTGGTGATTTCCGACAGTCCGATGCCGTCGCACCTCGACATCAAGGGCTACAGCCAGAAGTTGGGCGAGTGCGGCATCAGTTTTTTCGCCACTGCCAACCTGGCCCAGGCCTACGGCCAGGATTTCCCCCACAGCCTGCACGGCGCGCCGATGTTGATACCCGGGCAGGAAACCGTGGTCCGCAGCCGTTTGCTGCGCTGGTTCGCCGAACAGCAGATTCAGCCGCGAATCATCGGTGAGTTCGACGACAGCGCGCTGATGCAGGCCTTCGGCCAATCCGGCAGCGGGATTTTCATCGCCCCCAGCGTGATTGCCGATGAAGTGAAGCGCCAATACGGCGTGGAACTGATCGGCCAGACCGATGCAGTGACCGAGTCGTTCTATGCCATTTCCGTGGAGCGCAAGGTCAAGCACCCGGGGATTGTCGCGATTACCGAGGGCGCGCGCCGCGAGCTGTTCACCGCCCTGCCCGCCTGAGGTTTCAGGCGCAGGCGCTGCGCGGCTTGGCGCCCATCAGCAGCAAGGCCAGGACAATCGACACCAGGATAAACCCGGCAGCAGCGAAGCCCAGGCTGCCCAGGCCCAGGGTATCGATCACCCGACCACCGACCATGGCTCCCAGGCCGATCCCGAGGTTGGCCCCGGCAATGTTCAGGGACGCGGCAAAGGCCGGCGCCTCGGGCGCGGCTTTCATCAGCCGCACATGGCTGACCAGAAACAACGCCGCCTGGGTCACGCCCCAGATACCCATGGCCGCCGCCAGCCCCAACGTCGAATGGATAGCCGGCACCAGGGCCACCATGCCGCCGATCATAAAGGCGCAGAACACCATCGACGCCATCAGCGGATGCCGGTCCACGGCCCGTCCGCCCAAGGAATTGCCGATCAACCCGACCGCGCCAAAGCCCATCAGGCACCAGCCCACCACGGTGCCGTTGAACCCGGCCAGGCGCTCAAGGATGTCGGCGAGGTAGGTGTAGGCGGTGAACATGCCGCTGAACACCAGGATCGACAGCAGCACATGCCCCTGCATCAGCGGGCTGCGCAGGATCTTGAACTGCGACCCCAGGCTGACCTGCTGCTTATGCAGATTGGTCCTGGGCAGGTAGATAAACAGCAGCAAGGCCTTGGCGAACGCCACCACCGCCAGGATCGCAAAGGCGCTGCGCCAGCCGAAGGCATCGGAAATCAGGGTCCCCACCGGAATCCCGAAAACCGTGGCGCACACAATGCCGAAACCAATCTTAGCGATGGCACGCCCGGCGTAGTCCGGGCCGACAATGCCGACTGCGGTTTCACTGGCCAGGGCCCAGAACACCGGCAACCCCAGCGCCGGGATCAACCGGGCCACAGCCATGACCCCGATATTCGGCGCCAGCGCCGCCAGGGTATTGGCCAGGCCGAACATCACCAGCACCGTCACAAACAGGCGCTTGCGTTCGAAACGGGCGAAATAGGCGGTGAGAAACGGCCCGAATGCGGCCACGGTGAAGGCGAACAGCGTCACCAGCAGGCCGGCCTGGGGCACGCTGACCTCCAGATCCCGGGCGATCGACGGCAGCAGACCGACGATGATGAACTCCGTGGTCAGCACGGTAAAACCCGCGGCCGACAACAGCAGGATGGGCAACAGCATGAATAACTCCAGAAACGACAACGCCAGCGCCAGCCCGAGGGCCCACTGAGGGGATATGAAAAAAGGATGGCGAATATTAACAGAATGTTTTCGCCGCCGCTGAAGCGCGGGCTGTGCGGCAGATCGTCATACACCTCCGGGGAACCGCCGGCGCTGTGATAAAGTCCGCCCCCTTAAAAAAACCGGCACGGTCATCGTCTACCCTCGGTGATCCACCGCAAAGCGTTGCCGCCGCGCACAGCGGGCAATCCTCGAGACAGTCTGCCGCGTCTATTACTGTCGCCCTGTCCAATACCTCAAAAAAAACAGAGATACCGTTATGACTGCTTCGCCCCCTTCGCTTCTGCAAAAACTCAAGGGCATCAGCCTGGTCACGCAGATCATTATCGGCTTGCTGGCCGGGATCGCCCTGGCGCTGTTGGTGCCCGAGGTGGCCAAGTCCACCGCCTTTATCGGCAAGGTGTTTGTCGCTGCGCTCAAGGCCGTGGCGCCGATCCTGGTGTTCGTACTGGTAATGGCCTCCATCGCCAACCACAAACATGGGCAGCAGACCCATATCCGGCCGATCCTGGTGCTGTACCTGCTGGGCACCTTCGCCGCCGCCGTGGTCGCGGTGATCGCCAGCAGCCTGTTCCCGTCGGCGCTGGTGCTGTCCACCCACGACGTCGCCATCAGCGCCCCCGGTGGCATCGGCGAGGTCCTGCAAAGCCTGCTGCTGAGCGTGGTCGAGAACCCGGTCAGTGCGCTGATGAATGCCAACTTCATCGGCATCCTGGCCTGGGCCATCGGCATGGGCGTCGCCATTCGCCATGCCGGCGAGACCACCCGCACCGTGCTCGGCGACCTGTCCAACGGCGTGACCCTGATCGTGCAGGTGGTGATCCGCTTCGCCCCGCTGGGGATTTTCGGCCTGGTGGCCTCGACCCTGGCCACCTCCGGTTTCGGTGCGCTGCTGGGCTATCTGCACCTGCTGGCGGTGCTGATCGGCTGCATGCTGTTTGTGGCCCTGGTGATGAACCCGGCCATCGTCTACTGGAAAATCCGCCGCAACCCCTTCCCGCTGGTGCTGATGTGCCTGCGCGAAAGCGGGATTACCGCGTTTTTCACCCGCAGTTCGGCGGCCAACATTCCGGTCAACCTGGAACTGAGCAAACGCCTGGGCCTGCATGAAGACACCTATTCGGTATCGATCCCCCTGGGCGCCACCATCAACATGGCCGGCGCGGCGATCACCATCACCGTGCTGACCCTGGCGGCGGTGCACACCCTGGGCATCAGCGTCGACCTGCCGACTGCGGTGCTGCTCAGCGTGGTCGCGGCGATCTGTGCCTGCGGCGCTTCGGGCGTGGCCGGTGGCTCGCTGTTGCTGATCCCCCTGGCATGCAGCCTGTTCGGCATCCCCAGCGAGATCGCGATGCAGGTGGTGGCGGTCGGCTTCATCATCGGCGTGCTCCAGGACTCGGCGGAAACCGCCCTCAACTCCTCCACCGACGTGCTGTTCACCGCAGCTGCCTGCATAGCCCAGGACGAGCCGGTACAACCGACAGCCTGAACTGCACCGCCTTTGACGCGGCCCTGAACGCCGCGCACAAAAAAGCCCGGCAAGGCTCACACCTTGCCGGGCTTTTTGCAGCCTGGGGGCTTAGAAAGCGCCCATGTAGTCGCGCTTGCCGACTTCAACACCGTTGTGACGCAGCAAGGCGTAGGCGGTGGTGACGTGGAAGAAGAACTGCGGCAGGCCGTAGGTCAGCAGGTAGGACTGGCCGCTGAAGCGCTTCTCTTTCGGGGTGCCAGGGCGAGTGATGATTTCGATGCCTTCCTTGCCATCGATCTGCGCTGGCTGGATCCCGTCGATAAAGGCCAGGACCTTGGCGATCAGGGCTTGCAGGTCGGCGAAGGTGACTTCGCTGTCGTCGTACTTGGGCAGCTCGACCTCGGCCAGGCGGGCGCTGACGCCTTTGGCGAAGTCCACGGCGATCTGCACCTGGCGAACCAGGGGAAACATGTCCGGGTACAGGCGGGCCTGCAGGAAGGCATTGGCGTCGATGTTCTTCGCCGTGGCATGGGCTTCGGCCTTGTTCAGCACATCGCTCAGGGCAGTGAGCATTTGCTTGAAGACGGGAACGGAGGCGGCGTACAGGGAAATAGTCATGACAGTCTCGACATGGGTGGCAGAATACAGCGTGGCGCGATTATAGACATCCTTGCGCTCGGCGGGCGGCTTGTCTTTTCTCGCGCAAGGATTAGGCTAGTCGCCTTCCATAGCATAGGGAAAGCGCGATGAGCACTGAGCAAGAGACCTCCGTTGATGAACTGCGGCTCAACAGTACGGAAATCCGTATTCTTGGCTCCTTGATCGAAAAACAGGCCACCAGCCCGGAAACCTATCCCCTGACCCTCAATGCCCTGGTGCTCGCCTGCAACCAGAAAACCAGTCGCGAACCGGTGATGAACCTGAGCCAGGGCCAGGTCGGGCAAAGCCTGCGCGCGCTTGAAGGCCGAGGCTTTACCCGGCTGGTGATGGGCAGCCGCGCCGATCGCTGGGAGCATCGCGTGGACAAGGCCCTGGAGCTGGTGCCGGCCCAGGTGGTGTTAAGCGGCCTGTTGTTTCTGCGTGGCCCGCAAACCGTCAACGAACTGCTGACCCGCAGCGGGCGCATGCATGATTTCGAAGACGCCGAGCAGGTGGTGCATCAGCTGGAGCGCCTGATTGCCCGGGGCCTGGCGCTGCTGATTCCGCGCCAGGCGGGGCAACGCGAAGACCGCTATATGCACGCCCTGGGGGATCCGGCGGATATCGAGGCGATTCTGGCCGCACGCCAGAATCCGGTTGAGCGCAGCAGCGGCAGCGGTGTATCCGCCGAACGCATCGAAGAACTCGAAGCCCGCATCGCCGCCCTCGAAGAGCGCCTGGCAAAACTCGAAGGCTGACCCCTCCTCCCCGACAGCGCCTACATCCTGTAGCCGCTGCCGAGGCACGAGGCTGTGGCCCTATCGGCCCATCCCATTACCTGACCTCCTGCTCCCGCGCAAATGCCACCGCTTGCTGGAATTGCGCTTCGCTCGGACGTACGCCGGTGTACAGCACGAATTGCTCCAGGGCCTGGATCGCAATCACTTCCAGACCGGTGATCACGTGCTTGCCTTCGGCCCTGGCGCGCAGGATCAATGGAGTCTCCGCCGGGATCGCCACCACATCGAACACGGTCTGCGCCTCGGCGATCGCTTCGGCCGGGAACGCCAGTTGGTCGGCTTCGGCACCGCCGGCCATGCCGATCGGCGTGACGTTGATCAGCATCTGCGCCCGCACATCACCCAGCTCGGCCTGCCACTGATACCCCAGGGAGTCCGCCAGCGCGCGCCCGGCGCTCTGGTTGCGCGCAACGATAATGCCGTTGCTGTAGCCGCCATCGCGCAAGGCGCTGGCCACCGCCTTGGCCATGCCGCCGCTGCCGCGCAAGACAAAACTGGAGGCCTGGGGCACCTGATGCGCGGCCAGCAATTGGGCAATGGCGATGTAGTCGGTGTTGTAGGCCTTTAGGTGGCCATTGGTGTTGACGATGGTGTTGATCGAGGCGATGGCCTGCGCCGACGCGTCCAGTTCATCCACCAACTCGATACTCTCCTCCTTGAACGGCATCGACACGCCGCAACCGCGAATCCCCAAGGCCCGGATCCCGCCAATAGCCCCGGGCAGGTCCTGGCTGCTGAAGGCCTTGTAGTAAAAATTCAGGCCCAGCTGTTGATACAGGTGGTTATGAAAGCGCAGGCCGAAGTTCCCCGGACGCCCTGACAATGACATGCACAACTGAGTGTCTTTGTTGGGGTTCATTTGCATGTGAATCTCCTCGCAAGGCACTTTCGGATAGACGGATTAACCCGTCGTACGCCTTGTGCCTGATCATATCGACGCCAAGTTTGAAGGTGGCATTACCGCCCAGGGATGACGGTAAAGAAGCCGGTACAGACCTTACACAATATTTACTCAGCGGCTGTGCAGTTTTTGCCAAAACCGCTGTCTTAGAAGTATCCCCGCGACAGTCCTTGAGTCTATTGCAGACCACGAGCCCGGGGTTGAACCGAGGAACTACCATGATTTCCAGAATCCCCAAGATAGCCTTGCTCATTGGTGCACTCGCTGTCGCTGGCCAAGCCTCCGCTCATGGCGGCAATTGGGCCGGGCCGGCCGTGTTGGGTGCTGTCGTAGGTGCTGCGGTAATGGGCTCCGTCATGTCCAACCAGGAACGTCCGGTGTACGTGCAACAGCAACCGGTGTACGTCCAACCACAGCCGGTGTATGCCGCACCGCCTCCGGTCTACTACCAGCCGCAACCGGTGTATGTCGAAGCAGCGCCGGTCTACTACCGCCCGGCACCGGTGTACTACGGCCCGCCCCGTGGCTACTACGGCCCGCCTCGCCACTACTACGGCCCTGGCCGCTGGTAAGCAGCCCGCTCCACCCTGACAGGCCCCGCCCCCAAAGCGGGGCTTGTTGCATTTGGCCATCATCCAAATGTCTGAATATCTCAATCTCAGGTCGCTGACGGAACAGTAATTGCCTGTAAATCCGGCAATAGTAAGGCCGTCACCGCGCACCCATGGTGCGCCCGACCGTCATATATCTGCCATGTCAGGTCCGCAAGATCGGACCTGTCCATGCCAACAGGCTCATAAAAACAAGGACGAACCCTATGCCCACGCAAAACCCGCACCGCATCGCCGGCCTCTGCACCTCAAGCAAGGTCTACAGTGCGCTGACCGAACTCAAGCACCTGGAGGGCCATCGCAGCGCCAAGTTTCTTTCGCTGCTGGCAGAAAACCTGGTGCGCAAAGGCCTGCTCAATGATCAGGAAGTGCTGAACATGCTCGACCAGGTGGTGGACTGAAACCACGCGCCAGACCACAACCGCCGTCGTTGCCATCAATGTCGACTATCGAGCGTGGTGATTTTTCGTAACACCCTGAGCTTTGTAAGGTAGCCCCACTGATTGATGGAGGCACTTATGCACAAGGTTCAGATCATGTCCGTTATCGGCAGCGCCGTTCCCGCACCGCTCAGAGAGCTAGGATTGCTCGCCTGTTGGTACCTGGTGCGGGACGGCGAACCGATCAGCGGCCCACTGACCTCGCTTCCCGCCGCGCAGGCACTGTCGCTGAAGTTCGAACAGCCGATGCTGGTCGCCTAAGGCAACTGCACCCGCGGCCGGGTTTCGACGAACAACGCCCAACTGGACATGAACAACGCCGCAATCAGCGGACCGATGACAAAACCGTTGAGCCCGAAGATCGCCAGGCCACCCAGGGTCGAGATCAGGATCAGGTAGTCCGGCATCTTGGTGTCTTTGCCCACCAGGATCGGGCGCAGCACGTTGTCCACCAGGCCGATCACAAATACCCCGAACAAGCCCAGCACCACCCCTTGCCAGATCGCCCCGCTGAGCAGGAAGTACGCGGCCACCGGTGCCCAGACGATCCCCGCTCCCACCGCCGGCAACAACGACAGAAAAGCCATCAGTACCGCCCACAGCAAAGCGCTGGGGATGTCGAGAAACCAGAAAATCATCCCGCCCAGCGCCCCTTGGGTCACCGCCACCAGCACGTTGCCTTTGACGGTGGCGCGCACCACTCGGTTGAATTTGAGTTGCAGACGGCGCTTCTGATGTTCCGCCAGGGGCACCGCAGTGCGGATCTTGCGCACCAGTTCGGCGCCATCGCGCAGAAAGAAGAACAGCAGGTAGAGCATGATGAAGAAGCTCACCACAAACTCGAACGTGCCCTGGCCGAAGCTGAACGCCTGGCTGGCCAGGTACTGGCTGCCCTGCATCGAACTCTTGACGATTTTCTCGCGCAGGCCGTCGAGCTCGCCCATGCCGAAGCGGTCCAGCAGGTGCTGGAAGTACGGCGGCAACGCGTGCTTGAACTGCGCCAGGTAGCCGGCGATGTCCAGGTGCCCGCTCTCGATGTTCTTGTAGACGTTGGTGCCTTCCTGCACCAGCAGCACGCTGGTGATGATCACCGGCAGGATCGCGATCACCAGGCAGATGCCCAGGGTGCACAGTGACGTGAGGTTGCGTGGCCAGCCGAACTTCAATTGCAGCCGGCGTTGCAGCGGGGCGAAGACGATGCCGAGGATCACCGCCCAGAACACCGCGCCGTAGAACGGCAGGAGGATCCAGATGAAGGCGACCGTCACCAGTACCAGGAGTACCAGCAGGCTTTTGTTTTGCAGGTTGGTTTGATTCATATCCGATCCAGTTCGATAAGCCGCGGGACGCTGACGGGCGTCCAGAGGCTTAGTCAACCGCTGTGCGTCCAAGTGCCATCTTTTGTGCATGGAGCATAGATCCAGATCAATAAACCCCGGAGCGCACTGCTTTACCCTCGCGACCTTTTGCGACCGACAGCCCCATGACGCTCTTCGCCCGACCCGAACTGCTCGCCCCCGCCGGCACCCTGAAAAACATGCGCTATGCCTTTGCCTACGGCGCCGACGCGGTCTACGCCGGGCAGCCGCGCTACAGCCTGCGGGTGCGCAACAACGAATTCGACCACGCCAACCTGGCCCTCGGCATCCAGGAAGCCCAGGCCCAGGGCAAGCGTTTCTACGTGGTGGTCAACATCGCCCCGCACAACGCCAAGCTCAAGACCTTCCTCAAGGACCTGGAGCCGGTGATCGCCATGGGCCCGGATGCGCTGATCATGTCCGACCCGGGCCTGATCATGCTGGTGCAGCGGCACTTCCCGCAGATGCCGATCCACCTCTCGGTGCAGGCCAACACGGTGAACTGGGCCAGCGTCGAGTTCTGGCAGGAACAGGGCCTGAGCCGGATCATCCTGTCCCGCGAGCTGTCGCTGGAAGAGATCGCCGAGATCCGCCAGCAAGTGCCGGGCATGGAGCTGGAAGTGTTTGTCCACGGTGCGCTGTGCATGGCCTATTCCGGGCGCTGCCTGCTGTCGGGCTACATGAACAAGCGCGACGCCAACCAGGGCAGTTGCACCAACGCCTGCCGCTGGAAATACAAGGCCCAGGAAGCCACCGAGAATGCCGCCGGCGATATCGTCCAACTGTTCGAACCGCACGCCAAGCCGACCCTGGGCCTGGGGGCGCCCACCGACCAGGTGTTCCTGCTGCAGGAGGCCAACCGCCCGGACGAACTGATGCCGGCATTCGAAGACGAACACGGCACCTACATCATGAACGCCAAGGACCTGCGCGCGGTGCAGCACGTCGGGCGCCTGACCCAGATGGGCGTGCATTCGCTGAAGATCGAGGGGCGCACCAAGTCGCACTTCTATTGCGCACGCACCACCCAGGTCTATCGCCGGGCCATCGACGACGCGGCGGCCGGACGCGAGTTCGACCGCAGCCTGATGAACGACCTCGAATCCCTGGCCCAGCGCGGCTACACCGAAGGTTTCCTGCGGCGCCATGTGCACGATGAGTACCAGAACTACCAGAACGGCAGCTCAGTCTCGGAGCGCCAGCAGTTCGTCGGCGAACTGACCGGCGAACGCCGCGACCGGCTGGCCGAGGTCAAGGTGAAAAACCGCTTTGCCCTGGGCGACCACATGGAGCTGATGACCCCCAAGGGCAACTTCCACTTCGACCTGCATCAACTGCAAAACGCCAAGGGCGAAGCCATCGAGGTCGCCCCGGGTGACGGCCACACCGTATACCTGCCGATTCCCGACCAGGTCGACCTGCGCTACAGCCTGCTGATGCGCGATATCACCGAATAAACACAACCGTAGCCGCCCGGCTACGGGACGGGGCTGGCCTTAGATTCGGAACTGCCCTACCAACTTGCCCAGGCGCTGGCCCAGGTCCGCCAGGCTGCGGGAGGTCTGGGCGCCGAGCTGGGTTTCGTCGGCGACGCTGTCCACCGCCACGGCAATCTGATGCACGCTGCGGTTGATCTCTTCGGCAACCGCGGTCTGTTCTTCGGCGGCGCTGGCGATCTGGGCGTTCATCGAATTGATGGTGCCGATCAACTGCGCCATGGTGTCCAGCGACGCCCCCGCCTCATTGGCCTGGGCCGAGGTGCCATCGCCGGCATCGCTGGAGCGGCGCATGGCTTCCACTGCCGTCCGCGTGCCCTGCTGCAAGCGGTCGATCATGCCCTGGATCTCCTGGGTGCTCTGCTGGGTCCGACTGGCCAGCGCCCGCACCTCATCCGCCACCACCGCAAAACCACGCCCGGCCTCCCCGGCGCGCGCCGCTTCAATGGCCGCGTTGAGCGCCAGGAGGTTGGTCTGCTCGGCAATCGAACGGATCACGTCCAGCACGCTGACAATCGATGCCACGTCCTTCTGCAAACTGTCGAGGGAAGTACCGCTGCTGCGGATATCGCTGACCAGCGCATGGATCTGGGCGATGCTGCCATCCACCACGCGCTTGGCGGCCTGGCCTTCGGCGTCGGTCTGTTGCGCGGCCACCGCCGCCCCCTGGGCACTGCGCGCCACTTCATGGGCGGCCGAGGACATCTCATTGATCGCGGTCGCCACCTGATCGGTCTCGTGGCGCTGACGCTCCATCGCCTGTTCCGAACGCTGGGCCTGATCGGACACCTGGGTCACCAGGCCGGTCAACTGGCTGGTCATCTCGGTGATCTGCCGCACCAGGCCGTGGATCTTGTCGACAAAGCGGTTGAACGACCCGGCCAGGTCGCCCAACTCGTCCTGGCTGGTAATCGCCAGGCGCTTGGTCAGGTCGCCATCGCCGGCGGCGATATCGTCGAGGCTGACTTTCATCAGTTGCAGCGGACGCAGCATGGTGTTGGCCACCAGCAGGCCCAGCGCCGCGATCACCAACAGCACCACCACGGCAATCCCGACAATGCTCAGGACCATGCCTTCCATGCGCTGGTTGATGCTGGCTTCGACCGCCGCCACCTGGGCATCGATACCGTCGAGGTTGACCGAGGTGCCGAGCACCATGTCCCACTTGGGCAGGTATTCGGTGTAGCCGAGCTTGGGCACCAGCACATCGCTGCCCGGCTGGGTCGAGCTGTATTGCACGTAGTGGCTGCCGTCCTTGCCGACCCGCACCAGCTCACGGTTGACGTACACGCCATTGGGGTCGCGGTTGTCCTTGAAGCTCTTGCCGACGCCGTCCGGGCTGTTGCCCTTGAACAGGCGCACGGTCTCGGAGTCGTAGCCGAAGAAGTAGCCATCCTTGCCGTAGGTGATGTTCGACAGCAGCTTGACCACCTCGGCCCGGGCCGCCTGGTCGCCGCTGGCGGCAGCGTCATACAACGGCTTGACGGTGTTGAGCGCCACCTCCACGTAACTCTGCAAGGTGGCCTTGGCCTCGCCCAGCAGGCGCTGGCGGGTCTCTTCGACCTCTTTGCTGGCCTGCTGCTTGAGCATGAATACCGTGGTCAGGCTGATCACCAGTGCAAACAGCAACACCGGGAGTACCGCGAGGGACAGGACTTTGGCCTTCAAGCTTAGGCGCATAGGTATTCACTCTTGATTTTATTGGCGTGGTTAAGCCGTTAACGGCACGCCGGATCAAAAGTTGAGCCCCCGCGGGCCTGAGCGCGGGGGCTAAAGCAGCCCAGCAGCGCCGGGCCATCGGCTCAGGGGTTCAGAGCACCATCGCCGCCACCCAACCGAACGCCAGCAACGGCAGGTTGTAGTGGAGGAAGGTCGGAACCACGGTGTCCCAGATATGGTGATGCTGGCCGTCGATGTTGAGGCCGGAGGTCGGCCCCAGTGTCGAGTCCGAGGCCGGCGAACCGGCGTCGCCCAGGGCCCCGGCCGTGCCGACGATGCAGACGATGGCCAGGGGGCTGAAGCCCAGTTGCACGCAGAGCGGGACAAAGATCGCGGCCAGGATCGGCACCGTGGAAAACGACGAGCCGATGCCCATGGTCACCAGCAACCCCACCAGCAGCATCAACAGCGCACCCACGCCCTTGCTGTGGCCGATCCAGCTGGCCGAGGTTTCCACCAGGGTCTTGACCTCGCCGGTGGCCTTCATCACCTCGGCAAAACCCGAGGCGGCAATCATGATGAAGCCGATCATGGCCATCATCTTCATGCCTTCGGTAAACAGGTCGTCGGTTTCGCGCCAGCGCACGATGCCCGACACCGAGAAGATCAGAAAACCGGCCAAAGCCCCGATAATCATCGAGTCCAGCAGCAACTGCACCACAAACGCGACCACGATGGCCAGGCCCGCCACCAGCAAGGTGCGCGGGTTGTATTGCACCGTCACCTGCTCGACTTTCTCGATCTTTTCCAGGTCATACACGCGCTTTTTGCGGTAGCTGACAAAGGCCATCAACAAGCCGAACACCATGCCCAGGGCCGGGATGCCCATGGCGTGGGTGACGTTGACCTGGCTGATATCGACCCCGCTGCGGGCGACGTTGGCCAGCAGGATTTCATTGAGGAAGATGTTGCCGAACCCCACCGGCAAAAACATATAGGGGGTAATCAGGCCGAAGGTGATGACGCAGGCGATCAGCCGACGGTCCAGTTGCAGCTTGGTCAGCACATACAACAGGGGCGGTACCAGCAGCGGGATAAAGGCAATGTGGATCGGCAGGATATTCTGCGAAGCAATCGCCACCACCCACAGCAGGCCGATCAGCAGCCATTTGACCTGGCCGCCGCCGTGGGCGTCCTGGCGGTCCACCAGCAGCAGGATCTTGTCTGCCAGGGCGTGGGCCAGGCCGGACTTGGCAATCGCCACGGCAAAGGCGCCGAGCAAGGCATAGGACAACGCCACGGTCGCGCCACCGCCCAAGCCGCTGTTGAACGCCTTGAGCGTGGCCTCGATCCCAAGGCCGCCAGTGAGTCCACCCACCAGCGCGCCAATGATCAGGGCGATCACCACATGCACGCGGGACAGGCTGAGCACCAGCATGACGCCGACCGCGGCAATTACTGCATTAATCATCGTTACCTCATTACTGCGCCGCTGAAAATGGCGCAAAAGCATGTGACCGACCAGAAGGCAGGAGGCTGCCGACATCGAATGGAAAGAGGGTCTTATTAGAGGGCGCGCACTGTGCAGCAGCGGGCGCGGCTTGTCAAAACCCGGGGACGGGGAACGCGCTTTCTCGCCTGTGGTGGCGGGCGCGGGTTCGGGGTGCGTCGGGATGCGGGCCCTGTTTCAACTGAAACAAGTGGGTGTCGGTACGGGCCAGCGTCCGAACCCGGCCCAAGCCTGCGGCAGCGGCTACAGGTGGCGGTGGGAATGGGGGGGGGTATTTCGAACAAGCGTTTAAAGAATCGGTTTTGGCGGCCGTTACAGTGCAAAGTCTCAGATATTTATCGAATAAGGACGCCCCATGTCGCTTAGACAACTTTCCATCCAATGGAAAATCACCCTGCTGGCCGGACTCTGCCTGCTGGGTATCGTCACCTTGCTGGTGGGCCTCTCGCTCTATCGCATGGAGCACAACTCCGAGCTGGTGAAAGCCTCCAGCATGGACATGCTCAACGAAGCCGCCCAGGCGCGGATCGAGGCTCAGGGCGAGGTGCAGGCGCTGGGGATTCGCCAACAATTCATGGACGCCTATCAATACGGCCATGGTTTTTCACGCCAGGTGCTGTTCCTGCGGGAGCAGGCCGAGAAGCGTTTTCTCGACGCCTTCGACCTGCGTGAAGACCTGACCCGCCAGGTCAAGTCGGCGCTGCAGGCCAACCCGCAGTTGCTGGGCCTGTCCCTGGTGTTCGAAGCCAACGCGCTGGACGGCAAGGACTCGCTGTTCACCGGCCAGGAAGAACTGGGCAGCAACGACAAGGGCCGCTTTGCCCTGTACTGGTCCCAGCCCACGCCGGGCAAGCTGACCTCGATGTCATTGCCCGAAAGCGACATGAGCGACACCCGCAGCGGCCCCAGCGGCGAGCCGGCCAACGCCTGGTTCACCTGCCCGCGCAGCACCCTCAAGCCCTGCGTGATCGAACCCTACTTCTACGCCATCGACGGCCAGCAGGTGCTGATGACCAGCATCGTCTTCCCGCTGATGGTCGAGGGTAAAGTCATCGCCTCGCTGTCGGTGGACATCAACCTCAACAGCCTGCAGGCCACCAGCCAACAGGCGAGCAAGAAGCTCTACGACGGCCAGACCAACGTCAGCATCATCAGCCCGGTCGGTCTGCTGGCGGCCTACAGCCCGGACGCCAGCAAGCTGAGCCAGCGCCTGGAGCAGGTCGACAAGGCCAGCGGCAGCCAGTTGATCAGCCTGCTGGCCAGCGGCACCCAGACCCGCAGCCTGCACAGCGACAGCGTGCTCAAAGTGCTCGCGCCCTTCGCGCCGATTCCCGACGGCAAGCCCTGGGGCGTGCTGCTGGATGTACCGGAACACGTGCTGGTAGGCCCGGCCACTGTGCTGCAAGGCGAGCTCGACGAGCGCAACAGCGCCGGCACCCTGATCGAACTCAGCCTCGGCCTGCTGGCGGCGGTCGTCGGGCTGTTGCTGGTGTGGCTGATGGCGCGCAGCGTGACCCGACCAATCCTCGGCGTGGCACACATGCTGGAAGACATCGCCAGTGGCGAGGGCGACCTGACCCGGCGCCTGGCCTACGACAAGCAGGACGAACTGGGCCAACTGGCCGGCTGGTTCAACCGTTTCCTCGACAAGTTGCAGCCGATCATCGCCGAGGTGAAACGCTCGGTGCAGGACGCTCGCGGCACCGCCGACCAGTCTGCGGCCATCGCCACCCAGACCAGCGCCGGCATGGAGCAGCAATACCGCCAGGTCGACCAGGTGGCCACCGCCTCCCATGAAATGAGCGCCACCGCCCAGGACGTGGCCCGCAGCGCCGCCCAGGCCGCCCACGCCGCGCGCGATGCCGACCAGGCTACCCGCGAAGGCCTGACGGTGATCGACCGCACCACCACCAGCATTGGCCACCTGGCGGCCGACATGAGCATCGCCATGACCCAGGTCGAAGGCCTGGCCGCCAACAGCGAGAAAATCGGCTCGGTGCTGGAAGTGATCCGCGCCATCGCCGACCAGACCAACCTGCTGGCGCTCAACGCCGCCATTGAAGCGGCCCGTGCCGGGGAAGCCGGGCGTGGTTTTGCGGTGGTGGCCGATGAAGTGCGCAACCTCGCCCGCCGCACCCAGGAGTCGGTGGAGGAAACCCGCCTGGTGATCGAACAACTGCAAACCGGCACCCAGGAGGTGGTGGGCTCGATGAACAACAGCCACCGCCAGGCCCAGGGCAGCGTCGAGCAGGTCGGCCAGGCCGTCACCGCCCTGCGCCAGATCGGCGACGCGGTGACCGTCATCAGCGACATGAACCTGCAGATCGCCAGCGCCGCCGAAGAACAGAGCGCGGTGGCCGAAGAGATCAACGGCAACGTGGAAACCATCCGCGACGTCACCGAATCCCTGGCCGAACAGGCCAATGAATCGGCGCGGGTCAGCCAGTCCCTGAACAGCCTGGCCAACCAGCAGCAAAGCCTGATGGACCAATTCCGCGTCTAAGCCCGGTAATCCCTGTAGCCGCTGCGCTGGCCGGCACAGCCTGCCGATATTCCAGCGGGATATTTACGGTGTTACCCAAGGCCCGCGCCCGAACGCGGCCCGAGCCTTCGGCAGCGGCTACAGGGCGCCGGGTGCGGACGGGATGCGGGGCAACTAGCGCCCCGGCAGGTGGATTTCAACCCGCAGGCCGCCCAGGGCGCTTTCCTCCAGGCTCAGGGTGCCGCCCCAGACGTCGATGATGTCGCGCACGATGCCCAGGCCCAGGCCGTGGCCATCGGTCTGTTCATCCAGGCGCGTGCCGCGGCTGAACACCTGTTCGCGCTGCGCCTCGGGGATGCCCGGGCCGTCGTCGTCCACCGCCAGGCAAAAACCTTGGGCGCTTTGCCCGACACTCAAGCGGACGTCCGCATCCGCCCATTTGCAGGCGTTGTCCAGCAGATTACCCAGCAGCTCCAGCAGGTCCTCACGGTCCCAAGGCAGTTGCAGCCCCGGCGCCGCCTGGTAACTCAGGGCCAGGTGTTCGCCGTGGATCATGTTCAGGGTCGCCAGCAACCCCGGCAGTTCGCCATCGCAATCGAACAGGGCGCCGGGCAAGGCATCGCCGGCCAGACGCGCCCGGTTCAGCTCGCGGTTCAAGCGCTGCTGCACCTGCTGCAACTGTTCCTGCAACACCTTGCGCACTTCGGGGTGGGCATCCAGCTTGGGGTTCGACGCCAGACTGAGCAGCACCGCCAGCGGTGTCTTCAGCGCATGCCCCAGGTTGCCCAGGGCATTGCGCGAGCGCTTGAGGCTATCTTCGGTATGGGCCAGCAAGTGGTTGATCTGCACCACCAGTGGTTCCAGCTCCACGGGCACCTGGTCATCCAGTTGCGAACGCTGGCCCAGCTGCAACTGGGCGATCTGCTCCCGGGCTTTTTCCAGGGGCCGCAGGGCGCGGCGCACGGTCAGGCGTTGCAGCAGCAAAATCAGCAGCAGCCCCGCCAGCCCCAGGCCCAGGCCGATCTGGCGCATGCGTTGAAAGCTCTCACGTACCGGGGTGTAGTCCTGGGCCACGCTGATGGAGATCGACTGCCCCAGGCGCCGATAGTCTGAACGCAGCACCAGCAATTGCTGGCCCTCCGGGCCCAGTTGCAGGTTGCCTTGCAGGCCGGCGCTTGCCAGCTGCGGCAGGTCCTGGTCCCACAACGAACGCGAGCGCCAATGGGTGTCGGCAAAGTCGATGCGAAAGTAGTGCCCGGAAAACGGCCGCTGATACGCCGGCGACAGGCGTCGCTCATCCAGCTGCAACCCCTGGGGCCCACGTACCAGCGCCACCAGCAGGTTTTCACTGTCGTCGCGCAGGCCGGCTTCGAGGTAGCGCTGCAAGCCCACTTCGAACAGCCAGAGACTGGTCTGGGCCAGCACCAGGCCGACGATCAGCATCACGCTGATCAAGCCCAGGCTCAGGCGGCGCTGGATCGACCTCACGAAGCCTGGGCGCCAAACAGATAGCCCTGACCGCGCCGGGTTTCGATCACCGTGCGCCCCAGCTTGCGCCGCAGGTGATTGACGTGCACTTCCAGCACATTGGAATCGCGCTCGGTCTCGCCGTCATAGAGGTGCTCGGCGAGGTGGCTTTTGGAGAGGATCTGCTGCGGGTGCAGCATGAAATAACGCAACAGGCGAAACTCGGCGGCGGTCAGCTGGATATCCAGGCCATCGCGCACCACGCATTGGCGGCTTTCATCCAGGTGCAGGCCGGCGGCCTGAAGGGTTGGCTGGTTGGCCTGGCCGTGGGAGCGGCGCAACAGCGCCTGGACCCGCAGGTGCAGCTCCTCGGGGTGAAACGGTTTGGTCAGGTAATCGTCGGCCCCGGCCTTGAGCCCTTCGATGCGCTCGGCCCAGGAGCCGCGGGCCGTGAGGATCAGCACCGGGGTCGAGAGCCCGCCGGCGCGCCATTGGCTGAGCACCTCCAGCCCCGGCAAACCCGGCAGGCCAAGGTCGAGGATGATCAGGTCATAGGGTTCGCTGCTGCCCTGATACACCGCATCGCGGCCATCGGCCAGCCAATCCACGGCGTAGCCCTGGCGATTGAGGCCTTCGAGCAGTTCATCGGCCAGGGACACATGGTCTTCCACCAGAAGCAGGCGCATCAGTCATCTTCCTTGTCTTTCAACAGGCGGCCGGTGGCGGCCTCCAGGTCCAGCTCGCGGACCACACCGTCGGCGGTCAGCAACTCGACTTCATAAATGTAGACGTCATGTTTTTCTTCCAGCTCGGCCTCCAGCAGCTTGGCCCCGGGGTAACGGTCCAGGGCCTGCTGCAGCAGTTGTTCGAGCGGCAGGATCACCCCTTGCTGACGCAGGCGCAGGGCTTCGTCCTGGTCCAGGTCACGGGCCAGTGCCAGCGAGCAGAACGCTGCCAGCACCAGGGCCCAGCGACTGCAACGGCGCAGATTGCACTTCATTACGTATCCTGATGATCCTTGAGTACCTGGCCACTGACGGCGTCCAATTCCAGGTCCCACTCCAGGCCCTGGGCATCGCGCAGTTCAACCTGGTAGATGTACTTGCCGTACTCCTCTTCCAGCTCGGTTTCCTGGATGGTGGAGCCCGGGTGCCTGGCCAATGCGGTGGCATTGAGTTTTTCAAAGGAGACAATGGTACCAGCGTCGCGCAACCTCAGGGCTTCGTCGGGGCCCAGGTCACGGGCGTGGGCCAGGCTGGCGGTCAGACCGATAATGCTGGCGGTCAACAGGGCAGTCAGGGTTTTCATGGAATATCTCCGTATTCGTCAGGTGTTGCCTAAGGCGCCGAAGATACCCAACTGAACTTAATTGAAACTGAATGGCCAGTATCGCCGGACCGAACTTTCATTCGGCTGCCGTGCCACCTCTATTTATACTCACCTGCTCGCCTGCGACTGAGACCGGTATGACTGCTATCCACATCAAGTTCCCCGCCCTGACCCTCAAGGCCGGCCCGCGAGCGTTCGCGCGCATCCGCGAGAGCGGCCTGCGCGCCGCCGAAGTCGGCACCCTGCCCGGCGCGGCGGGTGGACCCAAGGCCCTGGGGATTCAAGGCCTGGACCTGGCGCTGTTCGGTGACTGGTTGCCGGCGGCGCCCCGGGAGCGTTCGTTGATTGGCGCCTCGGTGGGCTCCTGGCGCTTTGCCAGTGCCTGCCTGGCGGATGCCGCCGAGGGCATCCGCCGCCTGGGGCTGCTGTACAACGCCATGAGTTTTGCCAAGGGGGTGAACATGGCGCAGATCAGCCACAGCTCCCAACGCATGCTCGACGAACTGCTGGACGGCCAGGACGCCAGCATCCTCGACAACCCGCTGTATCGGCTGAACATCATGGTGGTCAAAAGCCACGGCCTGCTCGCCGACGATCATCGCGGGCGCCTGGGGCTGGGGCTGTCCTCGGTGATCGCCGATAACCTGCGCGGCCGCTCGCGCCTGGCCCGGCACTTCGAACGGCTGGTGCTGCACGATCCGCGCCTGGCGCCGCCGCTGCTGGCCCTCAACGACTTCCCTTCGCGCTTCGTCGCCCTGGACCTGGGCAACCTGCGCCAGGCGCTGCTGGCCTCGGGCTCGATCCCGATGGTGATGCAGGGCGTGCGCGACCTGCCCGGCGCCGGCGCGGGTACGTTCCGCGACGGTGGCCTGCTGGATTACCACCTCGACCTGCCCTACAGCGGCGACGATATCGTGCTCTACCCCCACTTCACCGACCGGGTGATCCCCGGCTGGTTCGACAAGACCCTGCCCTGGCGCCGGGCCAGCACCGAGCGCCTGCAAGACGTGCTGCTGCTGGCGCCGTCGCGGCAATACCTGGAGCGCCTGCCCTACGGCAAACTGCCGGACCGCAGCGACTTCAAGCGCTTCATGGGCGATGACGCCGGGCGCCAGAAGTACTGGCGCAGCGCGATGGACGAAAGCCGGCGCCTGGGGGACGAGTTTCTCGACCTGGCCGCCAACGGCCGCCTCGGGGAAAACCTGCTGACCCTTTAGTCAGGGTTTTCCCGCAGCGCCAAAGCCAAGCTGTTAAACTCGCCGCCTGCCCCAACCGCCCCCCCGGCGATAGCCACCTGCCAGAGCTGACCGATACTGTGGAAATCTTCAAAGAATTTACCTTCGAATCCGCCCACCGCCTGCCCCACGTACCCGAGGGCCACAAGTGCGGGCGCCTGCACGGGCACTCGTTCAAGGTGGCGATCCACCTCAGCGGCGACCTCGATCCGCACACCGGCTGGATTCGTGATTTCTCGGAAATCAAAGCCATTTTCAAGCCGCTCTACGAGCGTCTGGACCACAACTACCTGAACGACATCCCCGGCCTGGAAAACCCCACCAGCGAAGTCCTGGCCAAGTGGATCTGGAACGAACTCAAACCCCTGCTGCCGGAGCTCAGTGCGATCCGCATCCACGAGACCTGCACCAGCGGCTGTATCTATCGCGGCGAGTAAGCCCGCGCAGCCGGTTCAATCGCCCTTGGCGAACAGCGGAGCAGCGCCCATGCCCCCACGCATCTACCTCGCCGGTTTCGATGTGTTTCGCCCAGACGCCATCGAACACGGCCACCACCTGAAAGACCTCTGCGCCGCCCAGGGCCTGGAGGGCCTCTACCCCTTCGACAACCAGGTGCCCGACGGCCTGGCCCCCGAGGCCACGGCGCGGCTGATCTGCCAGCACAACCGGCAAATGATCCACGACTGCGACGCGGTGCTGGCCAACCTGAATGCCTTTCGCGGGCTGGAACCGGACTCCGGCACCTGCTTTGAAATCGGCATGGCGGTGGCCCTGGGCAAACCGGTGTGGGCCTATTTCGACGACGCCCCGACCTTGCGCCGGCAAGTGCCCCATGACGCCGACGGGCATGATGCCCAGGGCTTTGTGGTGGAAGACTTCAACCTGCCGCGCAACCTGATGCTGGCCTGCACCTGGGCCGGTCACAGCCGCGATGCCGCCAGCGCCGTAAGCGCCCTGGCGCACTGGTTGCGCCAACCCCAGCGCGCCCCGCTCGCGCCTTGATCGCCCGCCCCCTCAACCAGGAGATCGCCATGGAAAACACCTGGCTGGCCCATGCCAAACGCTTGCAGGCCATCGCTTCCACCGGCCTGCATTTCTGCACCGATGAATTTGATCGCGAGCGCTATAAGCAAGTCGCCGATATCGCCCACGGCATGCTCGCGCAACTGGGGGACGTGCCCCTGGAACGCATCACCGGCCTGGTCAGCGACTTCGCCCAGCGCTACTCGACGCCCATGGTCGACGTGCGCGGTGCGCTGATCGAGAACGAGCGCATCCTCCTGGTCCGCGAGCGCAACGACGGCTGCTGGGCGCTGCCGGGGGGTTATGCCGATATCGGCCTGTCGGCGGCGGAAAACATCGCCAAGGAAATCCACGAGGAAGCCGGCCTGGAAGTTTCGGTCAGCGCCCTCTACAGCCTGCGGCACAAGGCCAAGGGCCCGTTCAAGCCCGACACCCGGGACTTCTACAAGCTGTACTTCATGTGTGAGCGCAACGACCGACAAGCGCCGCTGGCCGGGTCAGAAGTCAGCGACGCGGCGTTTTTTGCCCTCGACGCCCTGCCCGAGCTGTCCCGCGGCCGCACCATAGAAAGCGACATCACGGCGGCCTTTGCCTTTTATCGCGGTGAAACCCGCACGACCCTGTTCGATTGAGCCCCGGGCCGGTGATCCACTTTGTATCACTGGCGCACTGCTTTTGTGCCTGACTGGGCAAGGCGAACAATCAATCCGGCAAAATCCGTCGATTTGGCTATAAATCCTGTGCAGGTTGCACAGGGGCGCCTGTGCGTCTGTCACCGTTCGGCCGTTGGCACGTTGGCTGCAACGGGTCTGCATCCACAGACCAGACACACCAGGGGAAGGCTCATGACGCAGAACGATCCAGGCAACGACTACCCACTCAGTGAAGTGCCGATGCACGCCCGCAAAGGGCTGGCCTCCACGGCCATGGTGCTGCTGGGGTTCACCTTTTTCACCGCCACCATGTTCGCCGGGGGCAAGCTGGGGGTGGCGTTCAGCTTTGGTGAAATGCTCGGGGTGATTGTGCTGGGCAACCTGCTGCTGGGGATCTACGCCGCGGGCCTGGGTTACATCGCCTTCAAGAGCGGTCTGAATTCGGTGCTGATGGGGCGGTTCTGTTTCGGCGAAGTGGGCAGCAAACTCAGCGACCTGATCCTGGGCTTTACCCAGATCGGCTGGTACGCCTGGGGCACCGCGACCGCCGCCGTGGTGCTGGGCAAATACTTCGAGTTGAGCCAGGGCAGCGTGCTCGGCCTGATGGTGCTGTTCGGCATGGTGTTCTGCGCCACCGCCTATGTCGGCTATCGCGGGCTGGAAATCCTCTCCTACATTGCGGTGCCGGCCATGGGCCTGTTGCTGCTGCTGTCGATGTGGGTGGCCACGGTCAAGGTTGGCGGCCTGCAAGGCCTGATGGCCGTGGTGCCGAACACCAGCCTCGACCTGTCCACCGCCATCACCCTGGTGTTCGGCACCTTTGTCAGCGGCGCGACCCAGGCCACCAACTGGACGCGCTTTTCGCGCTCGGCCAGGGTCGCGGTGCTGGCGAGCCTGATCGGCTTCTTTGTCGGCAATGGCCTGATGGTGCTGATCGGGGCCTACGGCGCCATCGTCTACCAGCAACCGGACGTGGTCGAAGTGCTTCTGCTGCAAGGCTTCGCCATGGCGGCCATGGCCATGCTGCTGCTGAATATCTGGAGCACCCAGGACAACACCATCTACAACTTCGCCGTGGCTGGCTGCAATCTGCTGCGCACCGGCCGGCGCAAGACCGTGACCCTGGTGGGTGCGGTGATCGGCACCCTGCTCGCGCTGCTGGGCATGTACGACATGCTGGTGCCGTACCTGATCCTGCTGGGCACGGTGATCCCGCCGATTGGCGGGGTGATCATGGCCGACTTCTTCTACCGCTACCGGGGCCAGTACCCGCGCCTGGCCGAGACCCGGCTGCCGGCGTTCAACTGGGCCGGCCTGGGCGCCTACGCCATCGGCACGGTAACCGCGTTCAGCTCGCCCTGGGTCGCGCCGCTGGTGGGGATTGCCGCTGCCGCCCTGAGTTACATCCTGCTCAGCAGCCTGCTCGGCGCCCGCAGTGGCGCCGTGGCCGACGTCCAGGCATGAGCCTGACGGTCGACGATGTACTGGCCCTGCCCGGGCTGGAGTCCATGCGCCTGCGCGCCGGCGCGGTCGGCCTCGGCAATCCGGTGCGCTGGCCTTATGTCGCGGAGAACAGCGGGATTGCCGAGTGGGTGCTGGGCGGCGAGCTGGTGTTCGTCACCGGCATCAACCACCCCCGGGATCAAGCCAACCTGTTGCAGTTGCTGGATGAAGCCGTCGAGCGCCAGGTCGCCGGCCTGGTGATCCTGACCGGCGCGGCCTATATCCAGGCGATCCCCGAGCGCCTGCTGGCCGCCGCCGACGCCGCCGGCATGCCGCTGATCGAGCAACCCTACTCGCTGAAAATGGTGCTGGTGACCCAGGCCATCGGCTCGGCACTGGTCCAGGCAGAGCAGGTCGGACGCTCGCGGCATGACGTGCTGGAGCGCCTGTTGAGCGGCGAGTACCAATCCCTGGAGCTGCTGCTGCACCGCGCGCGACAGCTGGGCATGCCCATGGACGGCCAGTGGCAGGTGGCCCAGTTGCAACTGGAGGGCGGCGAGCCGCTGTTTGCCCAGGGCCATGCGGAACAGGTCGAGGCCCAGCTGGCGCAGCACCGCGACCGTATCGCCCTGGGCCTGCGCCAATTCGCCCGGGAGCATCCACCGGCCCTGCCAGTGCTGGGGCGTGCCGGACAATGGAGCCTGCTGCTGCCTGCCGGCGACGCCGCGGCGGCGCAGCTCAACCGGCAACGGTTGGCGACCTGGCTGAAAAACTTCAGCCCCAGCCTGCAGCCGCTGAAACTGTTTATCGGC
>NZ_ATLP01000061.1:0-15806 GCF_000416215.1 Pseudomonas sp. CF161
CATTGCACAGCGTGCGCCAGTCATTGCGCGGCGCCGAGGCCGTGACCCTGCGCAGCGTCGAGGTCGGCCAGCGGCCGATGCCCGCCGACCGCCTGCCGGTGATTGGCCCAAGTGCCGGGCACCCGGGGCTGTACCTGGCGGTGATGCACCCCGGGGTGATCCTCGCGGCCACGGTCGGGCGCCTGGTCAGCGAAGAACTGATCCACGGTCAAACCTGCAGCGCACTCGCCCCCTGCCGCCCCTCGCGCTTTCGCTGAGGGCGCGGCAACAGCACCTGGGGCCGGATAAGTGCCCCCGGTGGAATCATCCGCCCTCGCCTGTTGTCCTTTCTTGATCGCAACGACTTCTTAATCGGACGACGGGAGCACTCCATGGCGAAAATCACCCTTGCCCAGCAACTGGCAACCACCCTTGAACAAGCCGGGGTCAAGCGCATCTGGGGCCTGACCGGCGACAGCCTCAACGGCCTGACCGACGCCTTGCGCAGCATGGACAGCATCCAGTGGATGCACGTGCGCCACGAGGAGGTGGCGGCCTTTGCCGCCGGCGCCGAAGCCGCGGCCACCGGCGAGCTGGCGGTGTGTGCCGGCAGTTGCGGGCCGGGCAACCTGCACCTGATCAATGGCCTGTTCGACTGCCATCGCAACCATGTGCCGGTGCTGGCGATTGCCGCGCAGATCCCGTCTTCGGAGATCGGCCTCAACTACTTCCAGGAGACCCATCCCCAGGAGCTGTTCAAGGAATGCAGCCACTTCGTCGAACTGGTGAGCAACCCGGCGCAGATGCCCCAGGTGCTGCACCGGGCCATGCGCAGCGCGATCCTCAACCGGGGCGTGGCGGTGGTGGTGATTCCCGGCGATGTGGCGTTGCAGGAAGTCGAAGCGCACCTCAAGCCCTGGCCGGCACTGCATGCACCGCGCACCCTGCCCGCGCCCCAGGACCTGGACCGGCTGGTCGAGCTGCTGAGCGCCAGCAAGGCCACCACCCTGCTCTGCGGCAGCGGTTGCGCCGGCGCCCATGACCAGGTGGTGGCCCTGGCCGACGCCCTCGGCGCGCCGGTGGTGCATGCCCTACGCGGCAAGGAGCACATTGAATGGGACAACCCGTTCGATGTCGGCATGACCGGGCTGATCGGCTTCAGCTCCGGTTACCACGCCATGCTCAACTGCGACACCCTGGTGATGCTCGGCACCGACTTCCCGTACCGCCAGTTCTACCCCAGCGATGCCCGCATCGTGCAAATCGACCATGACCCGCAGGCCCTCGGTCGGCGTGCCACCCTCGACCTGGGGATTGCCGCCGACGTTGGCGAAACCCTGGCTGCCCTGCGGCCGCGCCTGCCGTACAAGGGCGACCGCAGCTTCCTCGACGAGTCCCTCAAGCATTACGCCAAGGCCCGCAAGGGCCTGGACGACCTGGCCCAACCCAGCCCCGCCAATCGGCCGATCCACCCGCAGTACCTGACCCGGGTACTCAGCGAACTGGCGGACGAAGACGCGATCTTCACCGCCGACGTCGGCACCCCCACGGTGTGGGCCGCGCGCTACCTGAAAATGAACGGCAAGCGGCGCCTGCTGGGCTCGTTCAACCATGGCTCGATGGCCAATGCCATGCCCCAGGCCATGGGCGCCCAGGCGGCGTTCCCCGGGCGCCAGGTGATTTCGCTGTCGGGGGACGGCGGTTTCAGCATGTTGATGGGCGACTTCATTTCCCTGGCCCAGCTCAAGCTGCCGGTGAAAGTCATCGTCTACGACAACGCCTCCCTGGGCTTTGTCGCCATGGAGATGAAGTCCGCCGGCTACCTGGACACCGGCACCGACCTGCACAACCCGGACTTCGGCGCCATGGCCAACGCCATGGGCATCCTCGGCCTGCGGGTGGAGCGTTCCGAAGACCTGGAAGGCGCCTTGCGCACCGCCCTGGCCCATGACGGCCCGGTGCTGGTGGACGTGGTCACCGCCAAGCAGGAGCTGGCCATGCCGCCGGCGATCAAGCTCGAGCAGGCTAAGGGCTTCAGCCTGTACATGCTCAAGGCGGTGATGAGCGGGCGCGGCGATGAGGTGCTCGAACTGGCCAAGACCAACTGGCTCAAGGGCCTCTGGTCCAAGCCACAGGACTGATATCAGCCCCCCGAAAGGCGCTGCTCTTCAGCGCTTTGACCCCGGTCGCCCTGGCCCGGGGTCTGTTCCAGGGCCTGGGTCACCGCTTCCAGCAGTTGCAACTGGGTATAGGGCTTGAACAGCCGTGGCAGGGTGCTGGCCAGGCCGACAAGGTCCTGGGCATAGCCGGTGGCCAGGATCACCGGCAACTCCGGACGCAATTGGCGCATGGCCTCGGCCAGTTGCGCGCCATCCATTTGCGGCATGGCGACGTCGCTGATCATCAGGTCGATGTCCGGCTCGTGCTCGATGCAATGCAGGGCCTGGGCCCCGGAGTCCGCGCAGATCACCCGGTGGCCGAGGTCTTCGAGCAGCAGCGTGGTGCTGTTGAGCACCAGGCTGTCATCGTCGACCACCAGCACCGACAACGGCTTGAACGTCGGTTTCAGGCCCGGGTCCTGTTTCTGCGGCAAATGACGGGCCGCTTCGGTGGCCAGAGGCAGCCACAGCTCGGCGGTGGTGCCCTGGCCCTTGCTGCTCTTGAGCACCAGCCGTCCACCCAGCTGTTCGGCCAGGCCATGCACCATGGACAAGCCGAGCCCGGTGCCCTTGCCCAGGCCCTTGGTGGTGAAAAAGGGCTCGGCGGCGCAGGCCAGGGTCTGTTCATCCATGCCTTCACCGGAGTCCACCACCGACAGGCACACGTACTGCGTTTCACCCAGGCTGTTGAGGGCGCTGCGCACCTGGGCACTGATGTGGATACTGCCGCCGCCAGGCATGGCATCCCGGGCGTTGCTCGCCAGGTTGAGCAGGGCCAGTTCCAACTGGTTGATGTCGGCCTGCACCGCCGGCAGCTCGGGCGGCAGTTCGGCGGTGACGATCACCTGGGGCCCCACGGAACTGCACAGCAGGTCGTTGAGGCTGGCCAGCAGCTGGCTCAGTTGCACCGATTCAGTCTTGAGTTCCTGGCGCCGGGCAAAGGCCAGCATGCGCTGGGTCAGCGACACCCCGCGCTGGGCGCCCAGCACGGCATTGGTCGCCAGGCGCGTCAGTTTCGGGTCATCCCCCAGGCGCTTTTGCAGCAGCTCCAGGTTGCCCAGGATCACCGTCAGCAGGTTGTTGAAGTCATGGGCGATGCCGCCGCTGAGCTGGCCAATGGCCTGGAGCTTCTGCGACTGGAACAGTGCCTCTCGCGCCAGTTCGAGTTTTTTCTGGGCTTCGAAGGCTTCGCTGATGTCCCGGGTGATTTTGGCGAAACCGATGATCTCCCCGGTGTCGGCGCGGATCGGGTCGACCACCACATGGGCCAGAAACTGCGTGCCGTCCTTGCGCACCCGCCAGCCCTGCTTTTCGAAGCGCCCGTCCTGCCGGGCAATCTCCAGGGTCCGCGCCGGCTCCCCGGCGGCGCGGTCCTGCTCGGTATAAAACAACGAGAAATGCTCGCCGATGACCTCTTGGGCGGCATACCCCTTGATCCGTTGCGCCCCCAAGTTCCAGCTGCTGACCCGGCCTTGGGCATCGAGCATGTAGAGGGCGTAGTCGGTGACGCTCTGCACCAGCAGGCGAAATTGCTGCTCGCTCTGCTTCAGGGTCTGCTCGGCGAGTTTGTGCTCGGTCAGGTCGCGGGTGATTTTCGCAAAACCCAGCAACTGCCCCTGGGCATCACGGATCGGGTCGACCACCACATGGCACCAGAAGTGCGTGCCGTCCTTGCGCACCCGCCAGCCTTCGCCCTCGAACCGGCCCTCGTGCAGGGCAGTATCCAGGGTGCGCTGGGGCAGCCCGGCCTGACGGTCCTCGGGGGTATAGAAACAGGAGAAATGCGCACCGAGGATTTCCGCTTCCTGATAGCCCTTGAAGCGCCTGGCCCCGGTGTTCCAACTGACGACAAACCCCTGGGCGTCGATCATGTAAATCGCGTAATCGATCACGGCATCGACCAACAGCCGGAAGCGATCATCATCGACGCGGGGTGTCAGCTCGGGCTGGTCAGACATGGCGGTCTCCGCGGTTTATTGTTGTGTGCCTGAACAAAGGGGGGGCCTGCCCCGGACGGGGCGCCGAATCAGTCTGCACCCTCCCCTTGAAAATACAACATGCCATTCGCGCCGCCCTGCAGCGGCCTGCCCCGTACCGGAACCGGCGCCACACGGGCGGCATTGTTCATCGGACCCTCACCCGCGCGCTTCCATTCATCGTTGATCGGCAAAATTTTTCAAACTTTCCCCGCCCCCGCGCTTTCCCAATCTGGCGAGGTTTGAAATCGCTCACCGGATGAGGACTGCACCCTGACCGCCCGTGGCAGACGCCTTTGAGCCGTTCATTGCAGCGTGTCCCAGCAAGAGGTTCTCCCATGAAAAATGCGTTGCGTACCCCATTGATCCTGGCCGGCCTGGCCTGCGTGCTGGCAGGCCCGGTGCTGGCAGCCACCGCCGATACCCACCAGGCGCCGAACGCGTCGGGCATGAACAGCAACGACAACAGCGGTTCGGCGATGCCACCGGGCACCCACCCCAGCCCGCCCAGCGGCGGCACCGGTTCGGGCGCCAAACCCAAGAACAACACCACCAATACTCAACCCGGCCCCTACGCCAACGACCAGTTGCAGAACAATAAGTCGGAGCAGACCCAGAAAGGCCCGCTGGGCACCGGCAAGGCCGGATCCGGCGGCGCGGTTGGTGCGGGTGCCGGGGCTGGGGGCGCGGGCGACTGAGGGCCTTATCGGCACGGAAGCAGTCTGGGCCCAGTTGATCGGCGTTGCAGGAAGTGGGTGCGGGGCTCGGTAGCGAGGTCGCCCTGTTTGGCGCCCTCGATCAAGGCGCAGTTTCGCGCAACAAACGCCGCAGCCCCGCTTCAAACGCCCCTTCCAGGGCGTGCCCCGCCTCACCAGCCAAGGCCAGCGCCAGGGCGTGGCCGTGGGTGTAGTCGAGCAACAGGTCGAACAGCACCGGGTCATCGTCGAACTGGCCCACGGCCTGGCGCAGGCGCGTGCTGAGGTCCGCCAACGAGCCATGGAACAACTGCGGGTCACCGAGGACGCACAAGGTCAGCGCCGGGTGCCGGCGAACCCGCGCCATATAGCCGCCCAACAGGGCCTGGAGCCGTTGCCGGGGCGGCAGGTCCGGTGCCGGTTCAGGTAGCGGTTCGGCGTGCGCCCGCTCCACCAGCAGGCGCATCAGGTTGTGCTGATCGCCCACGTGATAGGCCACCGACATCGGTGTGATCCCCAGTTGCCGCGCCAGGGCCCTGCCACCAAAAGCCTGGGGCCCCACTGCTTCCAGCAGGCTCAGGCCGGCGTCCAGGACCTGATCGAGGTTGAGAGAACTGCCGGCAGTGGGGCGACCGCTGCGCCTGGGTTTCTCAGCCATGGGCCGGCACCGTTTCGACGCGATAGCGGGTACTGACCAGGCCATCGGCATACAGCGTCGAAGCGGCCACACTCAAGCGCACATCCGCCTCAAGTTCGCCGAACAGAGGCCGCCCGCTGCCGATCAGAACCGGCACCCGGGTCAGGGTCAATTCGTCGATCAACCCGGCGTGCAAAAAGCTTCGAATCACCGCCCCGCCATCGATATAGGCGTGCTTCCAGCCCTGGGCCCGCAGTTGCGCCACCAGTGCCAGGGGCTCGGCGGCGCTGATCCGCAGCCGCGGCCGCAGGGGCTGCGGCACATCCTGCTCACGCAAGGTACGGCTGAGCACCACCACCGGTTTGTCGAACGGCCAGGGCTCGAAACCCAGCACGCTTTCATAGGTGCCACGGCCCATGACAATGCCATCCACCGAGGCCATGAACGCCCCGTAGCCGTAATCCTCGTCGGACTCCCCGACGGGCAGCCAGTCGATGCCGCCATCGCTGCGGGCGATAAACCCGTCCACCGATGTGGCGATAAAAACCTTGCCGAACGCCATAGCCGCTACCTCGCGCAATTAAACATACGGCGTATGATAAATCATTTTGCGGGTGATTCAGACAGCCATTTACTCATTGACTCACGGCCAGGCCCAAGGCACGCCCCACCCGTGAAAAAGCCGGTGCTGCGTCTGCTCGCAGCACCGGCCACAGCCACCGAACAGCGTCAGAAGCTGTAGCGGTAGCCGATATTGGCCGCCCAGGGACGGTCGATACTGGAACCCTCGCTGGTCTCCAGGTCGGCGTACAGCTGGTGCTTGGGACTCACCTGCGCGGTGACCCCGGCCCCGGCATACCAGCCGCCGCCACTGCCATCGGGGCGGCTGCTGATGCCGTTGGTCTTGACCGTATTGCGGGCCGAGAAGTCTTCGACCCAACCGGCCTTGAGGTAGGGTTGCAGGCGCACGCCGTTGTCCAGTGGCAGCGCGCGACCGGTGCGGGCGCCGGCGCGCATCTGGGTCGACAGGCCGTTGCCAGCATCGACTTGCAGGCCGTTGTCCAGGCGGTAGCTGTCTGCGGCCACGTAGAGCATCGAGACTTGCACCTGGGGTTCGACAAACCAGCCGTCATCGAGGCTGATCTGCTTGCCGGCCTCCACCGAAACCCCGGCCCCGTGACTGCGTGAATGCCCGGAAACCTTGGCGCCATCGGTGCCGTGCACATCCAGCCGGGTGGACCAGCGGTTGAGGGTGAGCAAGGTGTCGGTGTACCAGCCCGAGTCATCCAGGTAGGTGGCGTAAGCCCCAGCGTGGTAACTGTCGAGCTTGCCGCTGCCCTCGCCCTTGAAATCGCGGTCGGTCTGGCTGTACCCCGCCAGGCCACCCACCACCAGCGCCCCCCGGGCAGTGGCGATGCGGGTGTCGATCCCCAGTTGGCTGCCCTGCACCCGTTGCGCAAAGTCCCGGCCCACGCCGTTGTCCAGGGACTGCTGCTGGCCGAAGCCGCGGACCCACAGGCCCTGGCCACCCGCACCGGCGCGCAGCTCGCCGACCCTTTGCACCAGGGTCGCGCGCTCGGCGTCCCAGGTGCCGCGCAAGGTGGCGATGGCGCTGCTGTTGATGGCGGCACTGGCGCCGGTGGACAGGTTGTCCGGCCCCGGTGTCAGCGCCTGGTTGCGCCCGACGTTGACCAGGCTCCAGTCGCCGGACCGGGCATCGCCTTGCAGCTCATAGCGATAGGTCCCCGCATCGACCACCTTCCCGGCGTTGGCCAGGCTGAACGAGCCCGGGCCCCCGGCACTCTCCACCAGGGTCAGGCGTTGCCCGTCGGCACCGGGTTCGGCGCCGGAGTTGCGGACCAGGATCTGGTTCTGCCCGGTGACCTGGCCACCGACCAACAGCCGATCGCCCGCCTGCTGGCCCAGGTCGGTGTTCATGATGTACAGCCCGTCGCCGCTCAGGTCACCGCTCACCGTGAGTTGCTTGAAGGCGCCGCCCAGGCCCGGGTCGGCGAATTCCACCACCCCGGTATTCGCCAACTGGTTGAGGGTCGAGTCGCCCGTGAGCGTCCAGAGGCTGCTGTCGTCGATGTCCAGCCGGGTGCTTTGCCGGTTGTCCTGAATGGCCCCCTGCAAGGTCGAGTGATCGCCCAGGTTCAGTTGCAGGGTGCCGGCGTCGACCACGATGTCGCCGCTGATCTGCGACCTCACGGCATCCAGTTGCACATCCCCCGCCAACACCCCGCCGGCACGGTCGGTAATCCATAGCGCGGTGCCCGGCTGGCCGGCGCTGCGGGCCAGCAGGCGGCTGTCGGTGAAGCGCATGTCGAGGCCGCCGCCATTGACCAGGATGCCCACGCCATCCTGGGTGTCGATCTGGCTGGCGTTGACCTCGATGTCATTCACCACCCCGGCCCCGGTAGCAAAACTGACAATGCCGTGGGCGTCAGCGCCCTGGGTCTGCACGTTCGCGCCCTGAAACCTGGCAGTGGCATTGTTGCTGATGGACAAGCCATAGGCCGACTCGCCCTCAGTCAACAGGTCGGAGTCGACAAGTGCCACGCTGGCTCCGCGCCCGGAGGCGAACAGCCCATAGGCGGAGTCACCGTGGGTCACGATACGGCTGTCGCTGACGCTGATGCTGGCCCCGGCCATTCGCGCCAAGGCCCCCACCGAGCCACGGCCGAAGGTTTCGATCGACGCCCCTTTGACGTCGAACTCGGCGCCCGGGCTGTTGATGGTATCGGGCGAGGCATACAGCGCGTGAGAGCTGGCGCCGTGGGTGACGATACTGCCCCCGGTGATGGTTGCCTTGCCGGCGCGGTTGTCGATGCCCGTCGCCTGGTTGCCGAAGGTTTCGATGGTGCTGTCCTTGAGGTCGGCACGGCTGTTGCTCCCGGGCATCCACAGCCCCGAGCCGTAATTGCCCTGGGTGGTGATGCGCACGTTATCCAGGTCGGCGGCGGCGCTGGCGGCGTTGATGTTGATGCCGTAGCCGTTCTGCGAAACGATGTCGCTGTTGCTGACCTCGGCCACACCCCCCGGTTTCTGGTACAGCTGACTCAGCAGAATGCCGTCGCCCTTGGCGTTGATGCTGCCGTTGCGGAAGGTCAGCGCCGCGCTGGTGACACGCACGCCCTGCCCGTCAGTCGCCATCAGCTCGACGCCATTGGCACTGATGGATGAACCAACCCCTTCAGCGGACATCGCGCCCATGCTGCCCAGGGTGTTGAGCGTCACGTTGTCCAGGCTGATGGAGGCACCGCTCTCGGCCAACACCAGGGTGCCGTTCCAGGTCGCCGTACTGGAAAGATCCATGTTCGAGGCCTGGATGCTGGAACCGCTGCCACTGGCGGACAGGGCCTCGGCCCGACCACCCGAAGTGCTGATCGAGCCACCGGACAACACCGCCTGGCCGCCGTCGGTAGCCACCACCCCGCGACTGCCGGAGCCGCTGGTGGTGATCTGCACATCGTTCAAGGTCAGGCTGCTGCCGGCGTCCTTCACCAGCGCGCCGTCGGCCCGGTCGGAGCCGCCAGTGGTGATGCTGACGTCATTCAACGTCGCCTGGCCTGCGGCCTCCACCTGCACCCCGACCACCGCGCTGTTCGCGCTGGCCGCCGTGACCTGGACCTGGTAACCGTCGCCCTGCAACTGGTTTTGCGCACCGCTGACACGAATCCCCGGGCCACTGCCGGTGAAGTCGACGCGCACGTCATCGAGCACCCGGGATTCGCCTGGCGCGGAACTGAGGTCGATTTTTTCATAATCAGTCGGCTGAGCAGACTGGGCGGAAAGTGTTAGCAGCGACAGTGTGGAACTGACCGCTACCGCAAGAGTCCTTTTAATCAGAATCATAACTTTCAAGCCTTTGCGTTAGAGCATAAAGGCCTAATAGTCGAACTCTTCGCTTAACTAACCTATGAGAATTATCTTAAATCCTCGGTATTAAGAATATTCTTAATAGAACGCCAGGAAGTTCTCAATAACATGGGTGCATGACTAAAAACGCCCTTTCCCCGCAGCCCCTCGGGCACCTCTCCGGCCCCCATATTCCGGTGGCACTGCTGCGTCTGTTCATGCTCAGCTTGCTGTCTTGCATCTTGATCATTGCCGGCTTTGTCCTTCAGGGTTCGTTGGCGGACACCCTTTCCAGCTATCGGCGCCAGATGAATGCCGCGGCCTTCAATGCGCAACAATTTTTCAATCAACGGGACAGTCTGCTCAAGGCTATTTCTTCGTCCGCCGTGCGAAATATCGATGGCAGCTTAAGTTCCGCAAGCGCCAACTTTCTTGCAACTAACCATCAACTACGCCTGTTCCCTCTGGGAAATAACGCCTCGAACTATTCCTGGGCGCTGCTGCTCACGGCCCGTGACCTGGTCGAGATCGCCAGCACCCACAGCGAACTGGTTTACCTGGCCCCGGACCAGGGCCTGATCCGCACGGTGTATGAGCCCGGCGGCGGCAGCGGCGCGAACCTCGATGCCAGCAGTGCCCAGTGGCTGCAACGCCTCGACCGGAGTGCGGCGCAAGCCTTGCTGAACCAGCATCCGGGGGCGCGCACCCTGTGGTCCTGGGTGCCCAACGGCCGCTCGAAACAGGTTTACCTGCTGCGCCCTATCGACGAGCACAACGCCGCCGACGGCTGGCTCGGGCTGCAACTCAAAGAGACCGACCTGGCCCTGGACCCCTTGCAATTGCACCAGGGCAAATACGTGCTCTATGACGCCAACGGCGCGGTGGTGCTGCACAGTGCCGCCTGGGCGGTGCCCGAGGCGCTGTCGCGGTTCAAGGCCGAGGAAGACTCCTTCGGCCTGCACCGCCTGGGCGGCCTGCCCGACTACGTTGTGCTCAACAAGTCGGTGGGCAACGCCGGGTGGCGCCTGGTGTACTACGCGCCGGTCAGCCAACTGCTGCAGGACACCGCAGGCCCCCTGTACACCACGGCCCTCACGACCCTGCTGCTGTTTGCCGGGATTTTCCTCGGCGCACGTTTTATCCGCCTGCGCCTGGTGGAGCCCGCGGTCCGCCATTACAGCGCGCTGGCGGACAGCGTCTCGCTCAACCACCGGTTTATCGAAATGGCCCCGGTGGGGCTGTGCCTGATTCGTCGCGACGAGGGCTCGCTGATCCTGTGCAACGAGTCGGGCCGACGCTGGCTGGCCGCAGTCCCGGAACTCCAGGGGCAGATCCTCGCCACCGTCCACGACCGGGTCCACGCCATCGAGCACCAGTTGGCGGACGGCACCTTTCTCCAGCTGACCTGCGCCCCCACCAGCTACAACGGCGTGGCTGCGGTGCTGTGCTGCATGAACGACGTCACCGACTTCAAGCTGGCCGAGCAATCGCTGCTCCAGGCCAAGAGTCTGTCGGACCAGGCCAACCGTGAAAAAACCCTGTTCCTGAGCACCCTCAGCCACGAGATCCGCACCCCGATGTACGGCATTCTCGGCTCCCTGGAAATGCTCAACACCACGCCCCTCAATGACCAGCAACAGGACTACCTGCAAGCCTCGCAGCAAGCGTCCTCGGCGCTGATGCGCACCATCAACGACACCCTCGACCTGTCGCTGATCGAGTCCGGCCGGCTGACCCTGAACCTCGCCCCGTTCTCCCCGGTGCAACTGGTGGAAGAAGTGGCCTTCAGCTACTCGGCCCGAGCCCGTGGCAAGGGCCTGCGGCTGTACGTGACCCTGGACCCGGACACCCCGGAACAGGTGATCGGCGATGGCGGGCGGATGCGGCAGATCCTCAACAACCTGGTGAGCAACGCGATCAAGTTCACCGAGTCGGGCCATGTGGTCCTGCGCTTGTATTGCACGCCGACCAGCGGCCAACGGGCCCGGCTGCGTTTCCAGGTGGTCGACACCGGCCCCGGCATTGCCGCCGAATTCCAGGCCAGGTTGTTCGAACCTTATTACCGGGTGCCCAGCTGGTTGAGCCAGGACGCCTGCGGCACCGGCCTGGGCCTGGCGATCTGCGCGCGCCTGGCGGACATGATGCACGGCCAGCTCTCGGCCATCAGCGAGCCCGGGCTGGGTTCGAGCTTCGGCCTGAGCCTGGCCCTGGAGGCCGTTACCGACCGCCCCGAACCTGAATGGCCGCGCCTGGACGTGACCCCGGTGTATGTCCGGGGCGACGTGCTAGAAGTGGTGCAGAACCTCTGCCACTGGCTGCGCCGCTGGGGCGCACTGGCCATGCCCTACACCCCGGACAAGGACGCCCCGACCCAGCGCTCGGTGCTGGTGGAGGCGTTTCTCGACCCGTTCAAGCTCGGCCCCTGGAGCGGGCCGCGGGTCATCGTGCATGCCCCCGGGATGGCCCCCGCGCGACACCAGGCGAACCCGGCCTGGGTCGCGCGGATGTACAGCCTCGACAGCCTGCGCGACGCCGTGGCCCAGGCGCAGGCCGGGATTGTCAGCGCAATGCGCTTTGCGCCGCCGGACAACCTGGCACCCAGGATGGACCTCAGGCTGTTGGCGGTGGACGACAGCCCCCTGGCCCTGCAAGTGCTCCAGCAGCAAGGCCTGTACCTGGGAAACCGGATAGTGGCCGTCGCCAGCGCGGTCGACGCCCTGAAACGCGACGACCTGCTGGCGTTCGATGCGGTGCTGACCGACTTGCAAATGCAGCACATGGACGGCCTGGCGTTCGCCCGCACCCTGCGTGAGCGCGGCTTCGACGGGCCGATCATCGGCATCACCGGCGAGCTGTCGCCGGTGCTGCGCAGCCGCTGCGAATCGGCCGGGATTCGCCATCTGCTTATCAAGCCGGTACCTCTGGATACGCTTTGCGAGGTACTTCAATCAGTAAAGAGGAAGGTGATGTGAGCATGCCCAAGACAATCCGTGTTCTGGTACTGGACGACCACCCGATCCAGTGCCTGCGGGTCAAGCGCTTGCTGGAAGAGGCAGGCTTTGGCACCGTGCACACGACCCTCGACGCCCGCCAGGCCCTGGCCCTGTTGCAGCAGCAGGAATACGACCTGGTGCTGGTGGACCTGCACATGCCGGAGATGGACGGCGTGCAATTCATCGACGCCCTGAGCGACATGCCACGGGCACCGATCCTGGCCATCGTCTCGTCCTGCTCGCGACGCCTGATGAACAGCGTCGGCCTGATGGCCAAGGAGAAAGGCCTGGCGGTACTGGGCACCTTCCCCAAGCCGCTGGACGCCAGCCACGTGCAGCAGATCTGCACCATCATCAGCACCGGCCAGCGCGCCGGCACGCGGTTCAAGCCCGAGCACGAGCCGGTGTTCGAACGCCAGGTGCTGGAACGGGCCATCGCCCGCCGCGAACTGCAGGCGCGGTTCCAGCCGCGCCGCTCCCTGGCCAGCGGCAAGATCACCGGCGCCGAAGCCCTGGTGCGCTGGAACAACCCGTCCTTCGGTTTGTTGATGCCGGACTCGTTCCTGGCGTCCATCACCCGGCACCGGCTGGATCGCGCGCTGCTGTTCCTGATGCTCGACGACGCGATCAAGGCGCAGAAGCACTGGCACGCCCTGGGCCACCGCATCACGGTGTCGGTGAACCTGCCCACCGGGCTGCTGGATGACCCCGAACTGCCGGACCACCTGCAACAGATGACCGCCCGCGCCGGCCTGGCCACCCGCGACATCTGCTTCGAACTGCTGGAAACCGAACGCCCGCTGTCGCCCGGGCAATACCACATGGGCGCCAGTCGTCTGCGGCTGAAGGGTTTCGGCCTGGCTCAGGACGACTTCGGCATGGGCTACAGTTCGATGTACAGCCTGATTTCGACGCCTTTTACCGAGATGAAGATCGACCGCCACTTCGTCAACGGTGCAGCGGCTGACGAAGCCCGGGGCGCGGCCCTGGTGGCAGCGGTGCAACTGGGTCGGCAATTGGGCCTGGAAGTGGTAGCCGAAGGCGTGGAGTCAGGTCGTGACCTGGAGTTTCTGCGGCTTATTGGCTGTGACAGCGCCCAGGGTTATCTTATTTCCGCGGCATTGGAGCTGGACGCTTTCTCGCAGTTGCTGGGATGCAGTGTACCGCCACCTTTTTCTCCACCCACCCGGGCCGCTTTTCCTCCCCCATGCCTAACCTCCCGCTACGACGCATCGCGCGAAACTCTCGACGACTGAACCTGGTGCTGTTCGGCGTCCTGCCACTGCTGCTGATCATGGCCGGCGCCCTGCTCTGGGGCTTCCAGCGGATCATCAGCCAGGAGCAGGAACGCATCAGCATCGACTTCACTCTGCAGACCCGTTACATGGACGAGCAAAAGGTGCTGCTCACTCGCCTGCAGCAGGCGCACATCCTCGACTACAGCGACTCGCAGCAGAATTCGCCGACGATCTTCCATGCCATGGACGACCAGCAGATACCCGGCGCGACCCTGTACCAGGGCACGCCTTCGCCGGTCGACACGCCGTTCACCCTGGTCTGCCAGGAGCTTGCGTCCTGCCCTCTGCACAGCAGCCGGGCGGCGGGGTTCGGTCGCTACCTGGCCGACCTCTATTCCAGTTTCTGGGTGCGTTCGAGCTTTCCCGCCTCGGGCCTGCTGGTGGTGGATGCCGAACCCGGCGCCAGCTACACCGTGCCCACGGTCGGCAGCCGCCGCCCCAACCTCTCGGCGCGCCTGACCCAGGCGGCAATGGCGGCGATCCGCGCCGATGCCGCAAGCGCCGACCGCATCCGCTGGATCGGCCTGCAGGGCTACCCCGACCATGTGCTCGCCTACCTGCCATTGCGCCATACCGCGAGCGGCAGCCCCGGCAGCTACGCCGCGACCCTGATCAGCCGCGAGCGGATCAATATCTTTTCCCGGGTGCTGCAACGTGGCGTCTACGACGCCCATTGGCTGGTCAGCCGGGAGGACGGCCTGCTGCTGGGTCCGGCGCCGTACCCGAGCGGGGTCGGCCCCGGGGTCAATTACCGGGCTGACGGGCTGGTGTTCCGGATCGACGCCGCCAACGGGGCCTGGACCGGCTACTACATCCTGTCCTACCCCAGCCTGTTCTTTGGCCACTACTGGCTGCTGGCAAGCATCATCGCCCTGCTGTCGCTCAGCCCACTGGCCGGCTGGGCTTATGTGCGCCGCTACAACCGGCGGGTGATCGCGCCGGCGCAACAGGCCCACCGGCAACTGATGGAAAGCGACCAGTTCAGTCGCACCCTGCTGGAAACCACCCCGGTGGCGCTCTGCGTGTTCAGCCGCGACGAGCGCCGGATCGTCTTCGCCAACTCCCTGGCCTTCAAGTGGTTCGACACCCAGGTCGGCCAGAGCCTGCACGACAGCGGGCTGGAGCAACCGCTGCTGGAACGGCTCAGCCGCGCCACGCAACCGGGCACCATCGAAAACCACCGCGCCCACGACGGCCGCTCGTTCTACATCGCCTTTGCCCCGACCCGCTACCACGATCAGGACGTGGTGGTCTGTGCCTTCGCCGACCTCAGCGCAAGGGCGCAGATGGAACAGGAGCTGACCCAGGCCAAGCACGCCGCCGACCGGGCCAACGGCGCCAAGTCGGTGTTCCTGGCAACCATGAGCCACGAAATCCGCACCCCGCTCTATGGGGTCCTCGGCTCACTGGAACTGATGGGGCTGACCGACCTCGACGCCGAACAGCGCCAGTTGCTCGAACGCATCCAGGTGTCCTCCGGGCTGCTGTTGCAGATCATCAGCGACATCCTCGACATCACCCGGATCGAGTCCGGCCAACTGGCCCTGGGCGGTCAGTCGTTCGACCCCCGGGAGCTGGTCCAGGGCTGCACCGGGGCCTTTATCGACAGCGCCCGGAACAAGGACCTGCTGCTGTTTTCCTGCGTCGATCCGCAACTGCCCGAGGCGCTGCTGGGGGATCCGGTGCGAATCCGCCAGATCCTCACCAACCTGATCAGCAACGCCATCAAGTTCACCCTCTCCGGGCACGTCATCGTCCGCGCCCGCGCCGAACCCGGGCGCGATGGCCAGGTGCTGATGACCCTGCAAGTGGTGGACACCGGCATCGGCATCGGCCAGGAAGAGCAGCAACAGCTGTTCACCCCCTTCTATCAGATCGACGCCCACTCCCACACCGTGCATGGCGCCGGGCTGGGCCTGTCGATCTGCGCCAAGCTGGCGGCGATGATGGGCAGTGAAATCCGCCTGACCAGCGAGCTGGGGCTGGGCAGCAGCTTTTCCATGAGCCTCGAGCTGCCACTGGCCGGCACCAGCACCGCGCCGCGCCAGCCGGACCTGGCCGGTGCCCGGATCTACGTGCACAGCCCCCATCACGAACTGACCGGCAACCTCTGCCAATGGCTCAATCGCTGGGGCGCTGAAGCCACGCCCCTGGAAGGCGCGGCGCTCGACGGCGCCGGCCCGGGCATCGTGCTGCGGGTGTTCGACG
>NZ_ATLP01000062.1:0-5262 GCF_000416215.1 Pseudomonas sp. CF161
ACAGCAGCTTGAGCACTTCGCGGCGCTTGGCCCGGGCGCCGTTCAGGGCCGGGCGCGCCAGGCCTGCCGGCGCCTGGTCGAAGGTGGCCTGCAAACGGCCCATGCGTTCCCAGGCCTGCACGTGGCGCGGGTCATGTTCCAGCCAGCGCCGGTGGGCTTGGTGCAGGGCCTCGCTGTGGGCTTCGCAACGCAGGTCGACGTACCAGCGGGCGGCGGCTTCCAGGGTCGCGTAGTCGAGTGCTTGCGGCTGCGCCATGGGTCAGTCCTCCAGCGCCAGCAGGCAGTGGGTCAGGGCGCGGACCGCGTGTTTTTTCACGGTGTTGACCGAAACCTGCAAGCGGCGGCCGATCTCCACATAGCTCAGGCCGTCGAGCTGGGCCAGCAGGAAGATCTCCCGGGTACGCCCGCCCAGGCCGTCGAGCAGGGTGTCGATGCGCACCAGGGTCTCGATGATCAAGGCCCGGGTTTCCGGCGAGATGTCCACCGGCTCGGGCAGCGCCATCAGCGCTTCGAGGTAGGCCTGCTCCAGGCCTCGGCGGCGGAACATGTCGATCATCAGGCTGCGCGCGACGGTGCTCAGGTAGGCCCGCGGCTCTCGCAACTCCGGCGCCTTGCGCTGGGTCATGACGCGTACGAAGGTGTCCTGGGCCAGGTCGGCGGCGTTCTCCACGCAGCCAAGCTTCTTGCGCAGCCAGCCGCACAGCCATGAATGGTGCTCCTGGTAAAGCGTGTGCACGGCGTGTTGCTGCGAGAGATCGGGGGGCGACATGGGCGGGACCATTGCAGAGGCATTTGATAATGCATCTCATTTTCTTGCAGGTGCAATGGTTTGGCAAGATTCAACCGCGCTCGCTGCACGATCGCAGCGAGCGCCAGGGGAGGGGGGGAAGGTTTAGCGGCGGGAGCGGTCCAGCCATTCCAGCGAGCTGCGCCACAGGCAGATACCCAGGAAATACGCCGACATCGCCAGCCATACCAGCATCACCACCGGGTTTTCGTCCGGATGGCGCAGCACCAGCAGCAGGCTGCACAACAGCCAGATAAAGGTCACGGCGATATTGATCGGCATAAAGCGCCGCACGCGGAACGGGTGCAAAAACTTCATCCGCGACAACGTCAGCAGGGCCAGGCCGATAATGCTGAGCAGGGTCAGCCAAGCCGGTGGGGCGATGATGTACAGGCACAGCGCGACCACGTTCCAGGCGGCGGGGAAGCCCTGGAAATAGTTGTCCTTGCTTTTCATGTTGACGTTGCAGAAGCAGAACAGCGACGACACCAGAATCAGCGAAGTGGCCAGCAGCGGCGTGTAGTCGGGCAGGGCGATGTAGCGGTAGATAAACAGTGCGGGGATAAACACGTAGGTCAGGTAGTCGATCACCAGGTCCAGCACCGAACCGTCGATATTGGGCAGCACCGACTGGGTGTTGACCTTGCGCGCCAGCGAGCCGTCGACCCCGTCCACCAGCAGCGCCACGCCCAGCCAGATCAGGCAGGCCTTGGGCTGGTTGTCGAACAGCGCGAGGGTGGCGAGAAAGGCCGTTACCACGCCGGTCGCGGTGAACCCATGGGCGCCCCATGCTTTGAGCCTGGCGATGTGTAGAGTCGATATCACGGGAGGTTCTCCAGGAAGTAATACAGGCCAACGATCCTCGTCGACAAGGTCGCCACGGCCCAGGCCAGGGTGCAACTATCGACCGGACATTGGACCATAAGGTTCAGCGCAGTTTAGTGAGAAAACGCCGTGCGCGGTGAACGACTTTTGATCGGCCAAAGCCGCGCATCCCATTCCCTCGTGGCGAGGGCCAGCCCGAATCTCCGTCGCCGCTGGCGCCAGGCTCGGGCCGCGTTCGGACGCTGGCCCGCACTGACGCCCCATACACCCGATAAAACACGGCGCCCATACCGGCCAGCGCAGCCTCGTGCCTGGGCAGCGGCTACGGGAGTGATGACCTAGGGTTTGGTCTGCAACGCCTGGAGAAGGGTGCGCGCCGCCTTGACCCGTTCGGCGTTGGGGTAGTTTTTATTGGCCAGCATCACGATGCCGATGTGCTGCCCGGGAACGAAGGCCGCGTAGGCCCCGAAACCGTTGGTGGAACCGGTCTTGTTGAGCAGCATCTGTGCCTGGGGCGCTTGCACCGGGTTCAGCCAATGGACGGCGTGGGGTTGCAGGGCCATCGCTGATGAATTGCCGTCCACCAGCTTCTGCTCGCTGATCGGGTAGGCGTACATCTCCCAGCCCAGGCCCTGGGTCATGTCAGCGACCCGGTAGTAGCCGCTGTGGGTGAGGGCGATCGCCTGCTGTAACGCCGGTTCCAGTGGGTCGGGTTGCAGGTTGCTCTGGACAAAGCTCAGCAGGTCGGCGGAGTTGGTCTTCATGCCGTAGGCTTCGGCGTCCAGCGGGCCGGCACCGACCCGGATCGGCTGGTTGGCCTGGGTGTAGCCCTGGGCGTACAGGTGCTGCTGGTCCTGCGGCACCTGGAGGTAGCTGTGCTTGAGCCCGAGCTTGGGCAGCAGGGTATTGCTCATCAGGGTCTCGAACGGCTGGCCCAGGCTGCGCGCCGCCAGGTAGCCGAACAGGCCGATGCTCGGGTTGGAATACAGGCGCTGGCTGCCGGGGGGATAGGCCGGTTTCCAGGTGTTGTAGTAGTCCAGGGTCTGCTCGGCGCTTTTGACGTCGTCCGGGAACTGCAATGGCAGGCCGCCGGCGCTGTAGGTCGCCAGTTGCAACAGGCTGATGTGCTCCAGCGCGCTGCCGCGCAACGCCGGCAGATACTGGCTGGCGGCGTCGCTCAGGGTCAGCTTGCCAGTGGCCTGGGCGTAGGCGCCGAGGGTGGCGGTGAAGGTCTTGCTCAGGGAGCCGATCTCGAACAGGGTGCTGTTGCTCACCGCCTGCCGGCTCTCCCTGGAGGCCACGCCGTAATTGAAGTAGTGGGCCTGGCCATCGATGCTGATGGCGACGGCCATGCCGGGGATGTCCTGGGCCTGCATCAGCGGTTTGATCGTGGCATCGACCAGGGCCTTGAGCTGAGGCGCGTCGGGGGCGGCGGCCAGGCACTGGCCAGTGCCCAGCAGGGCGGCGCAGGTGCCGAGGGCGGCCAGGGTGATTCGGGTTTTTTCGCCCATGATTGCGGTTTTTCCGTGATGTTCGAGGGGCTTGGCCGCAGCGCGCGCCAGGCCCCTGTGGCGGGTCGGGCGACGAGCATAACCTGCACCGTCCCTGGGCAACACCCTGCGGCCGCCCTGCTCCAACGCCGTCAGTCGCCCTGCGCCACCTCGTTGCGCACCGCGCCGGTGCGTGGCTGAGGGGCGACGGCGGGGGCCGGCTGGGCCTTGCGCCAGGTCAGCAGCACAATGCCGCCGACCACGATGGCGCCGCCCAGGATCTGCCCGGCATTGAGCATCTGGTCCAGCACCAGCCAGCCCATCAGCAAGGTGGCCAGGGGTTCGATGTTCATCACCGGGGCATTGCGCGGCATGTCCAGGCGCGGCACCGACATGAACAGCACAATAAAACCGGTGCCATACAGCACCACCAGGGTCGCCAGGGCCAGCCAGCCGGTGCTGCTTTGCGGCAGGTCGAGGCCACCGGGCAGGGCGCCGCTGAGGCCGGCCAGGTTGACGCTGCTGAACACCACCAGGATCGTCAGCAGGCTGCGCACCGAGCCGCGCACCTGGGACAGCCGGTGATCGGTGATCCACAGCGCGCAGGCGAAGACGCTGGCGGCGCAGAACGCCAGGCCTACCCCCAATAGCCATTGCGGACCGACCTCGGTGCTGGCCGCCAGGCGCCCCGGCACATCGAGCACCAGCACCAGCCCCACCAGGATCATCGCCATCAGCGCCGCCGTGCGCGCCGTGGGGCGCGGGCCGCCGAGGGCCCAGGTGAGCAGCGCCAGCAGGATCGGGAAGACGTTGGCCACCAGCAGCGCCAGGGCCACCGGCACCCGCGCCACCGCCGAATACAGGCACAGGCTCTGGGCCGCGATCAGCAGCCCCAGCAGCAATTGCCAGCGCCAGGCACCGGGGGCCAGGCGAATGCTCTGGCGCTGCCACAGCACCAGGCCGGCCAGCACCAGCAAGGTCCCGCCCGAGCGCAGCAGAATCGCCAGCAGCACCCCGGCACCGTCGTCGAACGCGACCCGCGCCGCCACATGGTTGCCGGCGAAGGCACAGCCCATGCACAGCAGGATCAGCACCGCGAGTGGACGGGAAAAGGCGACGGGAGCAGCGGGCGAGGCAGTGGGCAGGGACATGGCAGGGAGTCTCGAACGCCGGGAGCCGGGTCAGGGCTGGAGCCGGACAGGGTGGGTTTTTATTATGTTGTCGTACAACTTCGCTTGGGCTTTGTACCGCAATCGTCCGGGGGAGACAACCCTGGATACGCCATGCACAGGCAATGGTGGGGGAAGTCAGGGCGGCTCGGGATGGCGTCTCGGGCGAGCGCTGGCGAGCGCATCAGCCATGAGATCGTATGACTTCCTCTCGACCACGACCACCTCATAAACGTTCTGGCCTGGATGAAACACCGGCGCCGGATAGCTCCGGCGCCTTAGTGCTTATTGCCCGGACGAGCCTTGCCCTGGCCGCGCATATACAGCGAGTCGGCGAGCTTCTGCCGGTCTTCCAGGCTGAGGCTGCCGGCAAAGTCGGCGAGGGCGGTTTCGACCCGGGCCCGCAGCGCGCTGTCGGCTTCCCGGGCGCGACCCAGGTCGGCGTCCAGGGCATTGCGGTCGAGGGTCGGTTGCTGCAGGCGCTCGACCACATCCAGCCGCGCCTGGCGCCCGGCCAGGAGCAACGGTTGGCTGTCGGTGCGGGTCTGGCGCAGCAACTGGCGCAGTTGCCGGCGGCTGACATCCGGCAGTTGCACCAGGGCCTGGCGCAGGCCGTGCTGGGGTTCCGCCACGGCCAGGGGTGGCGCCGGGTTGTGCCCCAGCCATTGGTAGAGGCCACCGGCCAGGCCGCCCAGCAGGAAGACGTTGAGCAGCAGCGACACCACCAGCAGGGTTTTCAGGGGCTTGTTGGGCTGGGTCACTGTTCGATCTCCTCGGCTGGGGTACTCAGAATGATCTCGGCATCGCTCTGTTCGAAGATGCTCGGCAGGGCTTCGGGCGAGCTGTGCAATGGCAGGCTCAGGGACACCACCAGCATCCCGGCGCCGATCCCCGCCAGGCCGACCCCGACAAACCCGGCCGGTGACAGCCAGCCGGCGTAGCGCTGCCAGAACGAACGCGGTCGAGGCCGCGGCGCACTGGCCGCGATCTG
>NZ_ATLP01000063.1:0-1998 GCF_000416215.1 Pseudomonas sp. CF161
CAGGCCGAGCGCGGGGTGGACCCGCACGTGGCGTCGGGTGTCGACCAGGCGTTGCAGCAGCGCGGCCTGAGCCTGCGCGCGGCAGGCTACAGCGCCTTTGAACGCATGGCGCCGGAGGCCGGGGTGCCGGCGCGGCTGATCATTGCCCACTACCTGTGCCTGCAATACCAGCACTTGCAGGCCGCCGGTGGCGATATTCCAACCCGCTGAAGCGCCTCAGTGATCGGCCACGGGGGCCGTGGGCGGTGCCACCTTGCGCATCAGCGGCACCATGGCGGTGGCGACCATAAAGCACAGCATGATCATCAAAAACGCATCGCCATAGGTCTGCGTCTGCGCCTCGCGGTAGGTCAGCAGCCACAGCTGATGCAGGCTGGCGTTAAGCCCGGCATCGCCGCCCAGGCTTTGGCTGGCAAAATTGCCGCCGACCGTAGTCAGCCACTGGTTGAGCGCCTCGTTGCTGCTGTTCAGGTGCTCGGCGAGACGGGTGAAGTGCAGGTTGGTGCGGTCATTGAGGACGGTGGCGCAGGCCGCGATGCCGATCGCGCCGCCCAGGTTGCGCATCAGGTTGAACAGCCCCGAGGCATGTTTGAGCCGGGCCTGGGACAGGCCGCCGAGGGTCAGGGTCACCGCCGGCGGCACCGCCAGTTGCTGGGCAATGCCACGCAGGGCCTGGGGCAGCAGCAGTTCGCGGGCGCCCCAGTCGTGGGTGATCGGGCTGAAGTCCCACATCGACACGGCGAACAACCCCAGCCCGGTCATCATGATCCAGCGCAGGTCGAGGCGGTTGGCGAGGAAGGCGTAGAGCGGGATCGCCAGGATCTGGAACACCCCCGTGGAAAACACCGCCATGCCGATGTCCAGGGCGCTGTAGCCACGGACCCGGCCGAGAAACAGCGGGGTCAGGTAAATGGTCGCGAACAGGCCGATGCCGGTGACGAACGAAAAGAAACAGCCGAGGGCGAAGTTGCGGTCCTTGAGCGCCCGCAGGTCGACAATCGGGTTGGCCACGTGCAGGGTCCGGCCGATAAACGCCAGGCCGGCCAGCCCGGAGATCCACGCCGTGCAGAGGATGGTGCGGTCGCTGAACCAGTTCCAGCGCGGGCCTTCCTCCAGGGTGTATTCCAGGCAGCCGAGAAACAGCGCGAGAAAGACCATGCTCAGATAATCGGCGCCCTTGAGCAGCGACAACTCCGGCTGGTCGATCCTGACCAGCATCGGCACCGCCACGGCGACGAAAATCCCCGGCACCAGGTTGATGTAGAACAGCCAGTGCCAGGATGAAACATCGGTGATCCAGCCGCCGATCACCGGGCCCAGGGTCGGCGCCAGAGACGCCACCGCGCCGATGGTGGCGGCGGCGATCACCCGCTGCTTGCCGCTGAAGAAAAAGAACGCGGTGGTGAACACCAGGGGGATCATCGAGCCGCCGAGAAAGCCTTGCAGGGCGCGGAAGGCGATCATGCTCTGGATGTTCCAGGCCGCGCCGCAGAGCAGGCTGGCCAGGGTAAAGCCCACGGCCGAGGCGCAGAACAGCCAGCGCGTGGAGAACACCCGCGACAGCCAGCCGGACAGCGGGATCACGATGATTTCGGCAATCAGGTAACTGGTCTGGACCCAGGCGGTTTCATCGGTGCCGGCCGACAGGCCACCGCCGATATCCCGCAGCGACGCCGAGACGATCTGGATATCCAGCAGGGCGATAAACATGCCGATGCACATGCTGGCAAAGGCGAAGACCTTGGTCGCGGTGGCCATGCTCGCCGCATCGAAGGGCAACGCCGGAGCGGCGAGGGCGCGACTCATGGTGCGCTGGCCTGGGCCACGGCCGAGGCCGGGGCGGGTGCTTCAGGCAGGGTGTTGACCGCCGCGTTCACCGACAGCCCCGGGCGCAGTTGACCGAGCACGCCGTCCGCCGGGTCGAGGATCACCCGCACCGGCACCCGCTGCACGATCTTGGTGAAGTTGCCGGTGGCGTTTTCCGGTGGCAGCACGCTG
>NZ_ATLP01000064.1:0-8197 GCF_000416215.1 Pseudomonas sp. CF161
CCGTTGGCCGGGGAGCATGTGTTCGAGCTGGTCTTCCTTGAAATTGGCGTCCACCCACAGGCCGCTGGCCGGCACCAGCGACAGCAGTTGCGAGCCGGCCTGGGCATAGGCGCCGGGCCGCGCGCGGCGGTTGCCGATCACCCCGTCGACCGGCGCCCGTAGCTCGGTGTAGGCCAGGTTCAGGCGCGCCAGGTCGCGCTCGGCCCGGGCCTGCATCAATGCGGCGCGTGCCTGGAGTTTTTGCGTGGCAATCACCTGCAGCTGGCGCTGGCTGGCCAGCAATTCGGCCTCGGCCCGGGCGTTCAGGGCCTGGGCGGTCTTGAACGTGGCATCGGCGCGCTGGGCGCTTTCCACCGACACCGCCGAGCTGCCCACCAGGCGTTTGTAGCGCGCATTGTCTTCCCGCGAGCGGCTCATCTCCGCCCCCGTGGCGTCGATCCCGGCCCGGGCCTGGCCAATCACCGCGTGCTGCAACTGCTCGGTGGCGTCGAGGTTGGCCAGCAATGCCTCTTGGCCGGCCACCGCGCCTTCGGCCTTGTCCAGGTTGGCGCGGTAGTCCCGCGAATCCAGGCGAATCAGCAGGTCGCCGGCCTGCACCCGCTGGTTATCGCTGACCAGCACCTGCTCGATATACCCGGCGACCTTGGGCCCGATCACCGTGACATCGCCGCCGATATAGGCGTCGTCGGTGGTTTCGATAAACCGCCCGGCGCTCCACCAGTGCTCGGCGTACAGCCCCAGCGCCACCAGGGCCGCCAGGCCCAGGGCACCGATCAGCAGGGGTTTGCGTCGGCGCGCTGGGGCCGGTGGCGGGGTGACGGCGGTTTCGGCGGCGGCGGACAGGCTGGTCATGGGAGGGCATCCGAGGTTGAAATATTATGTGCGTAATATGATTCATGTAATATTTACTAACAAGTACGGATTTCTGCCGATCATCCGGTTTATCGCTGATAAGGAGCGGTCCGGCCTTTCAATCCGCCCTTTGTTGACCATGATCAACCCCAGGGCGGCGCCTGGGGCGCAGCCTGTAGAGATCGCTCAATCCCACAGGAGATCATGCTCATGGCCAAGATGAAGGCGGCGGTATTCGTCGAGAAAAACCGGATCGTGCTCGAAGACAAGACCATCCCCGAGGTCGGCCCGCTGGATGCGCTGGTGCGCATTACCACCACCACTATCTGCGGCACCGACGTGCACATCCTGCGCGGCGAGTACCCGGTGGCCAAGGGCCTGACCATCGGCCATGAACCGGTGGGCATCATTGAACGCCTGGGGTCCCAGGTGCGCGGGTTCAGCGAGGGCCAGCGGGTGATTGCCGGCGCCATCACCCCCAGCGGCCAGAGCTTCGCCTGCCTTTGCGGCTGCGGCGCCCAGGATGGACCCGACACCCGCCACGGCTTCCGTGCCGCCGGCGGCTGGAAGTTCGGCAACACCATCGACGGCTGCCAGGCCGAGTACGTGCTGGTGCCGGATGCCCTGGCCAACCTGTGCCCGATCCCCGATGGCCTCAGCGACGAACAGGTGCTGATGTGCCCGGACATCATGTCCACCGGGTTCTCTGGGGCCGAGCGCGGCGCGGTGGATATCGGCGACACGGTGGCGGTGTTCGCCCTCGGGCCGATCGGCCTGTGCGCGGTGGCCGGGGCGCGGCTCAAGGGCGCGACCACCATCATCGGCATCGACACCGTGGCCGAGCGCATGCAGGTCGCCCGTGGCCTGGGCGCGACCCATGTGGTGGATTTCAAGAACGGCGACGTGGTGCAGCAGATCATGGCCCTGACCCAGGGCCGTGGGGTGGACGTGGCCATCGAGGCGCTCGGCACCCAGGGCACCTTCGAGTCGGCGCTGCGGGTGCTGCGCCCGGGCGGCACGCTGTCGAGCCTGGGGGTGTATTCCAGCGACCTGCATATCCCCCTGGACGCCTTCGCCGCCGGCCTTGGCGACCTGAGCATCGTCAGCACCCTGTGCCCGGGCGGCAAGGAGCGCATGCGGCGCTTGATGGAAGTGGTCGCCAGCGGCTGCGTCGACCTTTCGCCGCTGGTCACCCACCGCTTCAAACTGGATGACATCGAGGCCGCGTATGAACTCTTCGCCCACCAGCGCGATGGCGTCATGAAGATTGCCATTACCCCCTGAGTGACGGATGACGCTCGGCGCGGCACTGGCTTGATGGAGATCAAGTGCCGCGCCGGCAGAGCGCTCACCATGGGCTCCATACCCGACACTCAAGGTCATGGAGAGAAAAAATGAGCCAGTATCAGCGCCTGTTGTTGATCGTCGACCCCGAGCAGCACCGCTCACCCGCCGCGCGGCGTGCCGCCGCCCTGGCCCTGGCCAGTGAGGCGAGCCTGCATGCGCTGGTGTTTATCGAGCCGCCGCCGCGCATCCACCTGTGGGAAGAGCGCATGAGCGACACGGCGCGCGAGCGTTACCTGCAACGGGCCGAACACTGGCTGCAGGTGGAGGCGCAGTGGATGCGCGAGCAGGGGGTCAAGGTCACCACCCAAGTGGTCTGGACCGCCGAGCCGCTCAAGGACATGTTGCAGTACGTTGCGCAGTTTCAGCCGGACCTGCTGATTAAGGACGTGGTGCTGGAATCGGCACTCAAACGCGCGTTCGTGACCCCCATCGATTGCCACCTGCTGCGCGAATGCCCGGTGCCGGTGCACCTGGTCAATCAGGTGGCCCATGCGCTGCCACGGCGCATCGTCGCCGCCGTCGATCCGGCCGATCCCGACACCCTGATCAGCGGCCACAACGGCCAGATCATCCAGACCGCCACTGCCCTGGCCCTGCAATGCGACGCGCAGCTGCACCTGCTGTACGCCTACGACCTGACCCCGGCCTTCAACCCCGAGGTGCCGATGACGGCGTCCGCCTGGGCCAGCAACATCATGGAAGAGTTGCGCGAATCCCTGCACCGCGCCTTTATCGCCCTGGCCGAGCAATACGGGGTGCCCCCCGAGCAGCAGCATTTCGTCATGGGCCCGCCGGTGCCGACCATCGCCGAGTTCGTCGACGAGTTCCTGGTGGACGTGGTGGTCATGGGCACCGTGCACCGCAGCGGCTTTGGCCGGCTGATCGGCAGCACCACCGAGCGCGCGCTGTACTCGATGCCCGGCAGCGTGCTGGCGGTCAAACCCCTGGGCCAGGGGTAGCCCCGGCCCTGGCGCGGGGCGATCAGGCCCGGCGCCGGGTCACGGCAGTTTCTTGCAGCGCTCCGCCGCCGGGCGCGGGTGGCCGAACAGGTAGCCCTGGAAGTGCGAACAGCCTTCGGCCTGCAACTGGTTGAACTGTTCGTGGGTTTCCACGCCTTCGGCGGTGGTCTTGATCAGCAGGCTGCTGCTCATCCCGGTGATGGCGCGGATGATCGACAGCGCCTCGCGGCTCTGGCCCATGTCCTTGACGAAGGATTTGTCGATCTTGATCCGGTCGAAGGGGAACGAGCGCAGGTAGCCCAGTGACGAATAGCCGGTGCCGAAGTCATCGAGGGCGATGCACACCCCCAATTCCTTGAGGGCCTGCAAGGTGCGCAGGTTGCCTTCGCTGTTGTCCAGCAGCACCGATTCGGTGATCTCCAGTTCCAGGCGCGAGGGTGCCAGCCCCGAGTCGGCCAGGGCCAGTTGCACGATGCCCAGCAGATCGTTGTTCTTGAATTGGATCGGCGACAGGTTGACCGCCACCGATTGCTCGGTGGCCCAGCTCGCGGCTTCCTGGCAGGCCAGGTTCAGGGCGCGGGCGCCGATCTCGTGGATCAGCCCGGTTTCTTCGGCGATGGGGATAAAGTCCATCGGCATGATCAGCCCCTTGCTCGGGTGCTGCCAGCGCATCAGGGCCTCGTAGCCGGAAATCTGCTGGTCGTGCTGGCCGATGATCGGCTGGTAATACAGCTGCAACTGCCCCAGGTGCAGGGCGGTGCGCAGGTCGGTCTCCATCATGCGACGCCGGCGTGCCGCTTCATCCAGCTCGGCGCGGAACAGTTCAAAGCGGTTGCGGCCGTTGCGCTTGGCTTCATACAGCGCCATGTCGGCGTAGCGCAGCAATTGCTCCGGGGTGTTGTGGTCGTCGGGGGCGATGGCGATGCCCAGGCTCAGGCCCACGGCAAAGCTGTGGCCATCGATCAGGAAGGGCGGGGCGACTGCCTCGATCAAGCGGCGCGCGGTGCTCTGGGCGTCTTCGGCACTGGCGAGGTTGGGCAGGACAATGGCGAACTCATCGCCCCCCAGCCGCGCCAGGGTGTCCTGGTCGCGCAGCACGCCGCGCAGGCGTTGGCCCAGGGCCCGCAGCAGGCGATCGCCAAAGGCATGGCCCAGGGCGTCGTTGATGTTCTTGAAGTTGTCCAGGTCCAGGCACAGCGCCGCTGTCAGGTTCTGCCGCCGGCTGCCTTCCTTGAGGGCTTCGTCGAGGCAGGCGTGGAACAGGGTGCGGTTGGGCAGGCCGGTGAGTTCGTCGTGGTGGGCCATGTGATGGATCTGGGCATGGGCGGCGATTTCATCGGTGACGTCATCGGCGATCTGCAACACATAGTTGCCACGGGCCTCGGTGCTTTTGCTGAGCAGGGTGCGAGTGCGCAGGGTGCGCGTGCCGGACTGGGTGTCCAGGCGATCCTCGGTCAGGTGCAGGCCGTCGTGGTGCAGGCAATGCTCGGTCAGGTGTTCGATGTAGCCGGCGATGGCCGGCGCCATGCAGTCGCTGGCGGTGCGCCCGATCATGTGCCGGCGCTCGTTGCCGAACAGGCGTTCGGCCTGGGGATTGGCCAGCAGGATCTGCCGCGTGGCGACGTCCTGCACCATGACGCTGGACGGGATATTGGAGATCACCGAATCGAGGAACATCGACAGCGAGGCCATTTTCTCGCTTTGGCTTTCCGCCAGTTCCTTGGCCCGCAGCAGGTCCATTTCATATTGGCGGCGTTCGGTGATGTCGCGGGTGATTTTGGCGAAGCCGACCAACTGCCCGTCATCGTCATGGATGGCATCGATCACCACGCGGGCCCAGAACGAGCTGCCGTCCTTGCGCAGGCGCCAGCCCTCGGCTTCGAAGCGTCCGGTGTCGCGGGCGATATCCAGGTTCTGTTGCGGGGTCTGGGCGGCCTGTTCCGCGGGGTCGTAAAACACCGAGAAATGCTCGCCGACGATTTCTTCCGAGGTGTAGCCCTTGGCCCGTTGCGCCCCGGCATTCCAGTTACAGACGATGCCGTCCGGGGTCAGCCTATAGATGGCGTAGTCGATCACGCTCTGTACCAGCAGGCGGTACATCACATCGGAGTTTTCTATCATCGTCAGGGTCTCGAAACGGGTATTGGCCAGACCGCTAGCAGGGGCAACGCACACCTGTGGGTGGGGCTCAAAAAGAGGCCGCACTGAATAGCAAACGGGTTTTTGTCTGACAATGGTTCTTTAGTACAGGTTTTGTCGGGTTCAGCGCTGTACTTGAGGCGCGAGAACAGGGCCTGGCGAGGCAGATGAACGCCGGGCCGCACACAGCAAAACGGCCTTGATCCGTGAGGATTCAAGGCCGCTGGCATCACCCGATCAAGGCTCAGTGCTGCATATGGTGCTCAGGCATGTTCAGCGCCCGCACCGGCGCCTGGAGCTGGATCGACTCCTGCTCGCCCTTGGCGTTCTGCACCGTCAGGGTCAGCGGCACCTGGTCGCCTTCCTTCACCTGGGCCACCAGGTCGATCAGCATCACGTGATAGCCGTGGGGGTCGAAGTTGACCGCCTTGCCGGCCGGCAGGTCCACCGCTTGCACGGCTTCCATGCGCATCACGTCGTTGTTCATGCTCGATTGGTGGATCTGCACGGTCTTGGCCACCGGCGATTGCACGCTCAGCAGTTTGCTGTCGCTGTCGGCGGTCAGGGTCATGAATGCGCCGGTGGCCTGCTGGCCGGGCACCGTGGCGCGGACCCAGGCGTCGTCGACCCGGGTCTGGGCCGAAGCGTGCCAGGCCAGGCCCAGCAGCGAAAGAATGGCCACGGCCTGTTTGGCGCGGCGGGAAAAAGCAGGGTTACGAGGGGCGGGGTGCATCAGCAGACCTCCATCACGGTAAGCAGATCTTCCGCGCATTCCTGCGCGGTCAGGGAAGGGGACAGCCCCAGGCGCAGTACGCCGCGGGAGTCGAAGACAAAACTGGTGGCGCTGTGGGACAGGGTGTAGGTCGAGCCGCTGGGGATCTTTTCATAGAACACGCCGAACTCCTTGGCGGTCTCCGCGGTTTCTTCCAGGGTGCCGTACAGCGCCTCGAAGCTGGGGTCGAAGGCTTTGACGTAGGCCTTGAGTACCTCGGGCGTATCGCGCTCCGGGTCCAGGGTGATGAAGATCACCTGCAGGCGATCACCGTCGCGGCCCATCAACTTCTTGGCCTGCACCGCCCGCGCCAGGGCCGTGGGGCAGACGGCGGGGCATTGGGTGAAGCCGAAGAAGACCATGGGCATCAGGCCCCGGTAGCTCGACAGCAGCTTCTGATTGCCGTCGGTGTCGCGCAGCTTGAAGGTCCGGCCGAGGATCTTGTCGCTCAAGTCCTTGCCGTACTTGTAGGAGAGCTTGCTGCTGCTGTCGCAGCCGGCGAGCAGGCCCAGGCCCAACAGGCCCATGCCGGCAATCACTTTGCGGCGGGTGACTAAAACACTCATGCATTACTGCCCTTTGCCAAGGCTGGCAGTCGAAGAAGGCCAGGCGGTGGGTTTGTTTCAAGGCCGCGGATATTAACAAACCCCGGACCATTGAGGCGCCGGGGCACGACGACAGGTCGCCCTCGGCCAGCCCCGAACCGCCACCCCAGAGCCTGGATCGGCGCTGCGCCGGCAGCCCTCGCCGCCGCCTGCAAAACCGCGCAGGCACTGCTGTGGGCGGGCTGCACGCAGACCCTGGAAAAACCGACGCTGGGCAGAGGCGGTTTGCGGGACGCTGGCGCGATGGCTGTGGCGTGCGACATTGCGCCGCAGGCGCGCGCTCAACGGTCGCGCGTTCAGTGCCCCGGGCGCCGGGCTGTGGCAGGCGCTCGGGGCGAAGATCTTCACCCCGCCCTGGCTGATGCGAAAACTGGGCAGGCCGGGCAGGGTCGGCTGGCCGTCGCAGTCGGGGGGGCAGAGGAACAGGCTGCGCCGGTAGAGGGCGGCGACTCCGCGCTGGCCGATGATCGGCGTCCGCACATAGTGGCACTGCATTGCGTGGGGCTTGTCCTGGATCAGGCAATGGGCCTAGGGCGTCTGTCGATTGAGCGTGGCGTAGCACTCGCAGGCGGCGGCTTCCAGCCCTTTGCGGTCGAGGATGGTGATCTCGCCACGGCTGTAGCGGATCAGCTTGCGCTGCTGCAAGGCGCCTGCGGCCACGGTCACGCCGCTGCGCCGTACACCGAGCATATTGCCGAGGAACTCATGGGTCAGGTGGAAGTGGTCGGCGTGGGCGCGGTCATGAATCATCAGCAGCCACAGCGCCAGGCGTGGTTCGATGGCATGAAAGTGCGTGCACACCGCCGTTTGCGACAGTTGCAGCAGCAAGCGGTACAGGCTGCGATCCAGGGCCGCGCGCAACAGCGGGTTGGCGGCCAGGGCCAGAGGCAACTGACCCAGGCCCATGCGCAGGCAGCTACCGGCGCCCTGGACCACCGCGCGCAGCGGCGCCGTCTCGACCCCCAGCAGCACACTGGCCCCAAGCACCCCCTCGTTGCCAGTCAGGCCCATCTCCAGCGGCGGGTGGTCACCCAGGGTCGCCACCAGGGAGATAAACGCGGTCTGCGGAAAATACAGGTGCTCCAGCGGCTGGCGCGCCTCGCACAAGACCTTGCCGAAACTCAGCTCCACGGTTTCGCAATGGGCCAGCACACTCAGGCGCTGCCCCGGGGGCAAACCCTGGATCAACTGATTGTGCGCGCTGCGGATCACGGTGGCTGGCATGCGAAGGTCCTGTAGCACATCAGGTAACAGAGGGTGGGCGGTGATGCAGTGTGGGCAAGATCCGGCAGCGGGTCTGTTCGCTACAGCACAGAGTGCGGCGAAGAGGGGCGGGGGCAAAAAGGCAGGCGGCTGAGTTTCAGACTCACCTTATAGCCCCGCTCGCGATCCGAGCCTTAGATTCCGGCAGCCGGGGACAGCTCGTACGGCTATGACGAGACCTGGGCCTGGCAGTCCACCCGTCGAGCCCGTAGGAGCGCATCAAAGATGGCCGTTGCACCCAAACCCACGTCCCGCATGGC
>NZ_ATLP01000065.1:0-8158 GCF_000416215.1 Pseudomonas sp. CF161
GCCAGCCATTCGCGGCGCGAGGTCCTGCGCGGGCTGGTGCTGGTGGCCGCCGCCGGTTCCCTGGGTGCCCTCGGCTGGCGCAGCGAGACCGCGCAGAACCTGCTGGCCGACTACCGCACCCAGGTCGGTGAACGCCGCGAAGTGCGCCTGGCGGACGGCAGTTCGCTGCTGCTCAACACCGACACCTCGGTCAATGTGCGTTACGACGGCCAGCAGCGGGTGCTGGAATTGCTCTGGGGCGAGATCCTGGTCAACAGCGTGGTCGATCCCTTGCAGCGCCCGTTCCGGGTCGACACCCGCTACGGCCAGGTCCTGGCCTCGGGCGCGCGGTTTCTGGTGCGCTCCTCGACCGAGGGTGACCAGGTGGCGGCCATGGACCAGGCATTGCAGGTCAGCCCGAGCGGCGCCGGTGCGCCCCTGCGCCTGGACGCCGGCCGGCACTTGCAGTTGAACGCCCAGGGCCTGGGCGCTGTGGCGCTCAATGACGTCACCCTGGGCGCCTGGCGCCAGGGCAGCATCATTGCCATCAATCGGCCGTTGGGCGAGTTGCTGGCCGACCTGTCGCGCTACCGGCGCGGGGTCGTGCGCTGCGACGCGCGCATCGCCGATCTGAAAATCTCCGGGGCCTTTCCCATCGACAACACCGACCTGGCGCTGGCGGCGTTGCAGAGCGGTTTCTCCCTCACGATCAATCGCTACACGCCTTACTGGGTCACGGTTTCCGGGGCCTGAGCAGTTTTTTTGAAAAATTCTCATTAGCCTTTGCAGTTTTTTTGCCCCTGGTTCGGCTTATCCCCCAGTGGATTCATTTTTGTCATTGGGGAAGGGAAAGCATGTCTGAAGTTCACAAGCCGAAGCCGGCGGGGCTGTCGATTGCGGTGAAGGCAGGGTTGTGGGGAATGGTCGCGTTGTACTCGGCGCTCACGCTGCCGCTGGCCATGGCCGAAACCCCCGTCGAGCAGGGCGCGGTGCGCAGTTTCGATATTGCCGCGGGCAACCTGACCGAGGTCCTGAGCCGTTTTGCCAGTGCCGCCGGGGCGGCGATTTCCTTCGATGCGCGGCAGACCGAAGGGCGGCGTTCGGCGGGGCTCAAGGGCGATTACGGGGTCGATGAAGGCTTTGCCCGGATCCTCTCCGGCAGCGGCCTGCAAGCCGAACCCCAGAGCAATGGCAGCTACGTGCTGCGCGCCGCGCCCAATGCCGGCTCGGCCCTTGAATTGGGGGTGACCAGCGTCCAGGCCCAGGCCCTGAGCGCCACCACCGAAGGCTCGGGTTCCTACACCACCGGCGCGGTGACCATCAGCAAGGGCGCCCATTCGCTGAAGGAAACCCCGCAGTCGGTGACGGTCATCACGCGCAAGATGATGGATGACCAGCACCTCGACACCATCGACCAGGTGATGGAAAAGACCCCCGGCATCACCCTCTACGACTCGCCCATGGGCGGCAGATACTTCTACTCCCGGGGCTTTCGCATGACCGGCCAGTACCAGTTCGACGGCGTGCCGCTGGACATGGGCAGCAGCTACGTGCAGGCCGACAGCTTCAACAGCGACATGGCTTTTTATGACCGGGTCGAAGTGTTGCGCGGCGCCGCCGGGATGCTCAAGGGCGCGGGTGGCACCGCAGGTTCGGTGAACTTTGTGCGCAAGCGCGGCCAGGCCACGCCCCAGACCGAGTTGACGATGTCGGCCGGCTCCTGGGACAACTACCGGGGCCAGGTCGATACGGGCGGCCCGTTGAATGACTCCGGCACTATTCGTGGCCGGGCCGTGGTGGCCCAGCAGAGCCGGCAGTATTTCTACGACAATGCCGAGCGCCGCGATCAGGTGTACTACGGCGCCCTGGATTTCGACCTCAGCCCCGACACCACCCTGGGCCTGGGCCTGGCGTATGAAGATGTGGATTCCACCCCCTGCTGGGGCGGCCTGCCACGCTACAGCGACGGCAGCTATCTGAAGCTCAGCCGTTCCACCTGCCTCAACACCGCCTGGAACAACTCGCGCAGCAAGAAAATCACCTACTTCGGCGACCTCAAGCACCAGTTCGATGACAACTGGGCGCTCAAGGTGGCGGGGGTCTACAGCAAGAACACCCAGGACATCGCGTACGCCTTCCCGAGTGGCGCGGTGCCGGTGGGCAGCACCAGCAGCAACACCCTGATGCTGGGCAGCATCTATGACTACGATCAGGTCGACTACGGCTTCGATGCCTACGTCGATGGCAAATTCCAGGCCTTTGGCCAGGAGCACGAACTGATTGTCGGGACCAATGCCAGTCGTTCGCGCAAGGACGATTTCTACGCGGTGGCGGCATTGCCCCAGCGCCAGAACGTGTTCAACCCGAATAAAAACATCCCCGAGCCCGACGACAGCTACTACGACACCCACTCCACACGGGGCGGCCCGGTGGATATCCATATCCAGCAATACGGCGCCTATTCGACCTTGCGCCTGAAGCTGGCCGACCCCCTGACCCTGGTGGTCGGCAGTCGCGTCAGCTGGTACAGCTCGGAGAACGATTCCCTCAGCTACTGGATGGACACGCGCACGCCGATCAACTCCAAGTCCAAGGAAACTGGCCAGGTCACGCCCTTTGCTGCGGTGCTGTATGACCTCAACGACAACCTGACCGCCTACGCCAGCTATTCGGATATCTTCACGCCCCAGGGCAGCTATCGCACCCTCGACGGCTCGTCGCTCAAGCCGCTGATCGGCAAGAACTACGAAGTGGGGATCAAGGGCGAGTGGTTCGGCGGGCGCCTGAACAGCGCGTTCAACCTGTTCCGCACCCTGCAGGAAGATGCCGTGCAAGACGACCCGGAGTGCCCGGACAGCAGCTGCTCGCTGAACTCGGGCAAGGTCCGGGCCCAGGGCTTCGAGGCTGAAGTCAGTGGTGAAGTGATCGAGCGCCTGCAACTGCTGGCCGGCTACACCTACACCCAGACCAAGACCCTGGAAGACGCCGATACCAGCAAGAACGGTTCGGTGGGCAACTCCTATGTGCCGCGCCACCTGCTGCGGGTGTGGGGCGACTATGCCCTGGATGGGGCGCTGGACAAGTTCTCGATTGGCGCCGGGGTCAATGCGCAAAGCGACAACTACCGCACCTCGCCCATCAGCGGCAAAAACCTCAGTCAGGCCGGTTATGCGATTTGGAACGGGCGCATCGGTTACCGCATCGATGACACCTGGTCCCTGGCCCTGAACGGCAACAACCTGTTCGACAAGCGCTACTACCGGACCGTCGGCACCGAAGGCTTCGGCAACTTCTATGGCGATCCGCGCAACTTCATGTTGTCGGTCAAGGCCAGCTTCTAAGGGGTGGGTAGGCCGTTGCTCCAGGGCGTGAGGTCGCGTTCGGCAAAGTAACGCTCCAGCACCTTGGGGTCTGCCGAACGTTCGACCAGCGCCACGTAGGTGTCCGGGCGCAACAGGTAAAAACCGTTGCGCACCAGGCCCGCGGTGGCGTGGGCCGGGTGCCAGGGAAACTGCTGCAAGGGCAGTTGATGGGCCCGGCACCAGGCCTGCAACTCATCGCTGGTGTCGCCATACACATGCACTTGCCAGCCAATCAGCGCCAGGCTGGCGAAGTTGTCGCTGTCGGCGTCATGGGCCCAGGGCAGGCGATCACCGCCATGCACATGGCCGCTGCTGCCGACGCTCAGGGGCATGCCTCGGTAGTTGAGGGTGATCTGCGACACGGTGCGAAACAACAGCTCGCGGGCCGACGCCAGGGCCGCGACCCGGGGGATCAGCAGCGGCGCCAGGCGCGTGCGCAGCAGGTTGGCAATCGGCCCGTCGGCGGTGGCGAAGCTGAACACCCGGTCGGTGGTTGCCACCAGGCGCCGGGCAAACTCGATGCGTTCGATTTCATAGGTGTCCAGCAGGCTTTGCGTGGCCTTGCCGGTCAACACCGCGGCCAGCTTCCAGGCCAGGTTGATGGCGTCTCCGATCCCGGTGTTCATGCCCTGGCCCCCGGCCGGGCTGTGCACATGGGCCGCGTCGCCGAGCAGAAACACCCGGCCGCGACGAAATTGTTCGGCCACCCGGTGGTGCACCCGGTAAGCGGAAAACCAGTTGACCTGGGCCACCTCGACCTTGAGGTGGTGCAGGGCGCGCTGGCTGACGTCTTCGAACTTCAGGGCCTGCGGGTGCTGCGCGCGGGCGTCGCGCACGGTGCCGATCAGCCGGGCGTGGCCCGGGTCGGCCAGGGGGAACACGGCGAGAAAGTCCGCTTCGTCGAGGTCAATATGCAGTTGGCCATCCAGCGCCGGGCCGCTGGCTTCGACGTCGGCCACGTAGAACACTTGTTCATAGGTGCCGCCGGGGAAGCCCGTGCCCAGGGTTTTGCGCACCGTGGAGTGGGCGCCGTCGCAGCCGGCCAGGTAATAGGCCTGGCAGGTTTCTTCGGCGCCGTCGGCACCGCGCAGGCGAGCGCTGAGCAGGTGGCCGTGGTCGTCAAAGGCCAGCAATTGGGTGTTGCGTTCCACGCTGACGCCCAGCTTCGCCAGGCGCTCGATCAGCAGCTGTTCGTGCAGGTCCTGGGGGAAGATTTGCAGGAAGGGGTAGGGCGTCAGGTCGGCGCCGATGGCCCCCAGCGGCAGTTGGGCAGTGGCTTCGCCACGGACCCAGAGATTGACCGCCGGCACCTGGTGGCCCTGGTCGAGGATGGTCTGGGTCAGGTCGAGCTGGCGGTACAGCTCCAGGGTCCGGGCCTGCACCGCCAGCGCCCGGGACGTGGTGCCGGGGCCGTGGGTCTGGTCGAGGATCCGCACCTTGATTCCCTGCCGCGCGAGCCACAGCGCCAGTACCAGGCCGGTGGGGCCGGCGCCAATGATCAGTACGTCGCTGCGGTTCATGGCCTTGTCCTCGGTCAGGGATCAATGCATGCCGGTGGTGCGGCCCCGGGCCGCGGGTTTCAGCGCTGGCTGAACGCCAGGTTCAGCCCCAGCCCGGCAAAGCTGGCGGCAAAGCTGCGGCGCAGCCAGTTCTGCACCTTGGGCGACTCGATCACCGCCGTGCGGAACAGGTTGGCCAGCACGCCGTAGAGCACGAACACGGCAAAGGTCATGGCCATGAACACGCCGCTCAAGGTCAGCATCTGCATGGCCGGGGCGGCGCCATCGTGGCTGATGAACTGCGGCAGGAAGGCCAGGAAGAAAATCGTCAGCTTGGGGTTGAGAATATTCAGCAGGCAGGCCTTGAGGATCAGGCCGCCGGCGCTGCTGGCAGGCAGCGAGCTGTCGACGGCGAAGGCCGAGCGATCACGCCAGGTGGCATAAGCCAGGTACAGCAGGTAGGCGACGCCGGCGAACTTCAGGCCCTGAAAGGCCAGGGCGCTGGTGTGCAGGATGGCCGAGAGGCCGAGCACCGAGGCCAGCAGGTGCGGGACGATCCCGGCGGTGCAGCCCAGGGCGGTGTACAGGCTGGCGCGCTTGCCGGCCACCAGGGCGGTGGAGATGGTCAGGATCACGCCACTGCCGGGGATCAGCACCACAATCAGCGAGGTGATGAAAAAATCCAGGGTCAACATTGCACACAACTCCATGTCGGAAAGGTCGAGCGGGGTGGGCAAAACCTACACAGTGCGCGACCTACACACAATAGTCCGCCATGGGGTTTTACGCGGTGCTGGTCCAATAAAAATGCAGGTACTCGTGGCTGTATTCGGCAAACAGCGACACCAGCAGGTCGGTGTCCAGGGAATACATCAGCAACGCGCCCTGGAAGGTTTGGTCGCTGATCAGGGGCAGCGGCGGCGGTTGGATCAGCTCGGCGCAACAGTCGGCAATCTGCTTGAGCAGGGCCGGTTCGGACAAGGGTTCGAAGGCGGCATCGGCCAGGTAGGGCGCAAAATAGCGCTCGCGCTGGGGCGTGAAATCCACGCTCTCGGCGGCCAACCAGAACCCCAGGCCATTGTCGGCGGCGGCCTTGGGCGCGCGGGTGATGCGCAGGGTCTGCTCGCTGTCCGGCACCTGGAACGCGTATTGCGGGTAGGTGCTGTAATGCAGGCCACGGTAGCCCGCCATGAACCTGGGGTCGGCCAGGGAGGCCCGGGCCAGTTGCTGGAAATCTTCGCGGGTGAACATGGTGGGGTCCGCCGGGAGTCAGGAATCTGCGAGGCGAATGTCGCAGGGGCGGGGGCCACTATAATCGCAAATCGGCCAGGGCGACCGAGGTTGCGCGCCGGCTTTCGGGCGCTGCTGGCGAACCACCGGGCGCGCGGGCAGTCGATATCCTTGCCTGCCTGTCTCGGGCACTGCCTGGTTAGGAGCCTTATGCACGTTTATCGTCCCCTTGCGCTGCTCGGCGCGCTGCTGGTCCTGGCCGGTTGCGCCGGTTCGGGCAGCGCGCCCCAGGTGGCGCCCTTGTCTCCCGCCCAGGTCCAGGCCCGGGTCGAGCGCTTGCTGCCGGCCCAGACCGCCGACCGTGTCGGCTGGGCCCGGGATATCCAGGTGGCCTTCACCGCCCAGGGCATTGAGCCCAGCACCCAGAACCTGTGTGCGGTGCTGGCGGTCACCGAGCAGGAGTCCACCTTCCAGGTCGACCCTGCGGTGCCGGGGCTGGGCAAGATCGCGCGCCAGGAAATCGACCGCCGAGCGGCCACCGTGCACGTGCCGGCGCTGCTGGTGAGTGCCGCGCTGCAAGTGCGCTCAGCCACTGGCAAGAGCTACAGCGAGCGCCTGGCCAGTGCCCGCACCGAGAAGCAGTTGAGCGCGATCTTCGACGACTTCATCGGCATGGTGCCCCTGGGCAAGACCCTGTTCGGCACCTTCAACCCGGTGCACACCGGCGGGCCGATGCAGGTCAGCATCGCCTTTGCCGAGAAGCAGGCGCGGGACTACCCCTATAGGGTCGACGGATCGATTCGCCAGGAGGTCTTCAGCCGGCGTGGCGGGATGTACTTCGGCATTGCCCACCTGCTGGGGTACCCGGTCAACTACCCGCAGCCGCTGTACCGCTTTGCCGACTTCAACGCCGGCTGGTACGCCAGCCGCAACGCCGCTTTCCAGAACGCCGTGAGCCGGGCGTCGGGGATTGCCCTGGCCCTGGACGGCGACCTGATCCGCTATGACTCGATCATGCCCGGCACCACCGAGCTGGCGGTGCGCGCCCTGGGCAAGCAGCTGGACATGCGCAACCCGAGCATTCGCGATCAGCTGGAGCAGGGCGACAGCCTGGACTTTGAAAAGACCCGGCTCTACCAGCGCGTATTTGCCCTGGCCGACCAGGCCGCCGGCCAGCCAGTGCCGCGCCAACTGCTGCCGGGGATCGAGCTCAAGAGCCCGAAAATCACCCGCAAACTGACCACCGCCTGGTTCGCCAAGCGGGTCGATGAACGCTATCAGCGCTGCCTGAAGCGGGGTTGAGAAGCGCTTGTCAGCACCCCGCGCGCCGTGCAAGGATGCGCGATGATTTTTTCTGACCTGAATTCCCGCATCCATCATCACGGACCTCATTCCCGGGGGCCGTGGTCGCTTATGCGCATCGAACCGTCAGTGGCTGCAACGACTCACTGACCGACGATGAAAAAACCAAGGCGCCCACAAGGCGCCTTTTTTATTGCCTGGCAAACAGCCAGAACGAGGAAACACCAATGACGATGCTCCGTGGAACCCGAATGATCACCGGCCAACAAGCCGCCGCCCTGCGCACTCTGGAAGGACGCTTCCGGAGCTGGCTTCATCGCAGCGGGTGCTGAAGAAGTCATAGTCCCGGCGCTCTGGGGCCAGGACACCTTTATCGAGAAAGCCGGTGGCAGTGAAGTGATCGGCCAGATGTGGGCCTTCAACGACAAGGCCGGACGGGCCTGTTGCCTGATTCCGGAAGCCACCGCGCTGTTCCAGGAAACCGCTGGCAGCTTGCTGGCAGGGCGGGAAGAGGCGGCGTTTTTCTATGTGGCGCGTTGTTATCGCTATGAGCGGCCGCAGGCGGGTCGTTATCGCGAGTTCACCCAGTTGGGGCTGGAGATTCTGGGGCCGGATCCGCAGCGTGCGTTGCAGCGCAGCCGGGAGTTGTGTGTGGGGTTTCTTGATGGGTTGGGGTTGGAGTACCAGCTTGAGTTGGGGGTCAAGCGGGGGTTGACCTATTACCTGGGTGGGGAGGGGTTTGAGGTGCGATGTCCGCAGTTGGGGGCGCAGCAGCAGGTGGTGGGG
>NZ_ATLP01000066.1:0-2207 GCF_000416215.1 Pseudomonas sp. CF161
GCGCGCAGCCACACCAGGTCGGCGCGCAGGCCGTCGACCCCGGCGGCGAAACAGCGCTCGGTGATCTGCGCCAGAGCCCCATCGTCCAGGGCGATCTGCCCCAGCAACTCCCGTGCGCCCTGGCAGCGCTCGCGCAGGACCACTTGCTGCGGCGCCCACTGCTCGCAGAACCCCTGGGGATCACTGTCGAAATCCAGGCGCCGACGAATGATCTGCCCGCGTTCGCTCGGCGGCGTCTGCCCACCCAGCGCCACATTCAGACCAAAGCGGTCGAGCAGTTGCGGGCGCAGCTCGCCCTCCTCCGGGTTCATGGTGCCGATCAGCACGAACTTCGCCGAATGCCGATGGGAAATGCCGTCGCGCTCGATGAGGTTGGTGCCGCTGGCGGCGACGTCCAGCAACAGGTCCACCAGATGATCGGGCAGCAGGTTGACTTCATCGACGTACAACACGCCGCCATCGGCCTTGGCCAGCACCCCGGGGGAAAACTGCGCCCGGCCCTCGCCCAGCGCGGCATCCAGATCCAGGGTGCCCACCAGCCGCTCTTCGGTCGCGCCCAGGGGCAAGGTGACAAACTGCCCGCTGGCCAACAGGTCCGCCAGGCCCCGGGCCAGGGTCGACTTGGCCATGCCCCGTGGCCCTTCGATCAGCACCCCGCCGACTTTGGGATCGATGGCAGTCAGGCACAGGGCCAGTTTCAGGTCATCGGCGCCGACCACGGCGGACAGCGGAAAATGTGGGGTATCGCTCATGTCGGAGTCTCGGTCAGGGCCTGGGTGCGTAACGATTGGAGTGAACGCTGGGTCTGGTGTTGCTTGTGCCGGACAGCGCAGCCTGCGGCAGTGGCTACCGGTGTCGCTAGTTTTCTTCTATATCCAGCAGCAGGTTTTCCAGGGCCTCGCGGTACTCGCCAGGCTCTTGCCACAGGCCGCGCTGCTGGGCTTCGAGCAGGCGTTCGGTCATGTCGCGCAGGGCATGGGGGTTGTGCTGCCGGATGAACTCGCGGGTCGACGGGTCGAGCACGTAGGCGTCAGCCAGCAAGGCGTATTGGTGGTCATCGATCAGCTCGGTGGTGGCGTCGAAGGCGAACAGATTATCCACGGTCGCGGCCATTTCAAAAGCGCCCTTATAGCCATGGCGCTTGACCCCTTCGATCCACTTCGGATTGGCCGCCCGGGAACGGATCACCCGGTTCAGCTCTTCCTTGAGGCTGCGGATTTTCGGCAGGTCCGGCTGGCTGTGGTCGCCATGGTAACTGGCGGCCTTGGCCCCGCTGAGGCTTTCCACCGCCGCCAGCATGCCGCCCTGGAACTGGTAGTAGTCGTTGGAGTCGAGCAGGTCGTGCTCGCGGTTGTCCTGGTTTTGCAGCACCGCCTGCACCTGGCTCAGGCGCTGGGCGAACTGCTCGCGGGCCGCCGTGCCTTCATCACTGCCACCGTAGGCGTAACCGCCCCAATTGAGGTAGACCTCGGCCAGGTCTTCGCGGCTTTGCCACAGGCGCCCGTCGATAGCGCCCTGGACCCCAGCCCCATAGGCCCCGGGCTTGGCCCCGAAAATCCGCCAGCCGGCCTGGCGCGCCGCCGCCTCGGCATCGAGCCCGGCATCCAGCAGGCTCTGGCGCTCGGCGCGAACCTTGGCCGCCAGCGGGTTGAGGTCATCGGGCTCATCCAGCGCCGCCACCGCCTGCACCGCGGCATCGAACAGCCGGATCAGGTTGGCGAAGGCGTCGCGGAAGAAGCCCGAGACCCGCAGGGTCACGTCGACCCGAGGCCGGTCCAGTAGGCTCAGGGGCAGGATCTCGAAATCATCGACCCGCTGGCTGCCGGTGGCCCACACCGGGCGCACGCCCATCAGGGCCATGGCCTGGGCGATATCATCACCACCGGTGCGCATGGTCGCCGTGCCCCACACCGAGAGCCCGAGCTGGCGCAGGTGGTCGCCGTGATCCTGCAGGTGTCGCTCAAGAATCAAATGGGCTGACTGAAAGCCGATGCGCCAGGCGGTGGTGGTCGGCAGGTTGCGCACGTCCACCGAGAAGAAATTGCGCCCGGTGGGCAGCACGTCCAGGCGTCCGCGACTCGGCGCACCACTGGGCCCGGCCGGCACGAAGCGCCCGCCCAGGGCATCCAGCAGGCCGCGCATTTCTGCCGGGCCGCAGGCATCCAGGCGCGGTGCGACCACGTCGCGCAGGCCGTCGATAATCGCCT
>NZ_ATLP01000067.1:0-38750 GCF_000416215.1 Pseudomonas sp. CF161
CCCGCTCCAGGGTTCGGCCAGGGCGCAATCCAGCGGATCGAAGCCCAGCCCGAACGCCTTGGCCAGGGCCCGCAGCAGGCTCGACTGCGCGCCCCGGCCATCGCCACGGGGGATGCGCAGCAGGGCCAGCAGGGTGTCGAGGCGCAGGCGCCCGGTGGGCGATTCGCCGAACACGTGCAGGCCGTCGCGGATCTGCGATTCCTTGAGGTCGCACAGGTAAGTGTCCAGGCGCGGCAGCCAGATCGCCGCATCGGCGTCGCTGTCGAGTTGCTCGTCGAGCTGCAATTCGCGGTCGATGCGGGTTTCCCGCACCAGCTTGAGAATGTCGCGCTGCAACTCGCGGGCACGCCGCGGGTCCAGCAGTTGGGCTTCGTAATATTCGTCGGCCAACAGCTCCAGGTCGCGTAGCGGACCATAGGTTTCGGCGCGGGTCAGGGGCGGCATCAGGTGGTCGATGATCACCGCCTGGGTCCGGCGCTTGGCCTGGGCGCCCTCCCCCGGGTCATTGACGATAAACGGGTAGATATTGGGCAGCGGCCCCAGCAGTGCATCCGGCCAGCAGCTCTCGGACAGCCCGACACCCTTGCCCGGCAGCCACTCCAGGTTGCCGTGCTTGCCGACGTGAATCAGCCCGTGGGCGCCATAGGCCTGGCGCAGCCAGAAATAGAACGCCAGGTAACCGTGGGGCGGCACCAGGTCCGGGTCGTGGTACACCGCGCTGGGGTCGACCTGATAGCCCCGGGCCGGCTGGATGCCGACAAAGGTCAGGCCAAAGCGCAGGCCGGCGACCATCATCCGGCCGCCGCGAAACATCGGGTCCTGTTCCGGGCTGCCCCAGCGCGCTTGCACCGCCTGGCGGTTGGCCTCGGGCAAGGCGTCGAACATCAGCCGGTAGTCGTCCAGCGCCAGGCTTTGCGCGCAGGGCCGCAGGTCGAGGCTGTCGAGGTCATTGCTGACGCCACCGAGCAATTGCTGGATCAACTCAGTGCCGCTGGCCGGCAGTTCGGAATTCACCGGGTAGCCCTCGGCCTGCAAGGCGCGCAGGATATTCAGCGCCGCCGCCGGGGTATCCAGGCCGACACCATTGCCGATGCGCCCGTCGCGGGTCGGGTAGTTGGCCAGGATCAGCGCGATGCGCTTTTGCCCGTTGGGCACCCGGGCCAATTCGATCCAGCGCCGCGCCAGTTCGGCGACAAAATCCATGCGCTCGGGCTGGGCCCGGTAGCAGACCACGTCCGACTGGCTGCGCTCGCTGCGCCAGGCCAGGTCCTTGAAGCTGATGGGCCGGCTGATGATGCGCCCATCCAGCTCGGGCAAGGCGATGTGCATCGCCAGGTCGCGCGGGCCCAGGCCTTGTTCGCTGGCGCGCCAGCCGGGTTCGTTGTCCTGGGCGCAGATGGCCTGGATCACCGGGATATTGCGCCGGAACGGCCGCAGATGCGGGGCCTCGGGGCTGGACTGGGCAAAACCGGTGGTGTTCAGAATCACCCCGGCCTCGACCTCGTCCAGCAGGTCTTCGACCACCGTCAGGCAGCCGGGCTCCTTGAGGCTGGCCACGGCAATCGGCAACGGGTTGAGCCCGGCCGCCTGCAAACGCTGGCAAAACACATCGATAAACCCGGTATTGGCCGCCTGCAGGTGGGAGCGGTAAAACAGCACCGCCGCCACCGGCTGTCCGGCGTGCCAGTCGGCCTGCCAATCGCCCAGGGTCGCGGCGCTTTTATGGGGGTGGTAGATGGCCGTGCGCGGCAGGGTCTGCGGCTCGGTCCAGGCATAGTCGCGGCCCAGCAGGCTGGCGGCCAGGCAGCGGTACAGATTCAGGGCGTTGTCGCGCCCGCCCTGGCGCAAGAAGTGCCACAGGCGATCGCGCGCGGCGGCCGGCACCGTGCTCAGATCGCTGAGCTCCGGGTCCGGGCGGTCATCCCCCGGCACCAGAATCAGCTGCACCCCGCGCTCGGCCAGTTGCACCAGGCGTTCGACGCCATAGCGCCAGTAGCCGATGCCGCCGTGCAGGGAAATCAGGATCACCTTGGCGTGACGCAGCACCTGGTCGACATACAGGTCGACCGAAGCGTGGTTCTGCACCTGCATCGGGTTGGCCAGGCGCAAGCTCGGGAAATCGTCCGGCAACTGCTGGGCCGCTTCCGCCAGCAGCGCCAGGCTGGAGTCGCCGCTGCACAGGATCACCAGCTCGGCGGGGGTTTGTCCAAGGTCGGCAATGTTGTCATCCGACACGAAACCGCCGGGCTGGGTCCTGAGCAGGTGCATGGGTTAAACGCTGAGGGCGGCGCGCAGTTGCGCTTCGAGTTGCTCGGCGTCCAGCTCCTGGCCGATCAGCACCAGGCGCGTGGTGCGGGCCTCGTCGGCGCCCCACTGGCGGTCGAAGTGCTTGTCGAAACGAGTGCCCACGCCCTGGATCAGCAAGCGCATCGGCTTGTTGGGGATGGCGGCAAAACCCTTGACCCGCAGGATCCCGTGCTTGACCACCAGTTGGGTCAGGGCATCGAGCAGCAGGCTTTCCTCGGCTTGCGGCAGTTCGATGGAGATCGAATCGAAGGCGTCGTGATCGTGGTCGTCATGATCGGCATCGTCGCCGTCATGGTGATGGTCGTGGTGGCTGTGACGGCTGTCGATGTGTTCTTCGGAGCCGGCACCCAGGCCCAGCAACACGTCCAGCGGCAGGCGACCGCTGCTGGCTTCGATGACCTTGACCGCTGGCGGCAGCTCTTCGGCCACTTCCAGGCGCACTTTTGCCAGGTCTTCGGCGCTGATCAGGTCGGCCTTGTTGAGAATCACCAGGTCGGCGCTGGCCAGTTGGTCGGCGAACAGCTCGTGCAGCGGCGATTCGTGGTCCAGGTTGGGGTCGAGCTTGCGCTGGGCATCGACCTGGTCCGGGAAGGCGGCGAAGGTGCCGGCGGCCACGGCCGGGCTGTCGACCACGGTGATCACCGCGTCGACGGTGCAGGCGCTGCGGATTTCCGGCCACTGGAAGGCCTGGACCAGGGGTTTTGGCAGGGCCAGGCCCGAGGTTTCGATCAGGATGTGGTCAAGGTCGCCGCGCCGGGCTACCAGTTCGCGCATCACCGGGAAGAATTCTTCCTGCACGGTGCAGCACAGGCAGCCGTTGGCCAGCTCGTAGACCCGGCCGCTGGCTTCTTCTTCAGTACAGCCGATGGAGCATTGCTTGAGGATTTCACCGTCGATGCCCAGCTCGCCAAATTCGTTGACGATCACCGCGATCCGGCGCCCCTGGGCGTTGTCGAGCATGTGCCGCAGCAAGGTGGTTTTGCCCGAGCCAAGGAAGCCGGTGACGATGGTGACGGGAAGTTTGGCCAGTGTTTTCATCGGATGCCCTTTGGCAAGGTGGCGGGCATACGGGACGAAAACCGCGGCAATGGCTGCGCGGAAGAGTTCGCCACCGGATCACCCCGCCCGGTTGTAGTGAGAATTCGTCACGAGGCAGGTCTCCTGGCTGAGGGTGTGCCGGTGGTAACCGACGATTGACGCGCCTTCCCGCCAACGCCTTGAGACGCGTGCAGTGGCTGTGCATCAACCATGACCCTTTACAGTTGCGGGGGCAGCCGCGGCTTGGACCGCGTTCCCTTCTTAGCTTCGGCCGACTGCGCCGAAGAACCTCGAGTGCGCAAGGCTACGCAGAGCGCGGGGGCCGGTCAATGCGCATTGTCGGCAAGCTCCGGCCGCCGGCGTGGGGAGAAACCAGCATCCGGTCCCGGCGCCATTGCGAAAGAGTGGCAATTGACGGCCCTCCCCCGCCCATGCTCTCCTACACACCTTGTTACGGGTGCCCTTCACAGGGTGAAACGGGAAACCGGTGCGTCACGTGCCTTACTCAAGGCCTTGACCAGTCCGGTGCTGCCCCCGCAACGGTAAGCGAGCGAAGAATCAGATCCACTGCGCCGGGCATCCGGCATGGGAAGGCGATTCTTGCAGGCCAGGCGCAAGCCCCGCCCCTCGCGAGCCCGGAGACCGGCCCGCAATAGACACATAACAAACCCGCGGTGGGCGGGCGCTGTTAATTCCCTGTGCGCCCGGCGCGCGGGGTTTTGCTGCGTTCGATCCACCCGCTGATAACCAGAGGGATGCGCCATGTCGATCATCAGCAGCACCAGTCAATCCGCCAGCAGCACCTCCACCCTGAGCCAACGCCTGGTCGCCGCCATCGGTGCCTCGATCCTCGGCGCGTGCCTGGTGTATTTCGCCGGGTTCTCCCATATCGAAGCGGTGCACAACGCCGCCCACGATACCCGTCACAGCTCCGCCTTCCCGTGCCATTGAGAGCTGCTGACATGATCAAGCGTATTGCGCAAACCGCAGGTTTTACCGGGCTGCTGGCCGCCCTGTTGCTGACCCTGCTGCAAAGCTTCTGGGTCGCCCCGCTGATTCTGCAGGCCGAAACCTACGAAAAGGCCCCGGCCACTGAAGTCCATGAACACGCCGAAGGCGCCATGGCCGGCCACACCCACGATGCCGAAGCCTGGGAGCCGGAAGATGGCTGGCAGCGCGTGCTGTCGACCACTGGCGGCAATCTGGTGGTGGCCGTCGGCTTCGCCCTGATGCTCGCCGGCCTGTACACCCTGCGCGCGCCGAATCGCACCTCCCAGGGGCTGCTGTGGGGGCTGGCCGGTTACGCCACCTTCTGCCTGGCGCCGACCCTGGGCCTGCCGCCCGAGCTGCCGGGCACCGCTGCCGCGGACCTGGCGCAACGGCAGATCTGGTGGGTCGGCACCGCGGCCTCGACCGCCGTCGGCATCGCGCTGATCGTGTTTGCCCAGCACTGGCTGCTGAAAGTGCTCGGTGTCGCCATCATTGCCGTGCCGCACATCATTGGCGCACCACAGCCGGAAGTGCACTCGATGCTGGCTCCGGAGGCTCTGGAAGCACAGTTCAAAATCGCCTCGCAACTGACCAATGCGGTGTTCTGGCTGGCCCTGGGCCTGATCAGCGCCTGGTTGTTCCGGCGTAAAAGCGCGGGTCACTACGCGGCATGAGTGAAGGGCACGCAGCGCCGGCCCTGGTGGTCGGCCTGGGTTGCCAGCGCGGCTGCCCGGTGGACACGCTGCGCGCCTTGCTCGACCAGGTCCTGGAAACCCATGGCTTCGGGCTGGATCAGGTCCGGGGCCTGGCCAGTATCGACCTGAAACGCGAAGAGCCCGGCCTGCTGCAACTGGCCGAGCAGTTGGCCCTGCCCCTGACCTGCTTCAGCAGCTCGCAGCTCACGCCCTACGCGCTGCAACTGAGCCACCGCTCGGAAATCGCCTACGAACGCACCGGCTGCTATGGCGTGGCCGAAAGCGCTGCCCTGGCCCTGGCCGAACGCCTGGCGCAGAGCCCGGCGAAACTGCTGATCCGCCGCCAAAAGTACGCCCAGGCGACCCTGGCCATGGCCTGCTGCGGCTAAAATCCCGATAATCCCCCGCGTTGATCATGAGCAATCTTCATCTGCAGGCTTGCCTTGACCCCTTTTTTCACAGGAAACAGCCATGACCGTCTTTTTTATCGGCGCCGGCCCCGGCGACCCGGAGCTGATCACCGTCAAGGGCCAGCGGCTGATCCATCGCTGCCCGGTGATTATCTACGCCGGCTCCCTGGTGCCCGAGGCGGTGCTGGCGGGGCATAGCGCCGAACTGCTGGTCAACAGCGCCGAGTTGCACCTGGAACAGATCATCGAACTGATCAAGGACGCCCATGCCAAGGGCCAGGACGTGGCCCGGGTGCATTCCGGCGACCCCAGCCTGTATGGCGCCATCGGCGAGCAGATCCGCCACCTGCGCCAATTGCAGATTCCCTTTGAAATCATCCCCGGGGTCACCGCCACCGCCGCCTGCGCCGCGTTGCTCGGGGCGGAACTGACCCTGCCGGACGTGTCGCAAAGCGTGATCCTGACCCGCTACGCCGACAAGACGGCGATGCCCCCTGGCGAGGAGTTCTCCAGCCTGGCCCAGCATGGCGCGACCATGGCGATTCACCTGGGGGTCAACCACCTGCAGAAAATCGTCGCCGAACTGCTGCCCCACTACGGCGCCGACTGCCCGATTGCCGTGGTCCATCGCGCCACCTGGCCGGATCAGGACTGGGTGCTGGGCACCCTGAACGACATCGAGCAGAAAGTGGCGGCCAAGGGCTTTCGCCGCACTGCCTTGATTCTGGTGGGCCGGGTGCTGGCGACGGATCATTTCAGCGAGTCGTCGCTGTATCGCGCGGGGCATGCGCATTTGTATCGCCCGTAGGGCGTGCGGGGAAATCGGGGCTGACGAGTTGCAGCGGCCGCTTTGCGGCCGAGCGGGAGCAAGCTCCCTCGCCACACGCATGCTCCCCGCCCGCACAGCGCACTCCGTTGCCCGGGGTTGAAGGCGCCTTTTCTGGCCCATAAAAAAACGGCGCTCACGGGGCGCCGTTTTTTTGGGTGCAGTGAACGCCTTACTTAGTAGTAGGCGTTTTCTTTCTGCGTGTGGTCGGTCACGTCGCGGACCCCCTTGAGCTCCGGGATACGCTCGAGCAAGGTGCGCTCGATGCCTTCCTTCAGGGTCACGTCGGCCTGGCCGCAGCCCTGGCAGCCGCCGCCGAATTGCAGCACGGCGATGCCGTCTTCAACCACGTCGATCAGGCTGACCTGGCCGCCGTGACTGGCCAGCCCCGGGTTGATCTCGGTTTGCAGGTAGTAGTTGATGCGCTCGTTGACCGGGCTATCGGCGTTGACCATGGGCACCTTGGCATTGGGCGCCTTGATGGTCAGTTGGCCGCCCATGCGGTCGGTGGCGTAGTCGACCACCGCATCATCGAGGAAGGCTTCGCTGAACGAATCGATATAAGCGGTGAAGCTCTTCAGGCCAATGGCCTTGTCTTCGGGTTTTTCTTCGCCCGGCTTGCAATAGGCGATGCAGGTCTCGGCGTACTGAGTTCCTGGCTGGGTGATAAAGACGCGGATCCCGATACCCGGGGTGTTCTGCTTGGAGAGCAGATCAGCCAGGTAATCGTGGGCGGCGTCGGTAATGGTAATAGCGGTCATGGAAATTCCTCGCAGGCGTGGGCGGAGTTTACGCCAATCGGCGCGCCGTACAAAGTCCTAGGGTTTTTGTCGGGTTAACGCCAGGGCCGGGCGGGCAGCGGCCGGTGCGTCGGCCCAGCGCTTGAGCCACTGATAGCTGCGTTTCTCCACCCATTCGTAACTGCCCCAGGCGGCCAGGCCGATGATCAGCACGCACCCGGCAAACACCCCATAGGGGTTGAGGCCATAGCGTTGTGCCACATAGCCCCCCAGGGACAGCACCAGCACATGCATCAGGTACACCGAGTACGAGCTGTCCCCCAGCACCTTGAGCAGGCGGTTGTGCTGGAAATAACGCTCCAGCGCCATGCTCGACGCGACGATCACGGCACTCGGCAGGCCCCAGGCCAGCACCCGCGGCTGTGGTGGCAGCTGGTAGATCGCCAGCAGCGCGCCGCCGATCAGCAGCAGCGGCAGCCACAGCCCGGGCTTGATCCAGCCCCGGCGATAGAGCATGCCCAGCCCGATACCCAGCAGAAACTCATAAACGATGTCCGAGCGATAAAAATCGCTGACCCAGCCAAACCCGGTCCAGGCCTGGCTCACGGCAAACAGCAGCGCCGCGACGATCAGCAACCGCAGGTTCAGGCGAAACAGCAAGGTCCAGGCGAACAGCAGGTAAAACAGCATTTCGTAGTTCAGGGTCCAGCCGACATTCAGGGTCGGGTAGAGGCCATACCCACCCGGGTTCTGGGTCGGGATAAACAGCAGCGACAGCAGCAAGTGCCGCCAATCGACGCTCTGATCGGCAAACGCCGGCCGCGCCACCACCACCAGCAACCCCATCAGCAGCGTGTACAGCCAATAGGCCGGGACAATCCGAAACAGCCGGTACATCAGGAAACGCCCGGGGGGCAGGTCTTTGTTTTCAGTCGAGAGGAAGATCACCAGCCCGCTGATGACAAAGAAGATATCGACCCCCACCGCGCCCTTGTCGATAAACAATTGCCCCAGGGCGCTGCTGGCGTGGAAGTCGAAAAAGATCTGCATAAAGTGGTGGCAGACCACCGTCCAGGCGGCCAGCGCCCGCAGCGCCTGTACCGAAATCAACATCCTCGTGCCCTCCGCAGCCAGCCCCGACGGCGCCTGAACCACTCAGGCGCCTAAAACGTGGGACCGCAGGCAGCGGGCAAAGGTCGATCAAAGATTCTCGTAGCGATTCATGTCCAGCACACCCGCTTCCACCGGGTCGGTTTCTTCGAGAAAGCGGGTCTGGTCATGGAAGTACTGCCAGAACTGCGGATGACTGCGGCGGATCCCCCAGCGCTCGACAATCTTCTCGAAGCGATGGGCGTCCTTGGCGTTCTCCATCGCGGCGACGAACTCCGGCACCTGATCGGCGGGAATATTGAAGATGAAGTTCGGGTAGCTGCTGAGCACGCCCGGATAAATGGTCAAGGTGTCCAGCCCCGGCTGATAGCGCAGCGCCTCGCCCAGCATGAACGCCACATTACTGTGGGCCCGGTTGCGCAACAGGCTGTAGAACACCCGCTGCCCACTCTGGGTCTGAATGCGCAGCATGCTGGCCTCGGGCAACTGATCGATGACCTTGAGCCCGGCGGCCGGGCGTGAAGTCAGGCGGCTCAGGGCCTGCTCGGCATCCTGCAACTGCGGGTCGATGCCAGGCCGGGAACAATAGGCGCTGTCGCAGCGGTTGATCGGGTCCGGGCGAGCATTGAGGTCGCCATAACGCGCCAGCAATTGCTTGGCAAAATCGCGTTTCGGGTCTTTTTCGTCGAGCTTCAAGGCGCTGCGCTTGTCGTCGTCGATGGACTCGTAATCCAGCCACATCTTGAATTTGCCGCTGCTCTGGTACCAGTCGTCGAGGAAGTCCTCACGGGTGCCGGCGGGCATCAGGCGCAGGAAGTTCTGCTCCGCGCCGTTGCGGATCAAATCGAAGTACAGCCGGGTCTGGGCCTGGTGCGAGACGTTGCCAAACACGTCGAAATTCACCGCCAACTGGTAATAGGTGCGCTCCAGCAACGGGTAGTCGAACAGCCACAGGGTCTGCGGCACCTCGCCGATCAGGCCCTTGGTCACCGAGGCGCTGTCGAAGTGACGGAAGATACTCAGCAAGGCGTTGTCATTGCCGGCCCACAGGCTCGACCAGCTCGGCGCTGGCGAATCGGCATAGGAGTCCCGGCGCAGGGCCTCGTAGTCATTGCGCTTGTCGCGGTAAGCCAGCCACAGGCTCAGCACACTGCCGACATCGTCGTTCTGCCCGGGCATCGCCAGCAGCGGCGTGGCCTGGCCCCGGTATACCGGGTCGGTGATGTACAGGTCATGCTCCGGCGCCTGGAACAGCGCCCAGAAGTTGTCGCGGATCACGTCGGTGGCGATCTGCCCCCGGCACACCGGGCCGCGGATAAAGGTGCGCACGAAGTACTCGGCGTTATCCAGCATGAACTGGTAACGGGCCTTGGCCGGGATCGCCTCGAAGGTCTCGAACGGGTTGGCCCGGCGCGCCGGTCCATAACCGGGCAAGGCCGTGACCTGCCAATCCCCGCTGTAGAACAGGCTCTTGACCCGGGCCATCTTCGCCGCGCTCAGCGGGTAGGTGATGTGGGTCTTGTGCACGATCACCCCCTGCACCGGCCACAGGCGGTAATAGACCTGGGTCCCGGGGTCATCGTTGGGGCGGCGGGTGTTGATCAGGTCGATGGGCTGGCCGCTGGGCGTGCGCGAACGCACCCACTGGAAAAAATGCCCCGGCTCGCCGCCTTCGAAGTAGAGATGGGCCAGGAACAAATGCTCGAACAACCAGCGTGCCACCAGGCTTTCCCGGGCGCCGGGGGCGTTGAACAGGCCTTCCCATTGCAGCACCTGCATCGCTTCGCGGGCGCTGGGGGCCAGGCCCTGCTGGTCGATCGGCGCGCCAGACGCCAGCCAGCGCTGCAGGGTCTGGTACTGCTGATCGGTAAGGCCGGTGACCGCCAGCGGCATGCCTTCTTTGGGATGGGCGCCGGCATAGGCGTCGAATTCGCCCGGCTGCGGGCACATGTTTTCCCGGTTCAGGCCCAGGACGATGTCCTCTGGCAGTTTGGCATTGGGTTGCAACGGGGTGTTGTGCCCCAGTTCCAGCATGCGCGCCATCAGCGCTGCCTGGCTGCCCTGGGCGTCGAGCACCGAGTAGAAGTCCTTGCGCTGCCAGGCGGCCTTGCCGAACGCGTCGTAGAACAACCGGGTCGGCGCCTGGGCCTGGCGCCGCTCACCGTCGTAGACCGGGATTTTCGACGCGCCCCGGGCCGCGCCCTCGGCACTGCCCAGGTTGAGCTGACAGGCGGAGTCATAGCAGGCATGGCAGGCCACGCACTTCTCGGTGAAAATCGGCTGGATGTCGCGGGTGTAAGAGAGCGCCGGAACCGGAGTCTCTGCCTGCGTGGTGCTGCTTATCAGCAGTAATAAAAGCGCGCTGATACTGACGCGATACGGCATGTCTCTGGTCCTGGGCGTAGAAAACCGCACGATTCTACCGAGGTCAGGCTGATATCAACATGAGCGATATTCATGCAAAAGCAGCACATGCTCCAATAGCGCACAGGTTTGCTATGATCGCCGCCCTTCGCAATCGCCTTACCAGGTAGTCCCCATGTCCGATCGCAGTGCTCGCCTTCAAGCCCTCCAGCAAGCTCTCAAAGAGCGCATCCTGATTCTCGATGGCGGCATGGGCACCATGATCCAGAGCTACAAGCTCGAGGAGCAGGACTACCGTGGCAAGCGCTTCGCCGACTGGCCAAGCGACGTCAAGGGCAACAACGACCTGCTGGTGCTGACGCGCCCGGACGTGATCGGCTCCATCGAGAAGGCCTACCTCGACGCCGGCGCCGACATCCTGGAAACCAACACCTTCAACGCCACCCAGGTGTCCCTGGCCGATTACGGCATGCAGGGCCTGGCCTACGAGCTGAACGTCGAAGGCGCGCGCCTGGCACGCAAGGTGGCCGACGCCAAGACCCTGGAAACCCCCGACAAGCCGCGTTTCGTCGCCGGCGTGATCGGGCCGACCAGCCGCACCTGCTCGCTGTCGCCGGACGTGAACAACCCCGGCTACCGCAACGTGACCTTCGATGAACTGGTGGAAAACTACACCGAAGCCACCCGGGGCCTGATCGAAGGCGGCGCCGACCTGATCCTGATCGAAACCATCTTCGACACCCTCAACGCCAAGGCGGCGATCTTCGCCGTGCAAGGGGTGTTCGACGAGTTGGGCTTCAAATTGCCGATCATGATCTCCGGCACCATCACCGACGCCTCCGGCCGCACGCTGTCGGGCCAGACCACCGAAGCCTTCTGGAACTCCGTGGCCCACGCCAAGCCGATCTCGGTCGGCCTCAACTGCGCCCTGGGCGCCAGCGAACTGCGCCCGTACCTGGAAGAGTTGTCGAACAAGGCCAACACCCATGTTTCGGCGCACCCCAACGCCGGCCTGCCCAACGAATTCGGCGAATACGACGAACTGCCAGAACAAACCGCCAAGGTCATCGAGGAATTTGCCCAAAGCGGCTTCCTCAACATCGTCGGCGGCTGCTGCGGCACCACCCCGGGGCACATCGAAGCCATCGCCAAGGCCGTGGCCGGTTACGCGCCACGGGCGATCCCGGACATTCCCAAGGCTTGCCGCCTGTCGGGCCTGGAGCCGTTCACCATCGATCGCAGCTCGTTGTTCGTCAACGTCGGCGAGCGCACCAACATCACCGGCTCCGCCAAATTCGCCCGCCTGATCCGTGAAGACAACTACACCGAAGCCCTGGAAGTCGCCCTGCAACAGGTCGAAGCCGGCGCCCAGGTGATCGATATCAACATGGACGAAGGGATGCTGGACTCGAAGAAGGCCATGGTCACCTTCCTCAACCTGATTGCCGGCGAACCGGACATCTCGCGGGTGCCGATCATGATCGACTCCTCGAAGTGGGAAGTGATCGAGGCCGGCCTGAAGTGCATCCAGGGCAAGGGCATCGTCAACTCCATCAGCATGAAAGAAGGCGTCGAGCAGTTCATTCACCACGCCAAGCTGTGCAAACGCTATGGCGCCGCGGTGGTGGTGATGGCCTTCGACGAAGCCGGCCAGGCCGACACCGAGGCGCGCAAGAAGGAAATCTGCAAGCGCTCCTACGACATCCTGGTCAATGACGTGGGCTTCCCGCCGGAAGACATCATCTTCGACCCGAACATCTTCGCCGTGGCCACCGGCATCGAAGAACACAACAACTACGCCGTGGACTTCATCAACGCCTGCGCCTATATCCGCGACGAGCTGCCGTATGCCCTGACCTCGGGTGGCGTGTCCAACGTGTCGTTCTCGTTCCGCGGCAACAACCCGGTGCGCGAGGCGATTCACTCGGTGTTCCTGCTGTATGCGATCCGCAACGGCCTGACCATGGGCATCGTCAACGCCGGCCAGCTGGAGATCTACGACCAGATCCCGGCCGAGCTGCGCGACGCCGTGGAAGACGTGGTGCTCAACCGCACGCCAAACGGCACCGACGCCCTGCTGGCAATCGCCGACAAGTACAAGGGCGACGGCAGCGTCAAGGAAGCCGAGACCGAGGAATGGCGCGGCTGGGAGGTCAACAAGCGCCTCGAGCACGCCCTGGTCAAGGGCATCACCACCCACATCGTTGAAGACACCGAAGAGTCGCGCCTGACCTTCAGCCGCCCGATCGAAGTGATCGAAGGCCCGCTGATGTCCGGGATGAACATCGTCGGCGACCTGTTCGGCGCCGGCAAAATGTTCCTGCCCCAGGTGGTGAAATCGGCGCGGGTGATGAAACAGGCGGTGGCCCACCTGATCCCCTTCATCGAGCTGGAAAAAGGCGACAAGCCGGAAGCCAAGGGCAAGATCCTCATGGCCACGGTCAAGGGCGACGTGCACGACATCGGCAAGAACATCGTCGGCGTGGTCCTGGGTTGCAACGGCTATGACATCGTCGACCTGGGGGTGATGGTGCCGGCGGAGAAGATCCTGCAGGTGGCCAAGGAGCAGAAGTGCGACATCATCGGCCTCTCCGGCCTGATCACCCCGTCCCTGGACGAGATGGTGCACGTCGCCCGTGAAATGCAGCGCCAGGACTTCCACCTGCCGCTGATGATCGGTGGCGCCACCACCTCCAAGGCCCACACCGCGGTGAAAATCGAACCCAAGTACAGCAACGACGCGGTGGTCTACGTCACCGACGCCTCGCGCGCGGTGGGCGTGGCCACGCAGTTGCTGTCCAAGGAGCTCAAGGCCGGCTTTGTAGAGAAGACCCGGGAAGAATACGTGGAAGTGCGCGAGCGCACCGCCAACCGCAGCGCCCGCACCGAACGCCTGAGCTACCCGGCGGCCATCGCCAAGAAACCGCAGTTCGACTGGAGCAGCTACCAGCCGGTCAAACCGACGTTCACCGGCGCCAAGGTGCTGGACAACATCGACCTCAAGGTACTGGCCGAGTACATCGACTGGACCCCGTTCTTTATCTCCTGGGACCTGGCCGGCAAGTTCCCGCGCATCCTGACCGATGAAGTGGTCGGTGAAGCAGCCACCGCGCTGTACGCCGACGCCCAGGAAATGCTCAAGAAGCTGATCGACGAAAAACTCATCAGCGCCCGTGCGGTGTTCGGCTTCTGGCCGGCCAACCAGGTGCAGGACGATGACCTGGAAGTCTACGGCGCTGACGGCCAGCCCCTGGCGCGTCTGCATCACCTGCGCCAGCAGATCATCAAGACCGACGGCAAGCCGAACTTCTCCCTGGCCGACTTCGTGGCCCCCAAGGACAGCGGCGTGACCGACTACATCGGGGGCTTCATCACCACCGCCGGTATCGGCGCCGAAGAAGTGGCCAAGGCGTACCAGGATGCCGGCGACGACTACAACTCGATCATGGTCAAGGCCCTGGCCGACCGCCTGGCCGAAGCCTGCGCCGAATGGCTGCACCAACAGGTGCGTAAAGAACACTGGGGCTACGCCCAGGACGAACAACTGGATAACGAAGCGCTGATCAAGGAGCAGTACAGCGGCATCCGCCCTGCCCCGGGCTATCCGGCGTGCCCGGATCACACCGAAAAAGCCCAGTTGTTCCAGCTGCTCGACCCAGAGGCCCACGAAATGCATGCCGGGCGCAGCGGCGTGTTCCTCACCGAGCACTACGCCATGTTCCCGGCCGCGGCGGTCAGCGGCTGGTACTTCGCCCACCCGCAGGCGCAGTACTTCGCCGTGGGCAAGGTCGACAAGGACCAGGTGCAGAGCTACACCGCGCGCAAAGGCCAGGACCTGGCCGTGACCGAGCGCTGGCTGGCACCGAACCTGGGTTACGACAACTGAGACCCGCCCTCCGGCCGCTCATGGGGTGAGCGCCGGCTATCACCGGGCGGGATTGGCCCGGGGATAGCCGGCTCGCCCTCGGCCAGATTGTCTATGCTCTTTGCACACACACCTGTGTCGAGGGATTTATGGACGACCCAATCAATGGCAAGCCGCCAACCTTCTGGCAGATGCTGCACAGCGTGGTAGCGGCGGCGTTCGGCGTGCAGAGCGGCAAGAACCGCGCCCGGGATTTCACCCACGGCAAGCCCAGCCACTTCGTGGCGATGGGCATCCTGTTCACGGCGGTATTTGCCTTGACCCTGTTCGGCATCGTCAAGCTGGTGCTGCACCTGGCGGGGCTCTGACGGCGCTTCAGCGCATCAGCATTTGCAGGTCGAACGGGTAGCGATAGCTGTCCGGCTTGCCTTTGGCCGAGAGCGCGCGGAAGTTGATGCCGTAGTCCTGGGTCGCCTGCACGGCCAGCAGGCGCCGGGCCAGGGGCTTGTCGATCAGCTGAAACAACCCCACCTCCCAGAACGGGCCACCGTGGCGGGTCATGTCCACCCCCTGCTCATAATCATGCAGCAACACCAGGGCCCAGCCGCCCAGGGTGAAATGCCCGGCACTCAGGGCGCTCAGGCGTCCGTCCAGCAGCGCCTGCAAGGCCTGGGGCGAACTGTTGACCGCACTGAACAACACATCCTTGCCCGGCTGGTGCTTGAGCTCTTGCGCGGCGGCCATGGCACCCAGCGCCATCTCATCGTTGGCCGACCAGATCAATGCCGTGTGCGGATAGCGCTTGAGCAACTGCTGGGCCTGCTCATAGGCCCGCTGCCGGGTCCATTCGCCGTACACCAGTTGGCGCAGGCGCACCTCGGGGTGTTCGGCCAGCGCCCGATGCAGGCCCTGCTCGCGCAATTGCGAGGCCGGGGTGATTTTCATCCCGGAGAACGCCAGCAGATCAACGGTTTGCCCCGGCGCAACCGGGCCATGCTGGCGGATCAGTTCCTTGAGGGTCTGATAGCCGGCCTTTTCATCGTCGGCCACCAGGCTGCCGATCCACTCCGAGCGCTGGTCATTGCGCTCGTTGAGCAAACGCAACTGGTCGGGGGTGAGCACGCTGTTGACGATAAACAGCTTGACCCCACTGCCCTGGGACAGGCGCAGGATCTCCGGCGCGACATATTGCTCGTTGACCAGGATCAGGTAGTCCGGCCGTTGGTCGCCCTGCAAGGCCTCGCGGGCCTGGCTGAGGGTGTTGCCGGGGTTGCGCTCGGAATAGCGCACACGCAAATCCAGGCCGAGGTCCTTGGCCGCGGCCTGCATGAATTGCGAATAATTGACCCAGAACGTTTCCGTGGAAGTGCCCGGATTGAGAAAAAGCACTGAAGTGGCGTGGGCCGCGGCCCAGAACGGCAGGCTCAGCAGCAGCAAGCCCTTGCACAAAACCTTCAACATCGTCACGCGAACCCCAAGATAATGCCGCGCATTATAGCGGGCAAAATACTCGCAACTGTCAGTGACATCGTCGATTTTGTCGGACAATCCGGGTTATTTCTACCCGTTACCTATTGATGACTGACCCAGAACACCGCCGTTCCCACCACCAGAATGATCAGGAACAGAATGGCCCAAGCATCGACACTGCTGTCGGTTTTCCTTGCCTTGGTCGGATTGCTCATCGCATCGCCTCTTGTCGGTTTTATCGGTGACTGCTCGAAGACTCCCGCAGAGTTAAGACCAGCTTTGCCCTTACCACAAATGTGGACTTGTACCGTTAGTCGTTTTAGTTCTTTGCATATACTCAAACATCACTTTTGCGCATAACTGCAAACTGGTATCGTGCGCCGGCTCCGTTGGGAGTGCGCGGCCGTGCGCGCAGAATTGCTGAGGTGACCGCAGCCTCTCCGGTTACCTGATAAGCCTGAGAACAGGACCTATATGTACGTATACGACGAGTACGATCAGCGAATCATCGAGGACCGCGTCAAGCAGTTCCGTGATCAGACCCGACGCTATCTGGCAGGCGAGCTGAGCGAAGAAGAATTCCGCCCTCTGCGCTTGCAGAATGGCCTCTATATCCAACGTTTTGCCCCGATGCTGCGGGTCGCCGTGCCTTATGGCCAGCTGACTTCGCGCCAGACGCGAATGATGGCCAAGATCGCTCGCGACTACGACAAGGGCTATGCCCACATCAGTACCCGGCAGAACGTGCAGTTCAACTGGCCGGCCCTGGAAGACATCCCGGACATCCTGGCTGAGCTGGCCACCGTGCAGATGCACGCGATCCAGACCAGCGGCAACTGCCTGCGCAACGTCACCACCGACCAGTTCGCCGGCGTCGCTGCCGACGAAGTGATCGACCCGCGCCCCTGGTGCGAAATCGTCCGCCAGTGGACCACTTTCCACCCGGAATTCGCCTACCTGCCGCGCAAGTTCAAGATCGCCATCAACGGCTCGACCTCGGACCGCGCGGCCATCGAAGTCCACGACATCGGCCTGGAGCCGGTGTACAACGCCGCTGGCGAGCTGGGCTTTCGCGTATTGGTGGGTGGCGGCCTGGGCCGTACCCCGGTGGTCGGCGCCTTTATCAACGAGTTCCTGCCGTGGCAGGACCTGTTGAGCTACCTCGACGCCATCCTGCGGGTCTACAACCGCTATGGCCGTCGTGACAACAAGTACAAGGCGCGGATCAAGATTCTGGTCAAGGCCCTGACCCCTGAAGTCTTCGCGCAAAAAGTCGACGCGGAGATGGAACACCTGCGCGGTGGCCAGACCACCCTGACCGATGCCGAAGTGCATCGCGTGGCCAAGCACTTCGTCGACCCGGACTACAAGGCCCTGGACGACCAGGCCGCCGAACTGGCCGCACTCGACCAGCAGCACCCAGGCTTCGCCCGCTGGCGCACGCGCAACACCCTGGCCCACAAGAAGCCGGGCTATGTGGCCGTGACCCTGTCGCTGAAACCGACCGGCGTGGCCCCGGGCGACATCACCGACAAACAGCTGGACGCCGTGGCCGACCTGGCCGACCGCTACAGCTTCGGTCAACTGCGCACCTCCCACGAGCAGAACATCATCCTGGCCGACGTTGAACAGAGCCAGTTGTTCGCCATGTGGGGCGAATTGCGTGAACGCGGTTTCGCTACGCCGAACATCGGCCTGCTGACCGACATCATCTGCTGCCCGGGCGGCGACTTCTGCTCCCTGGCCAACGCCAAGTCGATCCCGATCGCCGAATCCATCCAGCGTCGCTTCGACGACCTGGACTACCTGTTCGACATCGGCGAACTGGACCTGAACATCTCCGGGTGCATGAACGCCTGCGGTCACCACCACGTGGGCCACATCGGCATCCTCGGTGTCGACAAGAAAGGCGAAGAGTTCTACCAGGTGTCCCTGGGTGGCAGCGCCAGCCGCGATGCCAGCCTGGGCAAGATCCTCGGCCCGTCCTTCGCCCAGGACGCCATGCCGGATGTGATCTCCAAGCTGATCGACGTCTACGTGGAACAACGTAACGAAGACGAGCGCTTTATCGACACCTACCAACGTATCGGTATCGACCTCTTCAAGGAGCGTGTCTATGCAGCGAATCATTAAGAACAACGAGGTCGTCGACGAAACCTGGCACTTGCTGCCCAAGGACGCGACCCTCGATGGCATCTCCAACTGCGACGACCTGATCGTGCCGCTGGCCCTGTGGCGCGAGCACGCTCACGCCCTCAAGGCCCGCGATGGCGGTCTGGGCGTGTGGCTGGACGCTGAAGAAGAAGCCGAGGAAATCGGTGACGACGTCGACCAGTTCCAGGTCATTGCCCTGAACTTCCCGGCCTTTACCGACGGACGTAACTACTCCAACGCCCGCCTGTTGCGTGACCGCTACGGTTACAAGGGCGAGCTGCGGGCCATCGGCGATGTGCTGCGCGATCAGCTGTTCTACCTGCACCGTTGCGGTTTCGATGCCTACGCCCTGCGCGCCGACAAAGACCCGTACGAAGCCCTGGAAAGCCTCAAGGACTTCTCGGTGACCTACCAGGCCGCCACCGACGAACCGCTGCCGCTGTTCCGTCGCCGCTAAACCTGGCGCATAAAAAAGCCCTGGACCGGGAAACCGGTTCAGGGCTTTTTTGTATCCGGCGCTGCAGCAAATGGCGGTGACTGCTGCACCGCCCTTCGCGATTTACCAGAAGCGTTGCTGGGTCAGGCGGCTCCACCAGGTCAGCAGCACGCGGTCGATGGAACCGCTGGCCGCCAGCCCCACACGCTCCTGCAGGCTTTTGCGCTCGGCATAGTGCAGGTGGAACACCTCGGCGCTCTTGGCCTTGTCGGCCAGGTATTCGTCGCTGGTCTGCAACTCGTCCACCAGCAACTTCTCTTGCGCCGCCACGCCCAGCCAGACTTCGCCGGTGGCCACTTCATCGATGGCCAATTGCGGGCGGTAGCGGGACACGAAGTTTTTGAACAACTGATGGGTGATGTCCAGGTCTTCCTGGAACTTCTCCCGGCCCTTCTCGGTGTTTTCGCCAAACACGGTCAGGGTGCGCTTGTATTCGCCGGCGGTCAGCACTTCAAAGTCGATGTCGTGCTTTTTCAGCAGGCGGTTGACGTTGGGCAACTGCGCCACCACGCCAATCGAGCCGAGGATGGCGAACGGCGCGCTGATAATCTTCTCGCCGATGCACGCCATCATGTAGCCGCCGCTGGCCGCGACCTTGTCGATGCACACGGTCAAAGGCACGCCCGCCTGGCGGATACGCGCCAGTTGCGAGGACGCCAAGCCGTAGCTGTGAACCATGCCGCCGCCGCTTTCCAGGCGCAGCACCACTTCATCCTTGGGCGTGGCCAGGCTGAGCAAGGCGGTGATTTCGTGGCGCAGGCTTTCAGTGGCCGAGGCCTTGATGTCGCCATTGAAGTCCAGCACGAATACCCGGGACTTGGCCTCGGGCTGCTTCTTCAGTTTTTTCTGGTTTTTTTCGATCTTGCCCTGGGATTTGCGCAAGGCCTTGAGTTGGTCCTTGTCGAGCAGGCTCTGTTCCAGGCGCTCGCGCAGGCCCTTGTAAAAGTCATTGAGCTTGCTGACCTGCAACTGGCCGGCCGACTTGCGCCGCCCTTTGCTGCGCAGGGCCGCCGCAGTGATCAGCACCACCAGGATAGCCACCACCAGGGTGACGGTTTTAGCCAGAAAACTTGCGTACTCCGCAATAAAATCCACAGCGACTCCTTAAACACCTGTGCCGCTGCCAACGAGCGGCGTAATGGACGCCAGCATACCGGCGCGGCCGGTCCACCACCAGCCGCGAAACCTTGTGTAACCAAGCTCCAACAATCATTTCAAACAAGCGTATGTTTTTTCATTGACAGCTCACCGGCATCCTCATAACCTCGCAAAACTTTCAACGTACCGGGATGACGCGGACGTGGGCAGCATCTATTTGATTCGACATGGCCAGGCCTCCTTTGGTGCAGACGACTATGACGTTCTGTCGCCCAACGGTGTGCGCCAGGCGCAAGTGCTCGGCCAGCACCTGGCGCAAATGGGCCTGAGCTTCGACCGCTGCCTGTCGGGCGACCTGCGCCGCCAGCAACACACCGCCAACGAAGCCCGCGAGCAAATGCTCGCCGCCGACCTGCCGACACCGGCCCTGGAGATCGACTCGGCCTTCAATGAGTTCGACGCCGACGCCATTATCCGCGCCCTGCTGCCCGACCTGCTGAACCAGGAGCCGAATGCCCTGGAAACCCTGCGCAACGCCGCGCAGAACCGCGCCGAGTTCCAGCGTATCTTCGCCCTGATCATCGAGCGCTGGCTGGCCGGCACCTATGACCCTCCCGGGCTGGAAAGCTGGCTGGGGTTTGTCGAGCGGGTCCAGGGTGGCCTGCAGCGCATCCTCGAACGGGCCGACAACCGTGACAAGATCGCCGTGTTCACCTCCGGCGGCACCATTACCGCCCTGCTCCACCTGATTACCCGGATGCCTGCGCGGCAGGCTTTCGAACTGAATTGGCAAATCGTCAACACCTCGCTCAACCAGCTGAAGTTCCGCGGGCGCGAGGTGGCCCTGGCTTCCTTCAACGGACATGCCCATCTGCAACTGTTGAAGGCCCCGGAACTCATCACTTTCCGATGAGCCCGGCTCACTGTGACCCTTGCTGTAATCACCCCAAGAAAAGGATCGAACCATGACCTCCGTAGCTGACGCCGTACAAGCCATGAAAGCCAAGTTCAACCCAGCTGCCGCCGCCGGCCTGGACCTGGTTTTCGGTTTCCGTATCGATGACACCAAGAACTTCTCGCTGATCGTCAAAGACAGCACCTGCGAGCTGCAAGAAGGCGAAAACCCTGACGCCCAGGTCACCCTGGTGATGGACGGCGAAACCCTGGACGGCATCGTCAGCGGCGAAACCGACGGCATGCAGGCCTTCATGGGCGGCAAACTGCGCGCTGAAGGCGACATGATGCTGGCCATGAAGTTGAGCGAGCTGTTCCCAGCCTAAGACCCTCGCGGTCCGGTTGCACCCGAATCCCGCCCCTGTGGCGGGATTCGTCGTTTCTGGCCCGCCGATCAACGCAATCCTGTAACCGCTGTCGCAGGCTCGGGGCGCGTTCGCACGCTGGTCCTACACAACACAGCGAATACTCCTGACAGACCTCGGCGCCCATACGGGCCAGCGCAGCCTCGTACCTCGGCAGCGGCAGCGGGGTTTGCGGGATGACCGTCGGGCACCTTGTTTGGCTGGCGGCACGCTTGATTGATCTCAGTCAGTTTCGGTTTCGCGCAGGTCTCTACTCTGGCGTCTCCATCACAGGCCAGGGACGGCTGATCGGAGCGACCGGCCGTGCCTATCACTCAAGGAAGAGTCACCCCATGGGATCACTGAAGATCATTCTGCTGTCCAGCGCCTTCAACGGCCTGACCCAACGAGCCTGGCTGAGCCTGCGCCAGGCTGGGCACCGCCCCAGCGTGGTGCTGTTCACCGACGAAGAGTCGGTCTGCCAACAGATCGAAGACGCCAACGCCGACCTGGTGATCTGCCCCTTTCTCAAGGACCGGGTGCCGCAGCGACTGTGGGCCAATACCCAACGGCCGCTGGTGATCATCCACCCGGGGATCGTCGGCGACCGTGGCGCCAGCGCCCTGGACTGGGCGATCACCAATGAAGTCAGCCGCTGGGGCGTCACGGCCCTGCAAGCCGTGGAAGAAATGGATGCCGGGCCGATCTGGTCGACCCACGAATTCACCCTGCCGGCCAACCTGCGTAAATCCGAGCTGTACAACGGCCTGATCAGCGACGCCGCGTTGCAGTGCATCGAGGACGTGGTGAAAAAATTCACCAGAGGCTTCACCCCCATCCCCCTGAACTACCTGGACCCCAACGTCCGTGGCCGCTTGCAGCCCAACATGAAGCAGAGCGACCGTACCTTCAGCTGGCACGACTGCGCGCGCTTCATCAAGCGCTGCATCGACGCCGCCGACGGCCAGCCGGGGGTGCTGGCGAGCCTGGCCGGCGGCCAGTACTACCTGTATGACGCCCACCTGGATGCACGCAGCGGTACCCCCGGGGAATTGCTCGCCGTGCACGACGACGCCGTGCTGGTGGCCGCCGGCGACCACAGCCTGTGGATCGGCGCCCTCAAACCCAAGGCCGCGCCCGGTGCCGAGACCTTCAAGCGTCCGGCGCGGCATGTGCTGGCGCAGCACCTGGAGGGCCTGCCGCACCTGGACTGGTCAATCGAAAACTCGCCTTTGTGCAATGAGGCCTATCAGCCGATTCGCTACCGCGAGTCAGGCAATGTCGGCGAGCTGACCTTCGACTTCTACAACGGCGCCATGAGCACCGAACAATGCCAGCGCCTGACCCGCGCCCTGCGCTGGGCCAAGGCACAGAACACCCAGGTGCTGCTGATCAAGGGCGGACGCGGTGCTTTTTGCAACGGCGTGCACCTCAACGTGATCCAGGCCGCCCCCGTACCGGGCCTCGAAGCCTGGGCCAACATCCAGGCGATCGACGACGTCTGCCAGGAACTGCTCAGCGCCCGGCAAATGGTGGTCTGCGGCCTGACCGGCAGCGCCGGTGCCGGCGGCCTGATGCTGGGGCTGGCGGCGGACATCGTCCTGGCCCGGTCCGACGTGGTGCTCAACCCGCATTACAAGACCATGGGCCTGTTCGGCTCCGAATACTGGACCTACAGCCTGCCCCGCGCCGTGGGCCAGGCCATGGCCCAGCGGCTCACCGAGGAATGCCTGCCCATCAGCACCCTCCAGGCCCTGGAGATGGGCATGGTGCAGGAGATCGGCCCGCGCTGCCCCGACGAGTTCGCCCTGTGGCTGCTGCAACGAGCCAACAGCGCCCTGAGCGATAGCCGCTACCAGGCCATCCGCGAGCGCAAGGCCCAGGCCGACCCGCAGTTGATGCAGCACTGCCGCAATGCCGAGCTGGAGGAGATGCACCAGGACATGGTGCACAACCGCAAAGGCTTCGCCGAAAAATGCGCGGCATTCGTCTACAAGCGCAAAACCTGCTGCACGCCACAGCGCTTGATCGAAGACTGGGCGCAACCCCGGGAGGTGGCATTGGTGAGCTGAGCAGGCCTGACCGGCAGGCTTTCAAAGCACTGCTAGGCCACGTAATATCGCCGCCTTTTTGCTGCCGCCCGCTGGGGCGGCAGCTGTTTGCCAGGAGGCGATATGCACGACATTCCCGGCCACGCCACGTGGCGCAGCATCGAAGAACAGACCCTGGGCTGGTCCAGCGATCGGATCTTTCACATCGTCGATGCCCAGGGCCAGCACCTGCTCCTGCGCACCAGCGACGCCGCCCAGCACACCCGCAAACACCACGAGTTCCAGTGGACCCAACACCTGGCGGCACAGGGCATCGCCATGTCCCAGCCACTGGCCTTTGGCCTGTTTGATTCAGGACGCCAGGTCTACTCGCTGCTGTCGTGGATCGAGGGCCAGGATGGCGCGCACTGGGTTGCCGAGCGTCCCGCCGCTGCCTGTTATGAACTAGGCCTGCAAGCCGGTCGGATACTCCAGCAGATACACAGCGTTGCTGTGCCTCCAGGCACCGACAACGCCGAACAGCAGATGCGTGCCCTCTACCTTGAAAAGCTCGAACAGTACCGGGGCTGCGGCTATCAAGTGGCCCATGAACAAGACTTCCTGCAGTTCATCGAGCAGCACTTTCATGTCCTGGCAGACGCGCCGCGGGTGTTTCTGCACGGCGACTATCACCTGAACAACATGATCGTGGGCACCGATGACCAATTGTCTATCATCGACTTCAACCGCTGTCGTCTCGGCGATCCGGCGCGAGACTTCAACAGGCTGGCGCTGTTTTCCTGCAACCTCAGCAGCGACTTCGCCCGTGGCCAGATTGACGGCTACTGCGCGGGCAAAGCCGACCCTGGGTTTTTCACGCGCATGGCGTTCTACGTCGCGTTCGATACCTTCTTCAGCGTGATCTGGGCCATGGCTTTCGGCGAAGAGCACATCCACGCCAGCCTGCAACGCACGCAAAAGGTCTGGGAGGACTTCGCCGGTTTTTCCAGTGTCGAGCCTCGCTGGTACGGCCAGTAAGCGCCACATCCGCTGCGGCCATGACCCGGTCGCACCCTGTTTTTTTGATCGCAGAAAAGAAAACAGCTGCTATGGTTTCGCCCGGCGCAGGGCTTTGAGCACCAAAGACGCCATTGGAAAATCTTAAGGAATGAGAGTGAACGCCAAGCTTAAAGACACAGAAAAAACCCAGGAAACCACCGGCAAGAGCCCGATTGCCTGGGGCATGATCGGCTCGGTGATCCTGGCCATCACCACCCCGTTCTTCTACTTGAACGGCAAGGCCTACCACGACGGATACCTGGGCTACTTCCAGCTGGAAACCTCGATGTTTCCCATGGACACCTCCAGCACCTTCGTCACCGCGGTGCTGGCCTGGTATCACGCCATGACCAATGGTTTGAAAGGGAGCTTTGAATTCATCGGGCAACACTGGCTATGGGCGACCCTGGTCTGCGTGCTGACCATCGTGGTGTTCGGTGGCCTCAACTACTTGATCGCCAGGCTCAGCAAAAAACTCAATGATAAAAAGCAAACCGGCCAGCAACAGGCCCGCCCACCCGCACCGTCGATATGGAAGGAGATGGGCAAATGCGCGCTGTATATCTTCATCCCGAGTTACGGCCTGTTTGTCGCGATGTTTTTCATCTCGTTCATCCTGATGATCACCATCACCCCGTTCTCACTGATTGGTAAGAATTCGGCCGCCGACGATCTGAAAGGCGGCTTCAAGAAATCGCCACTGGTGACCGTCAATGACCCCGATGGGCATAAAGGCACTTACCGGGTCATGCAGTGCTCGACCTCGTTCTGCGCGCTGTACGCCGATGGCAAGGCGATCACGGTTCCGGTCGCGACCCTGAATTGGGTGGTATCGGATGTCTCGGAAAAACTGAAGCAGGCGCAAGAGCAATAACGTCGCGCCGCCATCACCGCCGTTGCTGCGACTAAGGTTGCAGCAACAGCGCCACCAACGCCGTCCATCCCGTCTGATGGGACGCCCCCAGGCCGCGTCCGGTTTCGCCATGGAAGTATTCATGGAACAGCACCAGGTCACGATCAACCGGGTCAGCCTGCAGTTGCGGGTAGCCGCACATGGAGGGTCGCAGCCCGTCCTCATCCCGTAGGAATAACCGGGTCAGGCGCTGGCTCAGGCCATCCGCCACCTCCTTGAGGGATGCCAGGTAGCCTGAACCGCTGGGGTACTCCACGGAAAAGTTCTGGTCGTAGTAGCGGTGAAACTCGCGCAAGGCCTCGATCAGCATGTAGTTGATCGGCATCCACAGCGGCCCGCGCCAGTTGGAGTTACCGCCGTACAGCCGCGAGTCGGACTCGGCCGGCACATAGCGCGCGCATAACGGGTTGCCATTGACCTGCAACGCAAACGGCTGCTCGGCAAAAGCTTTGGACAGCGAGCGAACGCCGAACTCGCTGAGAAATTCCGCCTCATCCAGCATGCGCTTGAGCAGGTCCTTGGTCCGCTCCCCGCGCAGCAGCGCCAGGAGCATGCGGTTGCCCTCCCCAGGCTCGGTCCAGCGCGACACCAGGCTGGCGAGGTCCGGCCGATGGCGCATAAACCCCAGCAAACGCTCACGCAGCCCCGGCAGCCCTTCGTGTTCGTGCTGCTCCAGCACCTGCACCGCGAACAGCGGCATCAGGCCGACGATGGAGCGCAGGCGCAGGGGTTCGCTGAGCCCGTCCGGGTGCTGTAACACGTCGTAGAAAAAATGGTCCTGTTCATCCCACAGGCCTTCGGCGGCAGCGTCGACGCGGTTGATGGCGCCGGCGATATACAGGAAGTGTTCAAAGAACTTCACCGCGATATCGACGTACACCGGGTTGCGCTTGGCCAGTTCCAGGGCGATGCGCATCAGGTCCAGGGCATAGGCCGCGACCCAGGCCGTGCCGTCGGCCTGATCCAGGGTGTAGCCCGCTGGCAACGCCGCCGAGCGGTCGAACAGGCCGATATTGTCCAGGCCGAGAAAGCCCCCCTGAAACAGGTTGCGGCCTTCGGCGTCCTTGCGGTTGACCCACCACGAGAAATTAAGCAGCAGTTTGTGGAAGATCCGCTCGAGAAAATCCAGGTCACCCGCGCCGGTCAGCGCCTTGTCCTGCTGGTACACGCGCCAGCTGGCCCAGGCGTGCACTGGCGGGTTGGCATCGTCAAAGCGCCATTCATAGGCCGGCAACTGGCCATTGGGGTGCATAAAGCGGTCTTTGACCAATAGCAGCAACTGGTGCTTGGCAAACCCGGGGTCGATCAGGGCAAAGGCCACCGCCTGGAACCCCAGGTCCCAGGAGGCGTACCAGGGGTATTCCCAGGTGTCGGGCATGGACACGATGTCGAAGTTGGCCAGGTGCCGCCAGTGGCTGTTGCGCAGATGCTCGCGCTGGGGCGGCGGTGGCGGCTGGCCGGGATCGCCGTCGAGCCATTGCTTGACGTCGAAGTAATACAGCTGCTTGGACCACAGCAAGCCGGCCAGGGCCTGGCGTTGCACATTACGCGCATCCGCCTGGTCGAGGCCGGCTTGCAGGGCCGCGTAGAAATCATCGGCCTCGGCCCGACAACGCTCGAACACGTGGCGGGCACTGACCGGCTCGGCGCCTGCCGGAGCAAAGCGCAGGTACACACTTTGGCTCTCGCCGGCGCCCAGGGTCAGGCTGAACTGCGCGGCGGCCCGGGTGCCCGCGTCCCGGGCGATGGCGTTGGCCACGCCGCCCACCAGGTAATCGTTGAAGCCATCCTTGAACGGCCCCGGCGCGGCCAGCCCGTCGAGCCTGGGGAAGTTGCTGTCGTTGTTGCAGAACAGCCATTGGCAGGGCTCGGGGCCCCAGGCAGTGACGTGGCGCTCGGCCAATTGCGGGTGGCGCGCCAGCACGCGCTCGCCCTCCAGTATCAGGCTCGGCCGGCGCGGGTCGTCGCCCCAACTCCAGCTGTTGCGCGCCCACACCTGGGGCAGCACGTGCAACCGCGCGGGCTGGTCGGCGCGGTTGTGCACCGTGACCCGCATAAACAGGTCATCGGCCTGGTGCTTGGCGTATTCCACCGTCACGTCGAAGTAGCGCTGGTCTTCAAAGACGCCGGTATCCAGGATCTCGTACTCGGCATCGCCCAGGCCGCGCCGGGCGTTTTCACGCACTAGGTCGTCATAGGGGAAGGCCGCCTGGGGGTACTTGTAGAGCATGCGCATATAGGCGTGGCTGGGCACGCCGTCGAGGTAGAAATACAGCTCCTTGACGTCCTCACCGTGATTGCCTTCGGCGTTGTTCAGGCCGAACAGCCGCTCCTTGAGAATGCTGTCGCGTTCATTCCACAGCGCCAGCCCCAGGCACCAATGCTGAGCCTTGTCGGAGAACCCGGCGAGGCCGTCCTCGCCCCAGCGATAGGCCCGACTGCGCGCGTGGTCATGGGGCAGGTAGCGCCAGGCGTCGCCATCGGCGCTGTAGTCCTCACGCACCGTGCCCCACTGCCGCTCACTCAAGTAAGGCCCCCACTCGCGCCACTGGCCGGCGTCGGCGCCTTGCAGGCGCTGGCCTTCAACCGTGTCGAGAATGCTCGCTGCTGGTTTTGCCGTCATGGGGGTGTCCGTGGCCATGGGAATGAGCTGCAGTGTAGGAGCTGCCAGGGGGCCCGGGGCATGACAAATGTTTCATGGTGCGAGCATGCGCCACGTTCAAAATGGCTGAAGAACCCCATTGCAGAGGCTTTTTATTAAATTTACCGACCCTGGTTCGTTATAATCGGCAACCCTTTTATGACCGTGCGATGTGGATGATGTGCAGTTGCAAAGCGTTTTTTACCGGTGCCCTTCTCAGCCTGCTGGCCTGCTCGGCCCAGGCCGCCAGCCTGGACTTGAGCTACCCGCAGCCGCCGCTGGCAGAGGCCACGGCTGCGGCGCCGGCGCCGGCGCCCGAACCCACTGCGCCGACACTGAAGTTGCAGTTCAAGGCCCCGATCAGCGTCGAACACCGTTGCAGCGGGCAATGCAGCTACGAGACCGATATCAATCAGTTGCATGACCGCGAAACTCGCCAGACCTCGCGTATCGGCTTCGACTGAGGCCGGGCGTTGAACCTCTGGCGTGCTTGATTCACACTCGCGCTCCTGCGTCCTACAGCAATCTCAGAAATTCCTGTCGTGCCAGTGCCTTGTCCCGTTCCTGGGGGCGTGCCTATAGTCCTGCGTCGTCCTGATGACGATCGGGTTTGGCGACCCTATGACCGTGTGCGAGAGCCCTGCGCTTGTTTGCAGGGCTTTTCGCATCCGTAACGCTGCCTTATGGCGGCTGTACGCGGGAGACCTTCGGGTCTGCCGGCTCCCCGGTCCCGGTTCGCCAACCTGCGTACAGCTGCCACCCTTCGTTTGGCGACGATCGAGTGGCGCTCTCAACCGACCGAGGCGTTACTTATGAACAGATATATGCCGATCACCGGCCACGACTGCACCATCCCTTCCCTGCTGATCGATACCCAGGCCCCCGCCGATGTGCTGTACGAAGCGGCCGCCTATCGCATCCGCGCCGTCACTCAACTGCTGGAAAACTTCGCCGCGCGTCCCGATATCCCCGGCGATGCCGTGGTGTTGCAGGAGCTGGCGCTGGTCTGCGCCATTCCGTTGCGTGATGGCTGTGATGTGCTGGATGTACTGGGGCGCCAGCTGCGGGCACAGTCTCTTCAACCCTGACACCTGCCTCCATAGGAGCCAGCTTGCCGGCTCCTGCGGCTGAACAAGCTCATCAGGGCAGCGCCACGGATGATGGTTGGGCCCGTTGGAGACGCCACAGTCAAATCATCGGCAACCCGACTGACGCCCGGCCCAAGGTCGATCAACTGCGGCTTCAGCGCCGAGGGTTTGCCCATCGGCCTGCAGATGATCGCCCCGCGCTTTGCCGATCAATGGCTGCTGCAAGCGGCCAAGGCCTATGAGGGCTGGCGCGGCGCGATCCAGAACTGGCCCAGCTCGCCTTCTTGCTGACGCGGCTCGCGCCGCGCTCCGGGGAATCAGTCAGGCGCGGCGCGGCACACGGGCGGGCTGTCCGGTGACGGCAGGAAGCAACGGGCGGTCAACCAGCAGGTGACCGCAGCGGCCAGCCAGAGCAGGAGTATGCCCGGCAGGTAGTCCGCGTAGCGTGCCCGCTCGACGCCATTGACCACGGCGCGGATAAACAGCAGGACCCAGCCTGTCACCATCACGCTGCCGAGCAACGCCAAGACGTTGCAGCTGAAGGCTGAACGCCTGACCTTCAGCAGGACCACCCCCAGGGCCAGGGCAAACATCGGCAGGAGAAACACCAGGAACGCCACCAGGGGTGTCAGCAGTGGCATCAGCAGAATTTCACCGCCCCGGACCTCGCCGATCAGCCGTGGATGAGTCGCCAGGTGGGCCAGCATTAGCCCGCTATTGACCAGGCCAGCGATAAACCCCGGCACCAGCGGGCACAGCAGGAAGGCCATAAACACCTTGCCCCGCGGGTAGCTGGCTGGGGTCATGGAGCACTTCGGCGTGTCATCAGCGAATGACATACAGATCCACCCATCCAGACTTCTTTCTGGTGCGTTCTTCATAACCCGCATCGCCCTTGAGCAGGCTGGAAAAGCGCTCGGCCATGGCCGCCACGTTATGTGCGAAGCGCTCGGGTATCAGGCTCAGCACATCTTCCAGTTCGCAGCACTCGAGAATCAGCTGCGACAGCTCGGGCCCCAGGCCCTTGTGCTGCAAGGTATGAGCGGTACGCGGAGAAAACAGCAGGCGCTCGGCCTCCGCCAGGTCCATGGCCTCATCCTGCACCGCGTGCAACAAACCCAACGCCAGGGCACACACCAGCCGGGTGGCCTCCGCAGGCTCCAGGGCCTCAATCGCCAATGCCACGGTCTTTTCCATCGGTTGCTCCCTGCAGTGCGCTCAAAGCCGTGGATTGTCCCTGAGGTCGCCCCCCCGATTCAACAGCGCCGAACCGTCTGGGGCGGGCTTGGGAGCCGGGTAGCGCTCTCGCCTGTGCCCTGCGCAGTGGCTGGATAGTCAGGCGGCGGCTACGCTGCTGCCGATAAAAACAACAACGGGAACAGGGCCATGCGAGACACCACCGAACATTTTCGCGAACAGTACCGAGCCAGCGTCAGCCCCCGTTACAACCCCTGGCTGCACGGCGGTTTTGTGTTGGGCTACGGCGTGCTGTGCATCGCCCTGCTGGCCGGCACGCTGCAGCAGGTGCAGCCCCTGGAATGGCTGACGCTGCCCCTGGGGCTGGTGTTTTTCAACCTGTGCATCTACGTCGTGCACCGCTGGCTGGGGCATCACAAACAAGCCTTTGCCCGGCTGTTCTATAAGCGGCATAGCGGCGACCACCACAGTTTTTTTGTCCCGGGGCGGATGACCTACGACGGGGCGCGCGACTGGCGGGTGATCCTGTTTCCAGCCTGGCTGATCGTGTTCCACAGCCTGCTGTTCGCCCTGCCCCTGTGGTGGCTGCTGCGCCCGTTCAACGCCAATGTCGCGGCACTGCTTGCCAGTGCGATGCTGATCGGCTACCTGGCCTATGAGTGGTTTCACGCCTGCGAGCACCTGCCCGCCGGGCACCCGCTGGCGCGCCTGCCGTGGATTCGCCAGATGCGCCGCCTGCACGAGCTGCACCATCGCCGCGAGCTGATGCAGGGGCGCAATTTCAATATTGTGCTGCCGTTGATGGATTACCTGTTCGGCACCCTGTACTGGGAACCCGAACCCATTGCCGCCGAGCCCCGGAGCCTGCCCATGACCCGTATGCAGCATCAGATCGACATCCCCCGCAGCGTGGTCCCGACCCTGGCCTACGCCAGCAGCGCGAGCCGCTGGCCGGAGTGGCATCCGTCGTCGCTCACGGTCGAAGGCCCGAGCGGCCCGCTGTACGCCGGTGCACGCTTCGAGGAGGAGATTCATGCCGGCGGGCGCAGCGGGCACCTGAGCTGGCAGGTCGGCGAATACCTGCCGGGCCAGCGCTGGAGCGCCCGGGCCCGTGGCGACCATGGCCTGGAGTTGCAGGTGACCTATGAATGCCAGGCGCTGGACAGCGGCCACACGCGGTTTGTGCGGACCCTGGAGTACGGTTTCGGCGGGTGGCTGATGCGCCTGGGCAATCAGCTGTTATTCAAGCGACGGATCGAGCGCGAATCTGCGGACTCATTGCTGGCATTGTGCGAAATGGCGCAACAGGCCATTCCCCCGAGCGCCGCCGCGTACACTGCCGACTGATCTTGCCCCGGACAGGAGTCACCGCACCATGAACCCGATCGCCCCTCGCCGATTCAAAACGGGTCGCCTGCTGTTGCTGCTGGTCATCGCCCTTGCCGCGTTTTTGCTGCTGCTCCCGACCCGGGTCCAACCCGTGGCCTGGAGCCCTGCGCCCGCGCCGTCCCTGAGCAGCGGCCTCTATGCCGACAATCAGCGCCTCAAAGGACTTGAAGCGGTGGGTGCCAGGGATATCGACGGCCCCGAAGCCCTGCTGCTGGAAGACGGCCAACTGCTCAGCGGCCTGCACGACGGTCGGGTGATCCAGACCAGCCTCGATGGCAAGCTGCTGAAGGTCCGGGTCAATACCGGCGGTCGGCCCCTGGGCCTGGCGCGCCACCCCGATGGGCGGCTGATCATTGCCGACGGGATCAAGGGCCTGCTGGCGCTGGATGCCCAGGGCCAGTTGAGTGTCTTGAGCACCGAGGCCAATGGCTTGACATTCGGTTTCCCCGACGATGTGGCGGTGGACGCCGCCGGGCGCTACGCCTATTTCAGCGATGCCAGCAGCCGCTGGGGGTACGGCCAGGATGGCGAGGCAGTGATCGAGCACGGCGGCGACGGCCGTTTGTTGCGCTATGACTTCCAGAACGGCAAGACCGAGGTGCTGCTGGACCGCCTGGAGTTCGCCAACGGCATCGCCCTGGGGCCGGACGAAGCCTATGTGCTGGTCAACGAGACCGGCGCTTATCGCATCAGCCGCTATTGGCTCAAGGGCGAGCGCGCCGGGAGCCATGATCTGTTTATCGACAACCTGCCGGGGCTGCCGGACAACCTGAGCTTCAATGGCCGCGACCGGTTCTGGGTCGCGCTGTATGCCCCGCGCAATCCGTTGCTCGATGCCACGGCCGGTTACCCGCTGGTCCGCAAGATGGTGGTGCGGGCGCTGACGGTGCTGCCCAAACCGGTGGAGAAACGCGCCTTTGCCCTGGGCCTCGATACCCAGGGCCGGGTGATTGCCAACCTGCAGGACGCCAGCAGCGGCAATTACTCGCCGATCACCACGGTGCGCGAGTACGGCGACCACCTGTATTTCGGCTCACTCACCGCCCGCCACATGGCGCGCCTGCCCCTGGACCTGGCGCTGCAAAAACACCCGTAGCCGCCGAGGCCCGAGGCTGCGCTGGCCCTTGAGGAACCCGATGTTTTTTCAGGAATATCTTCGGCGTCGATCAGGGCCAACGTCCGAACGCGGCCCGGGCCTGCGGCAGCGGCTACGGGTGTAGCCGCGGGTTGAGGGTGGGGATGGTGTCAGGAGCGGGCGGTGAGTTTCTGGGAGATTTCGTCCTTGATCAGCAGGCGTTTTTCCTTGAGTTTCCTCACTTCATCATCGGCGGCGGCAGCGGCCTCCGCTTGAATGACCTGAGCATCGATCGTGGAGTATTTGTCGAACAGCGCATTCAAGTGGGGGTCGTTGGCCCGGCACTGTTGAATGTCTTCTTTGCTGCGGCTCAGGTCTTGATAAATGTCGTGAATCACCGGCATGGAACACCTCCGTTTATTGATCGGAAACACGCCCGTTACCGCGCGTGTCGCCTACCAGAATGGCCTCGCCCCCCGGGGTCTGTCGACCGCCAATCGGACCAGCGGTAACCGTTCGTCGTCGATCCTTGCGCCAGATCATGCCTGCCCCAGGGCCTGGGCCAGAAATGGCGCGGTGCGGCTCTTGCGGTTTTTCGCCACCTGCTGCGGCGTGCCGCTGACCACCACCCGGCCACCCTGGTCGCCCGCCCCCGGGCCCATGTCGATGACCCAGTCGGCCTGGGCCACCACGCGCATTTCGTGCTCGACCACCACCACGCTGTGGCCGGCCTGCACCAGGTTGTCCAACTGTTCCAGCAGCCGGTCGACGTCCCGCGGGTGCAGGCCGGTGGTGGGCTCATCGAGTACGTAGAGGGTGGCGCCGCGCGGGTTGCGTTGCAGCTCGGTGGCCAGCTTGATGCGTTGCGCCTCGCCCCCGGACAGCTCGGTGGCCGGCTGCCCCAGGCGCAGGTAGCCCAGGCCGATATCGTGCAGCACCTGCAAGGCGCGGCGAATGCCCGGCTGCTCGGCGAACACCGCCAGCGCTTCGAGCACCGTCAGTTGCAGCACCTGGGCGATGTTCAGGCCCTGCCACTGGATGGCCAGGGTCTGCCGGTGGTAGCGGGCCCCGTGACAGGTCGGGCACGGCGCATAGACGCTGGGCATAAACAGCAGCTCGACACTGACAAAACCCTCGCCCTCGCACGCCGGGCAGCGGCCCTTGGCGACGTTGAAGGAAAACTGCCCGGCGTCGTAGCCCTGCTCCCGGGCCTCGGGGGTGGCGGCAAAGAGTTTGCGCACCTGGTCGAAGAGCCCGGTGTAGGTCGCCAGGTTCGAGCGCGGGGTGCGGCCGATGGGTTTCTGGTCGACCTGCACCAGGCGCTTGATCTGCTCCAGCCCGGCGCTGACCTGGCCACCGCTGGTTTGCGGCGCGTCGTCCTCGAGGTTGAGTTCTTCCGGCTCCTCGTTGCTCGACGCTTTGCCCAGGTGCGCGCCCACCAGTTCCAGCAGGGCATGGCTGACCAGGCTCGACTTGCCCGAACCCGACACCCCGGTCACCGCGGTAAAACAGCCCAGGGGAAATTCGACGCTGAGGTCGCGCAGGTTATTGCGGGTGATGCCCTCCAGGCGCAGCCAGCTTTCGGCCTTGCGCAGCGTGCGCGGCACCGGGGCCTGCTCGCCGAACAGGTAGGCCCGGGTCTGGGACGCGGCGACCTCGGCCAGGCCGGCCGGCGGACCGCTGTACAGCACCTGCCCGCCCTGCTCGCCGGCTGCCGGGCCGACATCGATCAGCCAGTCGGCGCGGCGCATGGTCTGCAGGTCATGTTCCACCACAAACAGCGAATTGCCCGAGGCCTTGAGCCGTTGCAGCGCCTCGAACAAGGCTTCGGCATCCGCCGGGTGCAGGCCGGCAGAAGGCTCGTCGAGCACGTAGATCACGCCGAACAGTTGCGAGCCCAATTGCGTCGCCAGGCGCAGGCGTTGCAGCTCGCCAGAAGACAGGGTCGGCGTGCTGCGTTCCAGGGCCAGGTAGCCCAGGCCCAGGTCGGTCAGGGTGCTGACCCGCTCCAGCAAGTCCTGGGCGATGCGCTGGGCGGCCAGGCGTTTTTCCAGGGACAGGTTCGGCGTATGCCGCACATCCGGCGCCCCGGCATGCCCCGGCGCACCCTGAGCGACCCGCTGCTGGCGCGCCGCAGCCGTCTGCTGGTGGCTGAGCACCGCGCCGCCCTCCTCGATCTCGGCCAGGTAGCCTTGCGTTGCCACCGGGCGCAGCACCTCGGCCAGTTGCAGCAGGGGCATCTGCGACAACTCGCCGATATCCAGCCCGGCAAAGGTCACCGACAGCGCCTCGCGCTTGAGGCGCTTGCCGTCGCACAGCGGGCACGGGCTGCCGAGCATAAACTGCGACACGCGCTTTTTCATCAGCGCGCTCTGGCTATGGCTGAAGGTGTGCAGCACGTAGCGCCGGGCGCCGCTGAAGGTGCCCATGTAACTGGGCTCCTGCTTGCGCTTGAGGGCTTCGCGGGTCTGGGCCGGGGTCAGCCCGGCGTAGACCGGCACCGTGGGGGTTTCTTCGGTGAAGAGAATCCAGTCGCGCTGTTTTTTCGGCAACTGGCTCCAGGGAATGTCCACGTCATAACCCAGGGTCACCAGAATGTCCCGCTGGTTCTGCCCCTGCCACGCCAGGGGCCAGGAGGCCACGGCGCGCTGGCGAATGCTCAGCGAAGGGTCGGGCACCATCGACGCCTCGGTCACTTCATACACCCGGCCCAGGCCATGGCATTGGCTGCAGGCGCCTTGCGGGGTATTGGGCGAGAAGTCTTCGGCGTACAGCATCGGCTGCCCCGGCGGGTAGCTGCCGGCGCGGGAATACAGCATGCGGATCAGACTGGACAAGGTGGTCACGCTGCCCACCGAAGAGCGGGTGCTAGGTGTGCCGCGCTGCTGTTGCAGGGCCACGGCCGGCGGCAGGCCTTCGATGGAGTCGACGTCCGGCACCCCGACCTGATCGATCAGGCGCCGGGCATAGGGCGCCACCGATTCGAAATAGCGGCGCTGGGCTTCGGCGTACAGGGTGGAAAACGCCAGGGACGACTTGCCCGAGCCCGAGACGCCGGTGAACACCACCAGGGCATCGCGGGGGATATCGACGTCGACGTTCTGCAGGTTGTGTTCACGGGCGCCACGCACCCGGACGAAACCCGAGCTGTTCAAGGGCAGGGAGGACGCTGTGGAATCAGGGGACGGTGTGCGCTGCGAAGTCATGAGCCAGCCTTGTGTCGGGTGCCAGGAAGTGAAGAGCGACCAGACCGCGGATCATCACACAGTTGCCCGGCGCGATGCATCGCCGGCGCAGGCAGGCCGCCCAGCTATTGGGGCAACGACAGGCAGTGAATGTTCAATGCCAGTGCTCGCCCGGGCCTCTTGCGGTGGCCCGGCGGTGGCAGCGCCGAAGGGCTCAGGCGCGAAACTGCCGGCCCCCCAGGTTATCGCTCAGGCCGGTGTGATTGAGGTCGTAGCGCAGCTCGGCAATCAGTTCGGCAATTGCCCGGGAGCTGGTCAGGGCGGCGGTGGCGATCCCGGTCACCAGCAGGTCGACCCGGCCGCTGTCAGGGTCGCTGATGCGCACGGTCATCACCCCGTCGTGACCGATGGTGCATTGGCAATACAGGGGCAAAAAACTTGATTCGACGATTTTGCGCAGTTCAAGGTTGGAGATCACAGTGGTACGTCCCAATCAATTGTCTAGTTCAACCCGCGCAAGACGAAGTCTGTTGTCATGAAGCCCTGCCGACACTTTTTTTGCGTCGTTTCAGTTCAAGTTAGTACAACTTTGTAGCCTATAGCCTGCCCCGGGGCTTGTCGTCGATGTTTTTCGGTTTTATGCACTGCTTCACAGTTAGGTCGCGGGGTTCAGCGATCCAGCACCGACCTGACCATGCTCGTCAGTGCCTGGGGTCCGTAGGGTTTGCTCAGCAGGTGGGTGTCGGGGCTGAGCTGGTGATTGCGCGAGATGATGTCGCGGGTATGCCCCGAGGTGAACAGCACCGCGATCGGCGGGGTGCGGGATTTGGCCCACAGCGCCAGGTCGGAGCTTTTGATCAGGCCCGGCATCACCACGTCGGTGAAGATCAGGTCCACTTGCAGCCCGTCCATCAGGCACTGCATCGCGGCATCGCCGTTGATCGCGGTCAGCACCTGGTAACCCGCGCTTTCCAGCAGCTCGACCGCGGCGGTGCGCACATCCTCGTTGTCTTCCACCACCAGGATCCGCTCCTGGCCACCGCCGCTGCGGGGCGCCGCCAGTACCGGATCACCCGCCTCCGGCTCCAGGCTGCGGGCGAAGTACAGCTGCACCTGGGTGCCCTCCCCCGGCACGCTGAGCATGTCGATATGGCCACCGCTCTGCTTGACGAAACCGAACACCATGCTCAGCCCCAGCCCCGTGCCCTGGCCCTCGGTCTTGGTGGTGAAAAACGGCTCGAACGCCTGCTTCAGCACCTCGGGCGCCATGCCGCCACCAGTGTCGGCCACCGACAGGCGCACGTAGTCACCGGCGGCAATGCCTCTGCCGACGCAGAACTCACGGTCCAGGCTGATGTTTTCACCACGGATCAGGATAGTGCCCTCACCGCGCATGGCGTCGCGGGCGTTGATCGCCAGGTTGAGCACGGCGTTTTCCAGCTGGTTGCGATCCACCCGGATGCACCACGGCGCTTCGGGCAACTGCACCTGGATGCGGATGGTTTCGCCCAGGGCCCGTTGCAGCAGCTCTTCCATCCCCTCGTACAGGCTGTCCAGGCTGTACACCGCCGGCGACAAGGGCTGGCGCCGGGCAAAGGCCAGCAGTTGGGTCGACAGTTTGGCGCCGCGCTCTACCGCGGCAATCGCGGTGCGCACCCGGCGCTGCACATTGGCGTTGTCCGGCTCGTGCCGCGCCAGCAGGTGCAGGTTGCCGGAGATGACTTGCAGCAGGTTGTTGAAGTCGTGGGCCACGCCGCCGGTGAGGCCGCCGATGGCTTCCAGTTTCTGCGCCTGGCGCAGTTGTTCTTCGGCCGCCAGGCGCGCCTGGACCTCATCGGCCACCCGCTGTTCGAGGTTGCGACTGAGCTGGCGCAAGGCTTCTTCGGCGATTTTTCGTTCGTGGATATCGATCAGTACCCCGGGAAAACGCAAGGCCTCGCCCGCACTGTCGAACTCGCAACGGCCGCACGCCAGCAGCCAGCGGTAGCTGCCATCGGCGCAACGTACGCGGTACTCGGCATTGTAGGGGCCGCCCTTGGCCACGCTGTAATCGACCAGTTCCTGGATCCGTGGCAAGTCGTCGGGGTGCACCCGGCTTTCGGCAATCTCGCTGGGCAGGTCATCCAGCGGCTGTTGCAGGGGGTAAGAGAAGGTCCGGGCAAAACGCTCATCGCCCGACAGCCGATCGGCCTTGATGTCCCACACAAACGAGCCCAGCAACGCCCCGGCGTTCAAGGCCAGTTGCACCCGCTCGTTCTCGGCCCGATAGGCCTGCTCGGCGGCCTGCCGGCGCTGCTCGGAAATAACGTGGGCGGTGGTCTCGACCACAATCGCCATGACCCCGGCCGGGGCCTGGTCATCCCCCGCCACCGGGCTGTAATAGAGGTCGAGCCAGACCGGCTCCGGCACGCCGTTGCGCAGCAATTCCAGCTCTTTGTTGCGAAACGACAGGGTGCCGCCGCCCAGGCAGGTGCGCATGATTTCACGGTTGAAATCGGCGACTTCCGGCCACCCCAGTTCCACCGGGCAGCCCAGCAGGTACGGGTGGCGCCCGCCTGCGAACTGCGCATAGGCGTCGTTGTAGATCATGTAGCCCACCGGCCCCCAGAGCATCACCAGCGGCACCGGCGAGGCGAGCATGAACTGCACCGTGCTGCGCAGGCTGGGCGTCCAGTGTTCGAGGGCGCCCAGGTCGGTAACGGCCCAGTCAAAGGCGCGAATGCGGCCTGCCATCTCGCCTTGCCAGCCTTGGCACCCATGGTGATCAGATAAGAACGACATCGACGAACCCGGTTAGATCGTGGTCAGAAAAAGAAGCACGGGCATGGCGCCCGGCGGGGCACAAGATAACCCAACCCACAGGCTTTGAGCATAGGCGCTGCAGATGGTTTCAAGGCGCGCTCACAGAAGCCGGAATTACCCAAAAAACCGGACCTGCTTCACAGGTCACCACGGGTTTTACCGGGTACAACCGGCCGCCTGTCGGGCCTGGGGCGGCTTCAGCGAAAATCGCGACTGCGCACGCTGATGCCATCGAGCAGCGGGCTGAGGTCGGTCAGGCGCCCGGCGATCAGGTGCCGCACCTCGCCTTCGGTTTCCAGGGTGCCGTCGACCTTGAGCAGTTGCGACCCCACCAGCACCCGCCGCTGCCGCTCGGCCAGGTCACGCCAGACCACCACATTGACGTTGCCGAACTCGTCTTCCAGGGTGACGAAGGTCACGCCACTGGCCGTGCCCGGACGCTGGCGCCCGGTGACCAGGCCGGCCACGCTGACCGGCCGCCCGTGCTCCAGCGCCAGCAGCTCCCGCGAG
>NZ_ATLP01000068.1:0-37721 GCF_000416215.1 Pseudomonas sp. CF161
CAATTGGCGCGACAGTACCGCGGCTACCTGCGGGGCAACGCCAGCGCCGCGGTGCCCGACCCCGAGCATCCGCGCTGGCTGGGGGCTTTGCTGGCCTTGGCCTATCCGGATCGCGTGGCCCAGCAGCGGCGCCCGGGGGGCGCTGAGTATCGCCTGGCCAACGGGCGTGCGGCGCTGTTCAGCGAAGCCGACAGCCTGATGAAGCAAGCCTGGCTGGTGATTGCCGATCTGGGCAGCCGCCAGGGGCAGCGCGAGGAGCGAATCTACCTGGCGACCGATTTCGATCCGGCGCTGTTCGATTCGGTCTTGGCCGAGCAGGTTCGCACCGTTGATCAACTGGACTGGGACGAGCGCGAAGGTGTGCTGCGAGCCGAGCGCCAGCGCAAGGTGGGCGAACTGGTGCTCAGTCGCGAACCCCTGACCGGGCTGGACGAGGCCGCGCGCAGCCAGGCGCTGGTCAACCTGGTGCGGCGCAAGGGGCTGGAGCTGTTGCCCTGGACCCCGGAATTGCGCCAGTGGCAGGCGCGAGTGGCCTTGCTGCGGCAACTGGACCTTGCCGCCAAGCCTGACAGCGAGTGGCCCGATGTCAGTGACGGCGCCTTGCTCAAGGGCCTGGAACACTGGTTGCTGCCGTACCTGGGCAAGGTCTCGCGGCTCAGCCATTTCGCCCAACTGGACCTGTCGAGCATCGTGCGCAATCAGTTGCCCTGGCCGCTGCCGCAACGCCTCGACGAGCTGGCGCCGCAGCATCTGAGCGTGCCCTCGGGTTCGTCGATTCGCCTGGACTACAGCGAGCAGCCGCCGATTCTCGCGGTGCGCCTGCAAGAGCTGTTCGGCTTGGCCGAGACCCCGCGCATCGCCGGTGGCCGGCAGGTGGTCAAGCTGCACCTGTTATCGCCGGCGCGGCGTCCGGTACAGGTCACCCAGGACCTGGCCAACTTCTGGCGCAGCACCTACGCCGAAGTGAAAAAAGACTTGAAGGGTCGCTACCCGAAACACTATTGGCCGGACGACCCGCTGGTGGCCGAAGCGACCGCACGGGCCAAACCGCGCAAGTAGCCCGGTCAATGAGCGCGGGTTACTGCGCGGCAGGCAGCAGGAAGCGCGCAATCACCGGTAAATGATCGGAGATGCGCAAGGTGTCGTCCTGCCTGACCCGGGCCTCGACTCGCTTGATGCGCGGGCTGTAGAACAGGTAGTCGACGGTGCGGTCCGGGCCGCTGAGGCTCGGGTCGTTGGGGTAGTGGGTCAGCCAGTTCTCGCGGTCGATGCCGCCGGCCTGGGTATTGGTCGGCACCATCGGGTATTTGTCCCACAGCAGGTGCAGCGCGCTGTCGGCGGCGTAGGGCGCGCGCTGTTCCGGCGCCAGACGCTGGTACTGGCCCAGGGGCAGCAGGTTGAAGTCGCCACCGATCAGCCAGGGCGTGCCGCGTCCTTCGAACGTATCGAGCACCTTGGCGATGGCCGTGACCTGGTTGGGCAAGGTCTCGTCGGCCTGTTTCGCCCGTTCCAGGTGGGTGTTGAGAATGGCCATCTGCCCGCCGTCGGTCAGGGGCAGGTAGCTCACCAGCAGGGCGTTCCTGGGCTGGTACTGGCGGCTCAACAGATTGGCGGAGGCGAGCGGCAGTTGCAGGCGTTCGGCGTGCTCGATCTGGTAGCGGCTCAGGGTCGCCAGTTGGCGGCCGACGCTGCCGAAGATGTGCGGTGAAGGAATGAAGTCGGCCTTCCAGTCGTAGGCCTGGGTGCTGCAGGGGTAGAGGTCGGTGACCCGTTCCTGCAACAGCTTGAGCTGGTCCTGGTAGGCGCTGGCCTTGGCGCCGTTGTCCAGTTCCTGCAGCAGGACGATGTCGGGTTGCTCGTCGCGGATGACCCGTGCCACCTCGTCGAGGCTGAAGGCCATGTCCTCGGGGGTGGGGCTTTCATCCGGGCCCTGGGCCTGGTCATTCCAGAACACATAGCGCTTGCCGGCCAGGTACTGGACGTTCCAGGTCATCACCTTCAGCGCCTGGCCGGGCATCAGGATCGGCGCCTTGGCCGCGCAACTGACGGGCAGCGACTCCTTGGCATCCGGGCGCCACGTCAGGCTGTAGACCAGGCTTGCAAACAGTCCGGCCAGCAGGAGCAGGCCCAGCAGGGTGAAGCGAAGTAGACGGGTCATCGGCTCGGCTTATGGCGTTGCAGGATTGAGCGCGAGCATAACCGAGAGCAGGGCCGCGGCCCAAGGGGCAGAGCGGCTGGTGTCGGTTTCAGCGTTTGTCGGGCAGATCGCTGATCAGCATGAACAGGCGGAACAGCACCACGCTGGTGAACAACTGCAGGAAGCTGTAGGCGCTGTCGATCACCAACCCCAGGAAGGCGTTCTGCGGGTCCGGGTAGACCGCGCTGCTGGCGCCCTTGAGCAGCCACAACGGGGTCATCACACAGAGGATGCACACCAGGATGCGCAGGAAATGGCCACGGGTCAGGCGCAGGCTTTCCTTGATCGCCGCCAGCGGTTGCAGGCCCTTGAGCACCAGCAGGTATTCGGCGAATGCCAGCATCACCATCACGCACAGCCCGGGCAGGAAGTACATCGACAGCCCGAGCAGAATCAGCAGGGTGCTGGTGGCGGTCAGCAGGGCAAAGCGCGGCCACAGCGTCAGGGACATGGCCAGCAGGTCACGGGTGCGAGGTGATTCGCCACGGGTGCGGGCATCGAGAAACAGAATCAGGGCGCCGGTGTACAGCGGGTAGACCAGCAGCCCCACCAGCACGCTGTAGCCGGGGAAGGCGTCGGGCCCCAGGGCGTTATCGACGACTTGCTGCAACAGCGCCTCGAGTACCACCAGCGGCAGGCACAAGGCCACGATCTGCCCCAGGTTGCGCTGGAAGAAGAACAAGGAGTCGCGGAGCACGTCTAACGGATTCATCGGCAGGTATCGCAGTGGCAGAGCGGTGTGCCACTTTAACCGATGCGGGCCCCGGGCAAGCAAACGTAAACGTTCGGTAAAGGCTATTGAAAGCCTGGGCAACAGCCCCATTACTGATCCGGGCATCAGCCCGTTTCCTGGTCAAACCCTTTATCCACAATGGACAAGGGCCAGTTTTCTACCGGCAATCTAAAGAGGTCGCCATGAACAGCGAAGAGCAAGCCCTGATCGATGGACTGTTTTCACGGTTGCAGCAAGCCGAAACGGATTCAGCCCCACGCGACGCCCAGGCCGAGGCGCGGATCAAGGAGCATCTGACCCGCCAGCCCGCCGCGGGCTATTTCATGACCCAGGCGATTCTGGTGCAGGAGGCCGCGCTCAAGAGCCTCGATGAGCAGAACAAGCAACTGACCCAGCAGATCCAGCAATTGCAAAGCGAACTGCAGCAAGCCAGGGCCCAGGCCGCCGCACCGGCGCCGAGCACCGGTGGGGGCTTCCTGTCGAGCATCTTTGGCGGCTCCCGCGACGCGCAGCCAGCCCCGACGCAAAGTGCTGCGCCGGCGTCCAGCGGTGGCTGGCGTGAACCGGCGCGGCCGTCCTTCAATGCCCAGCCGCAGCAGAGCTTCGGTGCGGCACCGCAAAATTATGCGGCGCCGCCGCAAAACTACGGGCAGCCAGCCGCACCGGCGGGCAGCGGGTTTCTCGGTGGGGCGTTGAAAACCGCCGCCGGGGTGGCGGGTGGTGTGATGCTGGCGCAAGGCATCAGCAGCCTGTTCCACAGCAACCAGCAACCCCAGGAAGTGGTGGAAGTGATCAAGGAAGAACCGGCTCCGGTCAGCGATAGCGGCGGTGGCTGGGGCAATGACGACCAACGCCTGGCCAATAACGATTCCTGGGGCAGCAATGACCAGGGCGGCCTGGACGATGCCGATTACGGCAGCGACGACAGTTCGTTCTCTGACGACGATTCCTTCGTCTGATCCCTTCGTCTGATCCCTTCGCCTGATCTGCGCTCGGTCCGGGAGGCATGACCCCCGGACCGATTATTCGCGGAACATTCCCCATGGCTGGCATACTGGGCGACTTTTCGGGGTTTGAGTCCCGATCCAGCCTGCGCGCTCCAGCGCCATGAGGATTAGCGGTGAAAAAAATCGCTGTGTTCGCCGACGTCCAGAACCTCTATTACACCGTGCGCCAGGCCTATGGTTGCCACTTCAACTACGCCGCGCTGTGGGCTGACATCAGCAAACAGGGGCAGATCGTCGAAGCCTATGCCTATGCCATCGATCGCGGTGACAGCAAGCAGCAGCAGTTCCAGCAGATCCTGCGCAACCTGGGCTTCACGGTAAAACTCAAACCCTATATCCAGCGCAGCGACGGCTCGGCCAAGGGCGACTGGGACGTGGGTATCACCATCGACATCATGGATGCCGCGGCTCACGTCGATGAGGTGGTGCTGGCCTCCGGCGATGGTGACTTCGACATGCTGCTCGAACGCATCATCCACAAGCATGGGGTCCAGGCCGTTGCCTATGGCGTGCCGGGGCTCACCGCCAATTCGCTGATTCGCGCCGCCTCGCGCTACGTGCCGATCGAAGGCGCGTTGCTGCTGAAAAACTGATCATTTTTTGTACGGAGCTGGACAGGTTTGGAACGCATTGCAGTCATCGACTTTGAAACCACCGGGATCTCCCCGAGCAGCAGTTGCCGGGCCACGGAAATCGCCGTGGTGATCCTGCAGCAGGGGCGCATCGTCGAGCGTTACCAGAGCCTGATGAATGCCGGCGTGCGGGTGCCGGGTTTTATCGAACAACTGACCGGCATCAGCAACGCCATGCTGCGCACCGCGCCTTCGGCGGAGCAGGTGATGAACGAGGTCAACGAGTTCGTCGGCACCACGCCGCTGCTGGCGCACAACGCCGCCTTCGACCAGAAGTTCTGGGATTTCGAGCTGGGACGGATCAAGCGCACCCGCTTGCAGAACTTCGCCTGTTCCCTGTTGCTGGCGCGGCGCCTGATGCCGGCCGCGCCCAACCACAAGCTCGGGACCCTGACCCAGTTCGCCGGCCTGCCCCATACCGGCCAGGCTCACCGGGCCATGGCCGATGCCGAGATGGCGGCCAACCTCACCGCGCACCTGGCCGAGGAACTGCGCCGCACCCACGGCCTGCGCGAGCTGTCCCACGACTTCCTGTGCAAATTGCAGAAAGTCCCGGCGGCGAAAATTCCCGACCACCTCAAGCGCCATCGCGGCTTCTAGGGCTGTTCGTTCGGCGCCGTCAGTGAAAACCACTCACTTGCCGTTGTGTTCCAACTGGCCCAGGGGCACCCGCCGTTCGATGGCGCTGGAGAGCACGATCGAGGTCTTGCTGGAACCGAACTGCGCCACCCGGTTGATCAGGTCTTCCAGCTCCGGCATCGACGCCACGGCGGCGCGCATGATCATGCAGGGATCGCCGGTGACCCGGTAGCACTCGGTCAACTGCGGGATCCGGGCCAGTTCGTCATAGGCCTTCTGGTTGCCGTGCTGGGCCAGGCGCAGTTCGATCACGCACTGGATCGGCAGCCCGAGCTTGGCCATGTCGACGTTGGCCTGGTAACCGGTGATCACCCCGCTGGACTCAAGCTTGGCCACGCGCTCGGCCACGGCGGGAGCTGAGAGATTCACCTTGCGCGCCAATTCGGCATAGGTTGCCCGGCCGTTTTCGATCAGTGCAGCGAGGAGCATGCGATCGTATTTGTCCATGATAAGGCTCCCAAACGCCCTGGCTTTCGAAAGCATGGCTTATAGCCGCAATCTCCCTATTTTGGAAAGTGTACGGGCCTTATAAACAGGTTTTGTAACTTAATTTCCCTGCTCCGGCTTTCTAAAATAGCGTTCCCATTGCCTGCCTACCGAGCTGCTTATGCCTGGCCTTCGCCGTTTTCCCTTGCCGTTGATTGCCGCCTTTTTTGCCTTGTACGTGATCTGGGGTTCGACCTACCTGGTGATTCGCATCGGCATCGAATACTGGCCGCCACTGCTGTTGGCCGGGATTCGGTTTGTGCTGGCCGGCAGCCTGATGTATGGCTTCCTGCGCTGGCGCGGCGTGCCGGCACCCACCTGGGCGCAGTGGAAGGCGGCGGGGATGATTGGCATTCTGTTGCTCAGCTGCGGCAACGGCGCGGTCAGCGTGGCTGAACACACCGGCGTGGCTTCGGGTGTGGCGGCGCTGGCGGTGGCCACGGTGCCGCTGTTCACCTTGCTCTGCGGGTATTTCTGGGGCGCGCGTAATACGCGGCTGGAATGGGCCGGGATCGTCCTTGGGCTGATCGGCATCGGCATGCTCAACCTCGGTTCCAACCTGCAAGCCAGCCCGCTGGGTGCGGGCCTCTTGGTGTTCGCGGCGGCGGCCTGGGCCTTTGGTTCGGTGTGGAGCAAGCACTTGCCTCTGCCCCAGGGGGCCATGGCCAGTGCCGCGGAAATGCTGGTGGGTGGCGTGGTATTGCTGATCGGCAGTGCCCTGAGCGGCGAACAACTGGAGAGCGTGCCGCCACTGGAAGGCTGGCTCGCCCTGGCCTACCTGGTGGGTTTTGGCTCGATCATCGCCTTCAACGCCTATATGTACCTGCTCAAGCACGTGCGCCCGGCCGCAGCCACCAGCTACGCCTACGTCAACCCGGCCGTGGCGGTGTTGCTGGGGATCGTGTTTGTCGGCGAGACCATTGGCACCGAGGAAGCCCTGGCGATGGTGGTTATCATCAGCGCCGTGGTGCTGATCGGCCTGCCGCAATGGCGCCGGCCGAAAGTGCTCCAGGAAAAACAAACGGCGGCCTGAAAAGGCCGCCGTTTGCGGGGTTGCCGTCACTGACGGCCACTCGTGGGGAACGAGGGGACGTCAGGCGTGATCAGTTACAAAGGCCTTCATCGCGCCAGACCTTGCCCGAACCGTCCACGCCGGTGAAGTTCGGGTTGCCCGGCTCGTGGTTCTTGCTCCACCAGCGGGCGGTGTAGAACCGACCTTTGTGGCTGACCTTGTTGTTCTCCATGTACGCACTCTCTGGATTCCAGGCCCCTTGGCAGCTGGCCTCGGCGGCAGAAACCTGCACGCTGTGGTCGCGGTTGACACTGTGGGTGCCATTACCCACGGCCAGGGAGAAGCGGTAGCTCACCTCTTTATCGCTTTTGGGGGCGACAAAGCTCAGCGTGGTGCCCGACGCCTGGAATGCCACAGTGGGCGTCACGCTCCAGCGGTAGCTCAGGGGCAGGCCGGCTGGGTCACTGGAACCCTTGGCGTCGAGGGTGACGGTTTCCCCGGGCTTGGCCTGATCAGGGCCGGCGATGCTGGCCACCGGCGGTTTGACCACCGGTTTTTCAACCTCGGCGTTGCACGGGCCCAGGTCACGCCACACTTTGCCGCTGCCATCCGGGCCGGTGAATGCCGGGTTGCCCGGCTCGCTGATCTGGATCCACCAGCGGGCTTGGTACTGGCGGCCTTTCCACTGCACCTTATCGTCAGTGACATAGATGCCATTAGCTTGCCAGTCTGGCGAGCACTGGCCGGTGGACTTACCTTTGATCAGTACGTCATGGGTGCGCTGAGTCTTCTGTTTGCCGTTGCTCAAGGTCAGGGTGAAGCGGTAGCTGGTGTCCCTGGCCAAGGGCGGCGCGAAAAAGGAAATCCGTGGGCCGTCGTAGGTAAAGTTCAGCTGTGGCGAGGCTGCCCAAGCAAAGCTTAGGGCGCTGCCTTGCGGGTCGCTGGAGGCGGAAGCATCTAGCACGACCTCGTCACCAAAACTGGCTTCAGTCTTGCCACTGATCACCGCCACCGGTGGTTTGCCAGCCTCCACGGGTTTGAGCGAGGCCACCTTGACGGTGTTGTCAGCGCTGAACTCACCGTCTGCGAGCAAGTTCCAGGTACCGTTCGGGCTGTCGCTCGAATAAACCTTGTAACCCTTGATGTTGCCCATCAGGCCCTGATCTTGACGGGGCAGGTAGTGCAGTTGGGAGAAGCGGCTGTTGGTGCCCATGTCGATCACGATCTCATGGGGATAACGCGCATCGGCGGCCGAACTCCAGTAGGAGTTGGGGTTGCCGTTGATGACGTTCGAGCCCGAGGTGCTGCCGGATGCGGCGCTGCTGGTGGAGTGGATGCGCCAGCTTTCCCGGGGCAGGGGCACGCCCTTGGCGCTGGCTAGCAGCAGTTCGGCGACGCTGGCGGTGTTTTTGCCATCCACCGACGAGGTGGCCACCAGCTTCAGGTAAGTACCCTGGGCTGTCTCCTGGTTGAGGCCGTAGGCGTTGCCTTGCAGGATCAGGTCTTGCGCGTCATTTTTTTCGGTTCTGAGTGCCAGATACCAGCGGCCGGCCTTCGGATCGTTTGCCCCTAGTCCGACAATCTGGCTCAGGGTTGAACGGTAGTCGAAGCTGGTCGTAGTGGGCTGAGCGCCGTACTTGAGCGACAGTTGGACTTGGCCGGTGTGCGTGTCCGTGCTGGTGCCCGGAACCACCGAGAAGGCGAGGCGCTGAGTGCCTGCTGGTACATCCAGCGCGAAGTAGCGTGTTGTGCCTTTGGCTTGATTGATCCGTTCTTCGAGGAGTGTGGTGATGTCTTCGCTGTCCAGCGGCACCACGGTTGGCGCGTAGGCGGATATTTTCGCCGCGTTCTCACGCCAGACTCGGGCCATGTTTGCCGTTTTGGCATCGCCCATGGGCACGCCGAGGTGGTCCTTGATGTCTGGATTGGAGAAGTAGCCCACGTGGTTACCACACAGGATGCTGCCCACCCGACCGTTATTGTGGCCGAAGCGGTAGTTGTTACTGCCGTTGGTGCAGTGGTCACCACCGACGTTGTGCGCCAGTTCATGGCGGAAGGCGGACGAGGCGCTGATTGCGTTGAGTGAGTAGCGTCCGTTCAGGTAAGCCCAGCCTGCTGCGGTGTCTACCCCGTGTGTGCCAACGGTGAAGGCGGTGATCAGGTCGGGGCTGTATTTACGCATGCCCTCGGCAAACAGGTTTTTAAGATCGGCCAGGACCGGGGTGGTGATCGGGTAGTCGTTAGGTATCACCTGGGTGCCGACCAACCGCACGCGCACGCTCTTGATCTGTGAGTTCTCCACAGCACGGTTGACCGAAGCCACCTGGGCCACGGCATAGGCCTCGTGGTCGCCGATGTAGGTGGCGGCCTTCTGGGTGAAGCCTGCCAACAGATCGATCACGATCTCGCCTTGGGCGTTGCGCTGGGTCAGGTAGCTGCGCTGGCCGCTTTGGGTTTCGATCAGGTTTGCTGTTTCGTCACCTTCGTTTGGTACGGAGTCGACGTGGTGTGGGCCGAACGACGGGGTGTCACCAAGGCGCATCAACGACTGTTCGCCGTTGGCATGGCCGCGGATGATTGTGTTGGCGTCAGGCATCAAGGCAATAAAACTGCCGTCGCGGCGGGCGGCGACAAACACCTCTCCCGGTGGGTTTTGATGGCGGGCCTGGCTTTGCATCTGCCCGACCAGCACGTTGATGTCCTTGAAGCTGTCGTTCGGCGCCGGCACGAGCTGGCGGATGCTCAGCCCGGTGGCTTGCAACAGGCTCGCGGTGCCCGCTTCGGCTGCTTGGCGCTGCGTCGGGTCCGAGGTCAGCGCGTGCAGATTGAGGAAGTGGCCGCTGGTGATGCTGGCGCTTTGCGGCGCTGTGTTGGGGGTATTTTCTTCATGGGCCTGGGCTGTCATTGGCAACAACATGGCGGTGCCCAGGCAAGCGATCCACAGGCGAGTGGAGCGGGTGAGCGGGTTGAGTCTGAAGCTCGGCATGGCAGTTCCTACAGATGCACAAGGCGGCAGCCGTCCTGACGGGCAGGGGCTGTCGTGTGGCGATTTTTATGGGTAAGAGAAAGTGCCGGCGGGCGGGATCATAGGTAGGCGCCATTGCTCTGTATACACGCGTGGGGGGCTTTTAGTACGGGTCCTAGAGAATTCTCTAAAATGGGTTGGGACGCCCGTCCCAGAGCGGTTGCAGGTGGATTTACGGGGGGCGCAAGGACGGGATTGAAGGCGAGAAACTCGGCTGCCGGGGTAATACCGATCAGCCACGTGAATGTCCTGTGGCGAGGGCGCTTGCTCTCGTCGGGCCGGGCTGGCGCTCTAGCGTGAGGTGGTCCACGGCAGGGGACTGCTGCGCAGTCCAGCGCGAGCAAGCGCCCTCGGCACAAGGGTTAGCTGACTGGAGTGAGGCTGGGAGCGCCTTGGGTTGCCGTGGGGCACCGGTGAAAAACGCCGGGCATTGCCCGGCGTTGTGGGTTTCAGCGGCAGGGGTCAGGCAAAGCCGGTCAGCATCAGCACGGCGATCATCAGGCCCACCACCGCTGCTGAAAACAGCAGGCCGATACCCACGACGCGCCAGAGCGAGTAGAACGGGCCGTTGCTCGCTTTGTGCTCCAGCAACAGCGGCCCGAACAGTTGACGCGCATAAGCGTTCATCGCAAACAGCGGCGGCAGCACGAAGACCACGGCGGGGATGTTATCCGGCAGGAAAAACCCGGCCAGGGTCATGGCGACGAAAAGCCCGATGCCCATTGCCCAGACGGTGTTGGCCTCGGACTCACGGCCCAGCGCCTTGAGGTTCTGGACGATGAAGTAGGCGCCCGCCACCGAGGTGCCGACGAAGGTGCCCAGGCCGACGGCGGCCACACTGTAGAGGCGCGGATTGTGGGCGGGGGCCTTGTCGGCGAGCAATTCGGCGGCGGGGGCCTGGAAGGGGTTTTCGTTGTCCATGGGGGTAGTGGCTCCTGAGGTGCAAGGCATTGGGGGCGCGATAGGACGGGCACCGGGGCGCGTCGATCCGCCCGCGCAGGGCAATTCTGCTCGGCTGGCGGCCGAGCGTCCACCTCGGCGATTGTCCGCCGCGCCTGGGTTTCGACTCAGGAGAACGCCCCTGAATTAGGGTAAACTGCCGCGCATTGCACCCTGTGCTGACATTTTTCCTACGGTACCCCCATGACATTCGCCACTCTTGGCCTGATCGAACCCTTGCTGCGTGCTCTCGAAACGCTTGGCTACCAGACCCCGACCCCGGTGCAGGCGCAAGCTATTCCTGCCGTACTGGCCGGTCGCGACCTGATGGCAGCCGCCCAGACCGGCACGGGCAAGACCGCCGGTTTTGCCGTGCCGCTGTTGCAACTGCTGGCCATGGAAGGGCCGAAAGTCACCGCCAACTCGGTCCGCGCGCTGATCCTGGTGCCCACTCGCGAGCTGGCCGAACAAGTGCACGAAAGCGTGCGCCAATACGCCGAAAACCTGCCCCTGAGCACCTACGCGGTGTACGGCGGCGTCAGCATCAACCCGCAGATGATGAAGCTGCGCAAGGGCGTCGACCTGCTGGTCGCCACCCCGGGCCGGTTGCTTGATCTGTTCCGCCAGAACGCGCTGAAGTTCAACCAACTGCAAACCCTGGTGCTGGACGAAGCCGACCGGATGCTTGACCTGGGCTTCTCGGAAGAGCTGTCGAACATCTACCGCGTACTGCCGAAAAAGCGTCAGACCCTGCTGTTTTCCGCCACCTTCTCTGACGAAATCCGCCTGCTGGCCGGGCAGATGCTCAACGACCCGCTGAGCATCGAAGTCAGCCCGCGCAACGTTGCTGCCAATACGGTCAAGCAATGGGTGGTGACGGTGGACAAGAAGCGCAAGCCGGAACTGTTCGTGCACCTGATGCGCAAAGGGAAGTGGAAGCAGGTGCTGGTGTTCGCCAAGACCCGTAACGGGGTCGATGCTCTGGTGGAAAAACTCCAGGGCATGGGCGTCAACGCCGACGGTATCCACGGCGACAAACCCCAGGCCACCCGCCAGCGTGCGCTGGATCGGTTCAAGGCCAGTGAAACGCAGATCCTGGTGGCCACCGACGTTGCTGCGCGCGGCCTCGACATCGAAGACCTGCCGCTGGTGGTCAACTTCGATTTGCCGATCGTCGCCGAAGACTATATCCACCGCATTGGCCGTACCGGGCGTGCCGGTGCCACCGGCGAGGCGATCTCCCTGGTGTGCGCCGATGAGGTGAACCTGCTGTCGGCGATCGAGACCCTGACTCGCCAGACCCTCAAGCGCCATGACGAGCCGGATTTCGTGCCCGAGCACCGGGTGCCGGAAACCGACGCCAGCGGCCAAGTGGTGAAAAAACCGAAAAAGCCGAAAAAACCCAAGACCTCCGGTGGCAAGCGCAACCTCGGCAAGTGGGTGGAAAGCGCTGAAGTGGCCGAAGCCCCTGCAGTAAAACCGGTGCGCAAAGTACCGGTCTTCAACACGGGGCCGCGTAAAAGGAAACCTTGAAAAGCAGCGGTGAGCGACAAGCTGCAAGCTGCAAGTTTTGGAGCTTGGAGCTTGCGGCTTAGACCTTGTGGCTTAGCCAGCTTTTGATTCCCAGACCTGCGGCTCTTCCGCCGGCAAAGCAGGCGGTGAGCAGGTAGCCGCCGGTGGGGGCTTCCCAGTCGAGCATTTCGCCGGCGCAGAACACTCCCGGCAGGGCCTGGAGCATCAGTCGTTGATCCAGCGCTTCAAAGGGCACGCCGCCAGCACTGCTGATGGCTTCGTCAAGCGGGCGGGTTTTTAGCAGATTCAGGGGCAGGGCCTTGATGGCCTGGGCCAGCGACGCGGGATTGGCGAAGCATTGGGCGTCGGTCAGTTCGCGCAGCAGGGCGGCCTTGAGCCCATCGATGCCCAACTGGCTGTGCAGGTGCTTGGCCATGGAGCGCGAACCCCGTGGCTTGTTCAGCGCTGCCAGGACGTTGTCCAAAGCCTTGCCCGGGAGCAGGTCGATATGCACAGTGGCCACGCCCTGCTGCTGGATGGCCCGGCGAATCGGTGCCGACAGGGCATAGATCAGGCTGCCTTCGATGCCGCTGGCGGTGATCACGCATTCACCCAGTCGCGGTTTATCGTCGTTGAGGCCGATGGCCACGTTTTTCAGCGGCGCGCCGGCGAATTTCTCGCGCAACAACGGGCTCCAGCCCGCCACGTCAAACCCGCAATTGCTGGGTTCCAGCGACGCCAGCGGGATGCCGCGCTGTTCCAGCAACGGCAGCCAGGCACCGTCCGACCCCAGGCGAGCCCAACTGCCGCCGCCCAGTGCCAGCAGCACGGCGTCGGCCCGTACCGCAATTTCGCCTTCCGGGTTATGGATTCGCAGGCTGTTATCGGCATTCCAGCCCAGCCAGCGGTGGCGGGTGTGGATAACTACACCGGCTTCGCGCAGGCGCTTGAGCCAGGCACGCAGCAGCGGCGCGGCTTTCATGTCCCTGGGGAAGACCCGGCCGGAACTGCCGACAAAGGTTTCGATGCCCAGGCCATGAATCCATTCGCACAGCGCCTCGGCGCCAAACTCGCGCAGCAGCGGCGCAATGTGCGGCGCGCGTTCGGCATAACGCGACAGAAACGCCGGGTAGGCCTCGGAATGAGTGATGTTCATGCCGCCGACCCCGGCCAGCAGGAACTTGCGGCCCACCGAAGGCATGCCGTCGTACAGGTCGACACGGATACCCGCCTGGCTCAGCACTTCGGCCGCCATCAGGCCGGCAGGGCCGCCGCCGATGATGGCGACGTGGTGGGGCAGGGCGGTATGGGGTTGGGTCATGGCGAGGGGCGATGTTGGCGAAAGAAGCCGGCCATTCTACGGACTTTTACCGTCGCTGCCGAAAACCTAGGCGCTTGATCGCGCCCCTCGGTGGCTGCCCAGGGCGGCTGATCAAAAAATAGGCGGTGCCCTGCAGGCCTTGATCAGTCTGCCCTGTAGCGGGTTTTGCCCAGGTTATCCACAAGCGGTTGCACAGAGAATGTGGGTAATGCTTCAGGGTTGTGTGACGCCTTGATGACGGGCCTGTGGCCACTGCGGGGCGGGTTTGGCGCTATTGGCTGTCGCTCGGGCCAACGCCCGCGATCTTGGCGGGCTTGCCTGAAGGGGCGGCTGATCAAAAAATAGGCGGTGTCCTGCGGGCGTTATAAAACCTGGGCTGCAGCGGGTTTTGCTCAGGTTATCCACAGGCGGTTGCACAGAGACTGTGGGTAATGCGCCCACAACTCAATGACAACCTGATGACGTCCAGACCCGCTGCGCACTGTGGTGCAGGATGCCGTGGCGCCGGGCCAGGGCCTGGCGGTCTTTGCTGTAGCCGCCGCCAATCACCCCGACCACCGGGATATCGCGGCCCAGGCAATGGCGCATGACACGCTCATCGCGCTCGGCGACCCCGGCGTCAGTCAGTTTCAGGTAGCCCAGGGCGTCGTCCTTGTGCACATCGACCCCGGCGTCGTACAGCACCAGGTCCGGCTGGTAGAGCGGCAGCAGGTAGTTGAGGGCGTCATCGACCACTTGCAGGTACTCGCTGTCGCCCATGCCCATGGCCAGGGGGATGTCCCAGTCACTGGTGGCCTTGCGCGCGGGGAAGTTCTTTTCGCAGTGCAACGAGACGGTCACCGCGTCCGGGGTATGTTCGAGAATCCGCGCGGTGCCGTCGCCCTGGTGCACGTCGCAATCGAAGATCAGCACCCGGCTGACCCGACCGGCCGCCAGCAGGTAATGGCTGATGATCGCCAGGTCGTTGAAGATGCAGAAGCCGGCCGGGTAGTCGTAATGGGCGTGGTGGGTGCCCCCGGCCAGGTGACAGGCCAGGCCATGTTCCAGGGCCAGTTCGGCGGCCAGCAGCGAGCCGCCGACCGCGCGCACGGTGCGTCGCGCCAGGGCTTCGTTCCACGGCAGGCCGAGGCGCCGTTGGTCTTCTCGGGACAACTCGCCGCTCATATAGCGTTCGATATAGCCAGGGTCATGGGCCAGGGCCAGGATCTCTGGCGGGCAGAGCTGCGGGCGCAGCAGGTCGGCATCCCGGGTCAGGCCGCTGGTCACCAGGTGGTCGCGCAGCAGGCGAAATTTGTCCATGGGAAAGCGGTGTTCCGCAGGAAACTCGGGGCTGTAGTCATCGTGATAAATCAACGGCAATGGCATGGCAATTTCTGATAGGAACCCGTGAAGGATCCTACCAGCGATGTAGACTTGCTCCCATGGATTATGGAGGGGCCCGATGGAGCCGATATTGCAACTGGAAAGCGCGCGGCTGTTGATGCGCCAGTGGAGCGATGAAGATTTGCCGGCGTTTGCGGCAATGTGCGCCGATCCACAGGTCATGCGGTACTTCCCTGCGCCCTTGAGCCGGCTGGAAAGTGCGGCATTGATCGGGCGAATACGCGGTCATTTTGCCGAACATGGCTTTGGTTTGTGGGCGCTGGAGCGCAAGGACAGCGGCGCCTTTATCGGCTTTACCGGCTTGGGCGTGGTGGGTTTCGAAGCACCTTTTACCCCCGCGGTGGAAATCGGCTGGCGCCTGGCCCGTGAACACTGGGGCCTGGGCTACGCCAGCGAAGCGGCCTGGACCGCTCTGCGCTGCGGCTTTGACCGCTTGTTGCTGAAAGAGGTGGTGGCCTTCACCACGGCCAGCAATCAGCCGTCGCAGAAAGTCATGCAAGCCATCGGCATGCACCATGCCCCCAGCGACGACTTCGAGCACCCCGCGCTGGCCAGCGATCACCCGCTGCGCACCCATGTGCTGTATCGCATCAACCGCGAACAATGGTTGGAAACCTTGCATGGATAGGGCGGCAGGGCGTTTAGAATGTGCCGATTGTCAGGATGCCCCCTGATTGAATTGCCCGCCGCAGCCAAGACTGCGCGGTATTGCTCTGTGTGAGGAGAGTCTGAATGAGCCACGTGTTGGAAGATCTGGTCGACCTGTTGACCCTGGAACCGATCGAAGAAAACCTGTTTCGCGGTCGCAGCCAGGACCTGGGCTTCCGCCAGCTGTTCGGCGGCCAGGTACTGGGCCAGTCCCTGTCCGCGGCCAGCCAGACCGTGGAAGAAGCACGCCATGTGCACTCCATGCACGGGTACTTCCTGCGTCCGGGCGATGCCGGTTTGCCGGTGGTCTACCAGGTGGACCGGGTGCGTGATGGCGGCAGCTTCAGTACGCGCCGGGTGACCGCGATCCAGAAGGGCAACCCGATCTTCACCTGCAGCGCTTCGTTCCAGTACGACGAGCAGGGCTTCGAACACCAGAACCAGATGCCGAACGTGGTGGGCCCGGAAAACCTGCCCTCGGAGCTGGAAATCACCCAGCAGCGCGCGCACCTGATCCCTGAGCACATGCGTGAAAAACTGCTGTGCCCCAAACCCATCGAAGTGCGCCCGGTCACCGAAAAAGACCCGTACAACCCGCAGCCGATGGACCCGGTGAAGTACGTGTGGTTTCGCGCCGACGGCGCCTTGGCCGATATCCCGGCCTTGCACAAGTACCTGCTGGCCTATGCCTCCGACTTCGGCCTGTTGACCACTTCGATGCTGCCCCACGGCAAATCGGTGTGGCAGAAGGACATGCAGGTCGCCAGCCTCGACCACGCGCTGTGGTTCCATGCCGACCTGCGCGCCGACGACTGGTTGCTGTACGCCATGGACAGCCCATGGGCCGGCAATTCCCGTGGTTTCTCCCGGGGCAGCGTGTTCAACCGCGCCGGGCAACTGGTGGCCTCGGTCACCCAGGAAGGCCTGATCCGTCATCGCAAGGACTGGGCATGAGTCTTTCGGAGATACGGCATTGGGTGTTCGATATGGACGGCACCCTGACGATTGCAGTGCATGATTTCGCCGCCATTCGCCAGGCCCTGGATATCCCTGCGGAAGACGACATCCTCACCCACCTCGCGGCCTTGCCCGCCGCAGAAGGCGCAGCCAAGCATGCCTGGCTGCTGGAGCATGAGCGCGAACTGGCCCTGGGCTCACGCCCGGCGCCGGGGGCGGTGGAACTGGTGCGCAACCTGGCGCAGCGCGGCTACCGCCTGGGCATCCTGACCCGCAACGCGCGGGAGTTGGCCCATATCACCCTGGAGGCCATCGGTCTGGCGGACTGCTTTGCCAGCGACGACGTGCTGGGCCGCGATGATGCGCCGCCCAAGCCGCACCCAGGTGGATTGCTGAAGTTGGCCGAAGCCTGGGACGTGACGCCTGGCGCCATGGTGATGGTGGGCGACTACCGCTTCGACCTCGACTGCGGCCGCGCCGCAGGCACGCGCACGGTGTTGGTCAACCTGCCGGAGAACCCATGGCCGGAGCTGGTGGATTGGCACGCGGCAGATTGTGGCGCGTTGCAGAAAATGATCTAGCGCGGGCGCTTGGGCCCCGTGTAGCCGCTGGTGTGCTATGGCCTTTTGTGGCGAGGGAGCTTGCTCCCGCCGGGGTGCGTAGCGCCCCCAAAAAGTCCACCTCCCCCCTTCAGCGAGCGAACAATGCCTTCTGCCCCTCAGGCGAGGTCAACATCCCATCGCCGTTGTGCCCCACCCCCGGCACCTCCACCAAGCGATGGCTCAACTGCGGATGCCGCTGCTTGAGGTAGTCGAAATAGTTGTGCCCGCGAATCAGGCGATAGGCGCCCTGGGCCTCGGCTTCACAACTTTTATCCAGCGCCGGATGGTTCGGATCGGTGTCCTGCTGGCCCAGCAGGTAGGTGACCGTGCGGGACACGTAGGCCTGCTCCAGCTGCTCCGTGCTCTGGCCCCGGGCGTAGTCCGGCAACTGCTGCAGGCCGTATTTCCAGTTGTCGAAGCCCGGGCAACTGGCGGCGTCGAACCGCACCGGGCGCTGCGGGCTGAAGTACGCATAGGACGATGGGTTGGCCACCACAAAGCGCAGGCTGATGCCTTCGCGTTGCAGGGTCGGGTGCTCGTGGCCGATCAGGGCGAAACGCTGCACCACCTGGCCACCGCCGGAATGGCCGGCGACCACGATGTCCTTCAGCGCCGGGAACAGCGTGCGGTTGCCCAGGTGCTTGATGATCTGGTCGAGGGCGCCATAGGAACTGACCTGGCCCGGGCCGATGGAGGCCTCGCCGGCCATCCAGTCGTTGCCCTTCCAGCGCAGGACCTGGCGCTCCAGGTGATTGCGCTGCACGTCGGACTCATTGAGAAACTGCGGCGCGATCACCAGGGTGTTCGCACCTTGCCCGGCCTGGCTGGCGGCCTGTTCGGCGCTGTGCAGGTAGGTCTGGGCATTGCGCAGGCGGCCATGGACGATGATCAGTGCGCGCTGGATCTGCGGCAGCGGCTGTCGCCAATCCTGGCTCAGGCCCACGGCCAGTTCACCGCCGTCCAACGCCAGGCGCTCGGGGCTGATGTCCTTGACTCCATGTTCCGCGGCCTGTGCGCTGGCACAGGCGATCCACAGCGCAACCAGCGTCAGTACACGCACTGTTAAAGGCTCTTCGCGGCGAAGGTGTCGCACTGGCCGATCTGGCCCTGGCTGAAACCGGTCTTGAACCAGCGCACGCGCTGCGCCGAGGTGCCGTGGGTGAAGGAGTCCGGCACCACACGGCCCTGGCCTTGCTGCTGCAAGCGATCATCGCCGATGGCATTGGCGGCGTTCAGCGCTTCCTCGATATCCCCGGGCTCCAGCCAGTTCAGGCGTTTTTGCGCATGGTTGGCCCAGACCCCGGCCAGGCAGTCGGCTTGCAGTTCCTGGCGCACCAGCAGCCCGCCATCACCCTGCATCTGCCGGCCTTGCTGGCGCGCGGCCTGGATTTTGGCCGAGACCCCGAGCAGGGTCTGCACGTGGTGCCCGACTTCGTGAGCGATCACATAGGCCTGGGCGAAGTCGCCGGCGGCGGAAAAGCGCTGGGACATTTCGCGGAAGAAGTCCATGTCCAGGTACACCTGCTGGTCGGCAGGGCAGTAGAAGGGGCCGGTGGCGGAGGTGGCGGCGCCGCAGGCGGAGTTCACCCGACCGCGGAACAGAATCAGTTTGGGTTGCTGGTACTGGCGCCCGGCCTCCTGGAAGATCTGGCCCCAGGTGTCTTCGGTGTCGCCGAGGATGGCGCGCACGAACTCGGCCTGTTGATCATTGGCCGGGGGGGCCTGGCGCGTCTGAGTCGTGGCCGGTGCCGATTGCTCCATCTGCCCGGCCAGTTGCCCGAGGATCTGCATCGGGTCCTGGCCGGTGATCCAGCCGATGCCGACGATCAGCAGGATGGCCGTCAGGCTCAGGCCCTTGCCGCCGCCGAAACGCATGCCGCCGCCACCGCCACCGCTGTCATCACGAGCATCCACCACGTTGTCGCTGCGCCGCCCTTTTTTCCAAAGCATGGGGTGAATCCTCGTTATCGTTGGCTGTGAGTGTTGCTGGTGAGTGGTGCCGACGCCAGTCCGGTCGTCAGGCATTTGCGCGCACGTTACCATTGCCCGCGGCCGCATCGCTGCTGTCCAGACCTATTCGGGGCTCACTATTGAACATCGATACCCGCATCAAATTCCGTCACCTGGTGTGTTTTCTTGAAATGGCTCGCCAAGGCAGCCTGGCGCGTGCCGCCGATGTGCTTGCAGTGAGCCAGCCGGCGATGTCGAAAACCCTCAAGGAACTGGAGCAACTGCTCGATGCCAGCCTGTTCCTGCGCAGCAAGGCCGGGCTCAGCCTGACCGAGGCCGGGCGGGCTTTCCTGCGTTATGCCGGGCCCTCGGTGCAAGCCCTGCGCGAGGGGGTGGATACCCTGCGCGGCGGTGAATATGCAGCCGGGGTGGTGCGCCTCGGGGTGCTGTCGACCGCCGAAAGCCTGCTGCTGCCGGAAGTGGTGCGGCGCCTGCACCAGCGCCACTCGGCACTGGCGGTGAGTGTGGTCACCGGCCCCAGCGCCTACCTGTTGTCGCAGCTGCGGGTCGGCGATGTCGACCTGGTGGTGGGGCGCATGACCGAGAGCCCGGAGATCCAGGGCCTGAGCTTCGAGCACCTGTACAGCGAGTCGATGACCCTGGTGGCGCGCCCGGAGCATCCATTGCTCGTCGGCCCCCTCGATCGTGAGGCCGTGGAGCGCTTTCCCCTGGTGCTGCCGCTGGCGGGCACCACCATCCGCAAGTTTGCCGACAGCCTGTTTGTGCAGTGCGGCATCGGCCAATCCCGGCAGCGCCTGGAAACCCTGTCGGTGACCTTGAGCCGGCGCTATGTGTTATCCACTGATGCGCTGTGGATCGCCCCGCTGGACGCAGTACGCCTGGACCTGGCCAACGGCGAGTTGTGCGAGATCGACCTGGGGTTGCGCGAGCCCGGGGGCTCGGTGGGGATTTCGAGCAACGCCAGCCTGCCACTGTCGCTGGCCGGGCAATGGTGCGTCGACGTGCTGCGGGAAGTGGGCAGCGCCTACCGCGAAGGGCTTTATCCATAACCATTTGGTTATGGGTGGCGGGCGGCTTTTCAATTTTCGGCGGGCTGGTGTTGGGTGAGACTGCGAAGGCAGCTCCATAAATCCAACAACAGGAGATCGACATGTCTGATGCAGACAGCAGTCGCTTCGTGATTCGCGACCGTAATTGGCACCCCAAGGCCTTGACCCCTGATTACAAAACGTCCGTCGCCCGCTCCCCGCGCCAGGCGCTGGTCAGCATCCCGCAATCGGTGAGTGAAACCAGCGGTCCGGATTTTTCCCACCTCAAGACCGGGCGTTTCGACAACGACCTGCTGCTCAACTTCAACAACGGCGGCTTGCCGGTGGGCGAGCGCATCATCGTTTCCGGGCGGGTCTGCGATCAGTACGGCAAGCCGATTCCCCATACCCTGGTGGAGATGTGGCAGGCCAACGCCGGCGGCCGCTACCGGCACAAGAACGACCGCTACCTGGCACCCCTGGACCCGAACTTCGGCGGCGTCGGCCGGGCCCTGACCGACCGTGACGGCTACTACAGCTTTCGCACCATCAAGCCCGGGCCTTACCCCTGGCGCAACGGCCCCAACGACTGGCGCCCGGCGCACATCCACTTCTCCATCAGCGGTCCGTCCATCGCCACGCGCCTGATCACCCAGTTGTACTTCGAAGGCGATCCGTTGATCCCGCTGTGCCCGATCGTCAAGTCGATTGCCAACCCGGATGCGGTGCAGAGCCTGATCGCGCGCCTCGACATGGGCAACGCCAACCCCATGGACTGCCTGGCCTATCGCTTCGACATCGTGTTGCGCGGCCAGCGCAAGACCCATTTCGAGAACTGCTGAGGAGCTTGCCCATGCCCATCGAACTGCTGCCCGAAACCCCTTCGCAAACGGCCGGCCCTTATGTGCACATCGGCCTGGCCCTGGCCGCTGCCGGCAACCCGACCCGCAGCGATGAAATCTGGAACCAGATGGCCAAGCCTGGCGCGGCCGGCGAACAGATCCTGCTGATCGGCCACGTCTACGACGGCAATGGCCATCTGGTGCGCGACTCGTTCCTGGAGTTCTGGCAAGCCAACCACGAGGGGGTCTATGACCCGGTCTTCGATTCGGAAAAAACCTTCAACAGCTTCGGGCGCACCGCCACCACCTTCGATGCCGGCGAGTGGACGCTGAACACCATCAAGCCCGGTGTGGTGCAGAACGCGGAGGGAGTGGCCATGGCGCCGCACATCAACCTGTCGCTGTTTGCCCGGGGCATCAACATCCACCTGCACACCCGGCTGTACTTTGCCGACGAGTCGCAGGCCAACGCGTGCTGCCCGGTGCTGAACCTGATCGAACAGCCGCAACGTCGCGAAACCCTGCTGGCCCATCCCTGCGAAGTCGACGGCCAGCGCGCCTACCGCTTTGATATCCGCATCCAGGGTGAAGGCGAAACCGTGTTCTTCGACTTCTAGCAACAGCCCCGGCGCCATTGGACTGCCAATGGCGCCAGATGCCCCCTCGGCTCAACGATCAAACACATCCCACTGCGGCGCGAAATCCGGGTTGACCTGGCGCTGATCCTTCGGCAACGCCGCAATCAACGCCCGATCCGCATCGTCCAACTGCACCTGCAATGCCCCAAGATTGGCCAACTGGTTGGCCTGGCTGCTGGCTTTGGGAATGGCCGCGACGTTGTCCTGATCCAGCAACCACTTCAATGCCACCTGGGTCGGCAGCACCCCGTGCCTGGCGGCGATCTGCTGGATCTGCGGAATCTGTGAAACCTTGTTGCGGGCCAGCGGCGTATAGGCGGTCAGCACCATGTCGTGCTGGCGCGCGTAGTCCAGCAAGCCGCTCTGGCCCAGCAGCACGTGGTACTCCACCTGGATCGCCGACAACGGCGTACCCAGTTCTTCGACCGCCCGGCGCAGCAGCGCCAGCGGGAAGTTGGCCACGCCTATATGGCGGGCCAGGCCTTGTTCCTTGAACGACGCCAGGGTTTCCAGGGAGCGTTGCAGGTCCATGTCTTGGGTTGGCCAGTGGATGTGGAACAGGTCGACGTAATCGGTCTGCAGCGCCTTGAGGCTGCGCTCCATGGAATGGCGCATGGCATCGGGTTGCAGTTGGTCCCACCAGACCTTGGTGGTGACGTGGATCTGCTCCCGGGGCACGTCGGTATTGCTCAGCGCCTGGCCGACCGCCTCTTCGTTGTTGTAGGCCTGGGCTGTGTCGATATGCCGGTAACCGAGGCCCAGCGCCTGTTCCACGGCGCGGGTGCATTCCTCGCCCAGCATCGGCCAGGTGCCGAGGCCCAGCTTGGGCATGTGCAGGCCATGTTGGGTGAGGATGGGGCTGTTGGCTGAGTGCTGCATGGTCGATCTCCTATTCGTAAGCGATGGCCCCGGCGATGTGGCGTCCGGCAATGTAGCCGAACGTCAGGGCCGGGCCGAGATTGATGCCGCCGGCGGGGTAGTGGCCGCCCATGATGCTGGCCATGTCGGTGCCCGCCGCGTACAGCCCGGCAATCGCCTGGCCTTGGGCGTCGAGCACCTGGGCATGCTGGTTGACCTTGAGCCCGGCAAAGGTGCCGAAGCAGCCCGGTTGTACCTTCACCGCGTAGAACGGGCCGTGCTCGATGGGCGCCACGCAAGGGTTGGGCTGGTGCAGCGGGTCGCCCTGTTTGCGGTTGTAGGGGGTCGAGCCGCGGCCGAACTCCGGGTCCTGGCCCTGATGCGCGTGCCGGTTGTAGTGCGACAGGGTCTCGCGCAAACCGTTCCCATCGATGCCGCAAGCCTGGGCCAGGGCTTCGAGGGTGGGGGCGCATTTCAGGTAGCCGCTGTGGATAAAAGGCGCCACTGGCAACGGGAACGGGCGGGAGAGGCCCAGGCCGTAGCGGCGCTGGAAGCCATGGCTGCAGATCAGCCAGGACGCCACTTCCTCGCCTTGCGGCGCCGCCGCGACCATGGCCCGGACGTAGTCGTAGTAGCCGTCGGCTTCGTTGACGAAGCGCCGGCCATTGCTCAGCACGCCGATGATCCCCGGTTTGCCGCGCTCGATGATGTGCGGGAAGTGGCCGACGCTGCCGTCCTTGTGCGGCACGGCGGACACCGGGGCCCAGGCCACCGGCGACGCCATGTCGCTGTCGACCTGGGCGCCCACGCTTTCCCCCAGGCGCAGGCCATCGCCGCTGGCCCCCAGGGGCGGCAAGGCCAGGTGTTCGTGGCCAGTGGGCGTGCGCGGAAACAACGCCTTGCGGCGTTCGATATCGTTGGGGAAGCCCCCGGCGGCAAGTACTACGGCCTTGGCCGCATTGATGCGGATCTGCCCGCGCGCGGTGCTGACCACTGCACCGGTGACGGCGCCGTTGTCCTGCAACAGCTCGGTCACCGGCGCCGACTCCCAGAGCAGCACGCCCAGGTCTTCGGCGGATTTGGCCAGGCGCGCCACCAGGGCCACGCCGTTCACCAGCTGCATGGCCCGGCCATGGATGGCGAGGTCCAGCAGGTGGCGGCTGAAGCGCCGGGTCACGTGCCAGGCAGCGGGCAGGGAACGGGTCAGATTGAGGAAGGCCGAGAGGTCGGCGCCGGCCATGATCGGCATGCCCATGAATGAGGTTTCGCGCAGGGTTCTGCGCAGGCGCTTGAGCAGCTTGCCGACCTGGCGTGCGTCGTAGGGCGCGGCGATCACCGAGCGGCCACCGGTGCCGGCCCCGGGGCTATCACCGTGGATATCGGCAATCCCGTTGCCGTCGGCAAATTGTAGGGCGGTGTGGCGCTCGAAAAACGCCACCATGCGTGGCCCGGCTTCAAGAAAGGCGTCGATCAGCGCCGGTTGGTAACGCGCGCCCAGTTCATGCTTGAGGTAGGTGCGCGGCAGCTCGACGTCTTCGATAATCCCCGCGCGCTGGGCCAGCGGGTTGCAGGGCACCCAGGCCCAGCCACCGGACCAGGCCGTGGCGCCGCCGAACACCGGGTCCTTTTCCACCACTATCACCTTCAAGCCGTGCCAGGCGGCGGTGACGGCGGCTGAAAGCCCGGCCGCGCCGGAGCCGACAATCAGCACATCGCAGTCGATATCGGGGTGATGCAGGCTGGGTGTGGCAGACATGGGCGAAAAAACTCCGGAGCAGGGGATTTATTATTTTTTGGAACTTGATTCCAAAAAATATACGGAGTCGAATAGCGCACAGCAAGGCACGCTGAGTGAGTGGAGCCATGCCGATGCTTTTTTTGTGCGGTTATCGAACGATGCCGCGGTGTATTTCCCATTGCGCCGGTTGTCTCTAGAATCGGCCAAATTTCGTCTGGACCCCACCATGGCCGGCAGTCAAATCGAACGCGTGTTCAGCGTTCTGGAAAGTCTTACCCGTGACCCCCTGGGCGTGCCGATGCAGGCCCTGGCCGAGCAACTCGAGATCCCGAAAAGCGCCACCCATCGCCTGCTGGCGGAGCTGATTCGCCTGGGGTACGTGCGGCAGAATCCGGACAACCTGCGCTATCAATTGTCGACCAAGCTGGTGGCCATGGGCTTTCGCTACCTGGCCAGCAGCGGCGCCGATATCGTGCAGCCGGTGCTCGACCGGCTGGCCCAGGAAAGTGGCGAACTGGTGCGGCTGGGGGTGATCGAGGGCGAGCGCCAGACCTGGATCGCCAAGTCCCAGGGCGCCCGTTCCGGCCTGCGTTACGACCCGGACATGGGGCGCGAGGCGCCGCTGTTCTACACCGCTTCGGGGCATGCCTGGCTGGCCTGCCTGAGCGACGCCGAGGCCCTGGCCCTGGTGGAGCGCCAGGGCGCCGGGGTGCCGGATGATCTGGGGCCGAATGCGCCGCGCTCGAACATTGAATTGCTCGAACGCCTGCGCCTGGCGCGGGAGCAGGGCTATGCCTGGGTCGAGGAAAGCTCGGCGGTGGGCACTTCGGCCATCGCCGCGGTGGTGCGCCATCCGATGGATCAGCGGGTGGTGGGTGTGCTCAGCATCGCCGGCCCCAGCGCCCGCCTGCCCCTGGCCCGCCTGCACGAGTTGGCGCCGCTGCTGCTGAGTTTCGCTGCCGAACTCAGCGCCGCAAGCCAGGCCTCCGAACTCTTTAACTGACAGCGGCCCCAACGCTGGTACACCTGACACCCCACGGCATCCGCACCGGCCAGCGCAGCCTCGTACCTCGGCAGCGGTTACGGGTTTGCAGCAAGGGTGCTTGGGTGGGGTTTGGAAAGTTGTGCGCTGATCGGACAGTATTTTGTTTTGTGCTTGTGTGAAAGTGGAACTGAGTTCTAAATAATTTGAATTGAGCTTCCCGATAACAATCACAAGAGGATCGCGCATTGAGTTCGCCACTGCGTATCGCCCTGATCGGCGCCGGCAATATGGGCCAGCAGCATTACCACCACCTCAAGACGCTTGCCGAAGCCCGGCTTTGCGCAGTGGCCGACCCCGGTCCCCTGGCGGCCGAAGTCGCTGCGCAATGGCAGGTGCCGCATTACGCCGACCACCGGCAGATGCTGGCCGAGGTCCGGCCCGATGGGGTGATTGTCGCCAACCCCAATAACCTGCATGTCAGCACCGCCCTCGATTGCCTGGCGGCCGGCGTGCCGGTGCTGCTGGAGAAACCGGTGGGTGTGCAGATGGATGAAGTGCGCCAGTTGGTGGCTGCTTCCAGGGCCAGCGGTGTGCCGGTGCTGGTGGGGCATCATCGCCGGCACAATCCATTGATCGTGCGGGCCCATGAGTTGGTGCACGGCGGCGCCCTCGGGCGGCTGACCACGGTCACCGCGCTGTGGCAATTGCGTAAACCCGACAGCTATTTCGAGATCCCCTGGCGCCGTGAAGCCGGGGCCGGGATGTTGCTGACCAACCTGATCCACGACCTGGACCTGCTGCGTCACCTGTGTGGCGAAGTGCGCCAGGTGCAGGCGATGACCAGCAACGCCGTGCGCGGTTTTGCCAATGAGGATTGCGCGGCTGTGCTGCTGCAATTCGACAATGGTGCCCTGGGCAGCCTGACCGGTTCCGACGCGGTGGCGGCGCCCTGGAGCTGGGAACTGGACTCCGGCGAGAACCCGGTGTACCCGCGCCAGGCCGATCAGCCCTGCTACCTGCTGGCCGGCACCGGCGGCGCCCTGAGCATCCCGCAACTCAAGCGCTGGCAATACGCCGAGAGCAGCGGCGGCTGGCATCAAGCGTTGCAGGTGGTGCAGGAAAGCTTCAGCGAAGATGAGGCCTTGCGCCTGCAATTGCAGCATTTCGTCAAAGTTGCACGGCGTGAAGTCGAGCCCCTGGTCAGCGTCGCCGATGCCGCGCGCACCCTGGCCCTGATCGAGGCGATCCGCGAAGCCGCCGAAACCGGCCGGGCCTGTGCCCCGGCACTGATTGAGTGAACCCCATGACCCCACGAATCTTTTCCCTGGCCAGCCTCACCGTGCTCGAGCTGTCGCCGCCGCAAATGGTCGAGGTCGCGGCCCGCGCCGGCTACAGTCACGTCGGCCTGCGCCTGGTGCCGGCCACCCCGGAAGAACACCATTTCCCGCTGGTGGCCGACGCCGACTTGCGCCGCCAGACCCTGGCGCGTCTGCGCGATACCGGGATCGGCGTGCTGGATGTGGAAATCCTGCGGCTCAAGCCCGAGACCCGGGTCGCCGACTTCGAAGCGATCCTCGCGGTCGGTGCCGAGTTCGGTGCCAGCGAATTGCTGCTGGCCGGCAACGATGCCGATGAGGCGCGCCTGACCGACAACTTCGCCGCGCTCTGCGACCTGGCCCGGCCCTACGGTTTGCACCCCCATCTGGAATTCATGCCCTGGACCGATGCACGCAACCTCCAACAGGCGGTGCGGGTGGTGGAGAATGCCGGGCGCAGCAACGGCTGCGTGCTGGTGGATGCCTTTCATTTTGATCGCTCGGCATCGTCCCTCGATGACCTGGCCAAGGTCGCGCCGGCCCGGCTGCGTTATGCCCAGCTGTGCGATGTGGCGGGCCCGCGGCCGGACGATATGCAAGAGATCCTGCGCCAGGCACGCAATGAGCGGCGTTTCCCCGGTGATGGCGACTGCGACCTGGCGGGGCTCTTGCATTGTCTGCCGGCCGGCTTGCCACTGAGCCTGGAGATCCCGGCAGTGCGCTTGATGGAGCAGGGCGTGAGCGCCTTGCAACGGGCGCAAATGGCCCTGGACAAGACCCGGGCGCTGTTGGCGAGGATCTAGAGCGGCAGATGAACCTATCGCCGGACAGCGGGTTCCTACAAGATGTCGTGACCTTGCAGGAGCCGGATTGGCGGCGATACGGCCTGAACCAGGATTAACACAAGGACTCCCAATGACCATCAGCACACCCCTTTCCGGTGTCAACCAGCCTTTGAAAGGCATCCTGCTGGTTGTCCTCGCGACCTTCCTGTTTTCCAGTCACGACGCGTTGTCCAAATACCTCTCCGGTTTTTACCCGGTCATCATGGTGGTCTGGGCCCGCTACCTGGTGCACACCCTGCTGATGGCCGGGATCTTCCTGCCGCAATCGGGCCTGCGGGTGCTGCGCACCAAGCGCCCGCTGTGGCAACTGGCGCGGGCCCTGTGCCTGCTGGGCACCAGCCTGCTGTTCACCTCGGCGTTATTGTTCATTCCCCTGGCGGAAGCCACGGCGGTCAACTTCCTGGCTCCGGTGCTGGTCACGGCCTTGTCGGTGCCGCTGCTGGGCGAGCATGTTTCCCGGGGGCAGTGGCTGGCGGTGATCTGCGGCTTTATCGGGGTGATTATCATCATCCACCCCGGTGGCGAACTGTTTACCCCGGCGGTGCTGCTGCCGTTTGGCTCGGCCCTGTGTTTCTGCTTTTACCAACTGCTGACCCGCAAGCTCGCCCAGTACGACAGCCCGACCACCAGCAATTTTTTTGCCGGGCTGTGCAACACCCTGGTGATAAGCGCGCTGGTGCCGTTTTTCTGGCAAGTGCCGACCCTGACTCACGGCATCTTGATGCTGGCGCTGGGGACCTGCGGCATGACCGCCCACCTGTTCCTGACCCAGGCCTTTCGCCTGGCGGCGCCGGCCTTGCTGGCGCCGTTCGGTTACTGCCAGATCGTGTTTGCCGGGCTGCTGGGCTGGCTGCTGTTCAGCCACACGCCTGACCTGATCACCCAGGTCGGCATTGCGGTGATCTGCCTCAGCGGCCTGGCCGCGGCCTGGCAACAACGGCGGCGCTGAGCCGGCCTAAAAGCGAAAGCGCAGCACCAGGTTCTGCAAGCCGGTGGCCAGGTGCGCAAGCTCCTGGCTGGTGGCGTTGGTGCGGGTCGAGGCGTCGGCGCTTTCCAGTGACAGGTCGCGAATGTTCAGCAGGTTGCGATCCACCTCGCGGGCGACCTGGGCCTGTTCTTCCGAGGCGCTGGCGATCACCAGGTTGCGTTCGTGGATCTGCTCCATGGCCCGGGTGATCTGCGCCAGTGCCAGCCCGGCCTGTTCGGCCAGGGACAAGGTCTGGGCCACGCGCTGGCTGTTGCCCTGCATCGATTGCAGCACGCCGTCGGTATCGCCCTGGACCCGGGCAATCATCTGCTCGATCTCCTGGGTCGACTGCTGGGTACGGTGGGCCAGGGCCCGCACTTCATCGGCGACCACCGCAAACCCGCGCCCGGCTTCCCCGGCCCGCGCCGCTTCGATAGCGGCGTTCAAGGCCAGCAGGTTGGTCTGCTCGGCAATCGCGCGAATCACGTCCAGCACCTTGCCGATCTCCCGGGATTGCTCGGCCAGGGTCTGCACCTGTTGCAGGGCATTGCCGACATCGCCGCTCATGGCCTGGATCGAGTCCAGGGTCTGGTTCACCCGCGCCTGGCCCTGAGTGGCCTCGTCACTGGACAGGCGCGTGGTGTCGGACGTCGACACGGCGTTGCGCGCCACTTCTTCAACGGCGCTGGTCATCTCGTTGACTGCCGTCGCCGCCTGTTCGATTTCATTGTGCTGGCGCTGCAGGCGGCTGGCGTCCTCAAGGGTGCTGTGGCTCATCTGCTGCGCGGCGGCGGTCAGTTGGGTCGAGGTGCCGCTGATGGATTGCAAGGTGTCGCGCAGGCTGCCCTGCATGCTGGCCAGGGCTCGCAGCAGGCGCGCGGTTTCGTCTTTGCCGTGGCTGTCGATGGTCTGGCTCAGGTCGCCGGCCGCCACTTGCTCGGCCACGCCCACCGCCTGGCGGATCGGCCCGACGATACTGCGGGTCAATAGCCAGGCCAGGGCCAGGGTCAGCAGGGCGACGGCGAGCAGGGCGCCGATCACGGTGAATTTGACCTGGTTGTACAAGGTGTCGGCATGCTGCGCCGACTGAGTGACTTCGGCGGCGGTCAGGTTCATCAACTCGGCGAACTGGTCACCGGTGCGGGTCGAGTAATCCTGGATCTGGCCGTTGAGCAGCGCGTTCATTTCCGCGCTGCGGTTGGCCTGGGACAGCGCCTCGTACTGGTCCAGGGCCTGGCGGTAAGTGCTCACGGTGGCCACGAACTGTTGGTACTGCTGCCGGTTGTAGTCACCCACCAGCGGTGCGAACTTTTCCAGGGCCTGGTCCAGCCAGCCCTCCACCTGATGCAGGCGGGCGATGGTGGGCTCCAGCACCTTTGGATCGCGGTTGAGGGCCATGCGCAGGCTGAGCACGCGGATGCTCAGGACGTAGTCGCGGATTTCCCCCAGGTAGCGGGTGCTGGGCAGGGACACGGTTTCCGTGTGCTGGCCGGTGGCGCGGACTTCGGCCATCTGTTTCAGGGCGAACAGGCCCTGGAGCAAAACCAGCAAGGCGATGACGCCAAAGCTGATCACGGCACGTTGGGCGATGCTCAGGTTAACCAGGGGCATGGGAGGGCCTGCGTAGCTGGAAGAAAAAAATAAGAGGGCGTCGAGAAAAAAGCGCAGGCCCGTGGAACCGGGCCTGCGCGAAGGGAGCGTCAGTCTTCGATTGTCGGAATTTTGCGCGGGGCCATGAAGTACAGCCAGATCAGGGCAATGAAGTACATCGCCGGAATCAGGGTGAACAGCACGGTGTAGTTGTTGTTGGTCACGGTCAGGATATGGCCCACCAGCTGGGTCATGAACATGCCGCCGACCGCAGCGCACATGCCGCCGAAACCGAACACCGTACTCATCATGTGCTTGGGCGTGTAGTCCATCACCAGGCTCCAGATGTTGGCAGTCCAGGCCTGGTGGGCACCGATGCCCAGGGAGATGGCGAAGACCGCCAGCCACAGATTGGCCGTGCCGGCCGCCATGATCACGCCGATGATGCAGCAGGCGAACAGGAACATCGACATCAGCCGGGCCTTGATCGGGTTGATCCCGCGGCCGATCAGGAACGACGAGAGAATGCCGCCGCCGACGCTGCCGAAGTCGGCGGTCAGGTAGATGATGATCAGCGGGATACCCATCTGGGTCACGCTGATGCCCAGGTTGTATTGCTGGTTGAGGAACGGCGGCAGCCAGTACAGATAGAACCAGAACACCGGCGCGGTGATCGAGTAGGCCAGGGCGAAGGCCCAGGTGCCACGCATGCGCAGGATGCGCGAGAAGGGCACGCGGGTTTGCTCGGGTTCGACTTCTTTCTGGATGTACTCCAGTTCAGTCTGTTTCACCGTCGGGTGATCTTCCGGGTTGTAGTACTTCAGGCCCCAGAACAGCAGCCAGATCCCGCCCAGTGCAGCCATGCACAGGAACGCCGCCTGCCAGCCCCAGACGTGCAGGATCAACGGCAGCAACATCGGGGTGAACATGGCGCCGACGTTGGTCCCGGCGTTGAAGATGCCGGTGGCCACCGCGCGTTCGCCGGCCGGGAACCACAGACGCGTGGTTTTCACGCAGGCCGGGTAGTTGGCGGCTTCGGTCAGCCCGAGGATAAAGCGGCAGACCATGAAGCCCAGGGCCGAAGTGGCCAGGCCGTGGGCGCCGGTGGCCAGGCTCCACAGCAGCACGGCGCAGAAGAACACGCGCTTGACGCCGACGCGGTCGATCAGGCGTCCCTGCAGCACGAAGCCGATGGCGTAACCGACCTGGAACCAGAAGTTGATGTTGGCGTAGTCCATCGCCGTCCAGCTCATCTCCTTGGCCAGGATCGGCTGCATCACGCCCAGTGCGGCGCGGTCGATGTAGTTCAGGGTGGTGGCGAAAAACACCAGTGCGAGCATGCCCCAGCGGGTCTTGCCGACCGCCATGGCGCCGCGGATCTTGTCGCCTATACCGCCGTTGGCGGCCCCGAGGCGCGAGGCCATGGAAGAGCTTTGCGAAGGAATCATGTTGGCCATCCGTTCAATGACTGACGAGCGTCGACTCGTCGGGACTCAAGGTCGCTTGATCAATTCAGGAGTGCGGGCCGGCCGCAGGTGAACTCGAAGATTGATCGGCTGAAGGCTTTCGTCGGCTCCCGGGGGGGAAGGGGGCGAAAGCGGTCTGATCCGCTGGGTACGATTCAGCCCAGGGGTCGTAGAGCGTCCGTATGCAGAGTGCCAATAGCGTTTGGGCCAGGCGAGAACCGGAGGGGGAAGCAGGAAAGCGGGGCGTTGAGTGCAAGCATGAGGGTCTACCCGATTTTTGAAATTTTTATGGTGTGTTCTGGGTCTAGGGTGATTGAGGCCGGGGGTTTGCTGCCGGCTCAATGTGGGGTGGATGGTGCGCAGTGGACGAAAAATCGTCAATTCACCAATGGCCATTGTGTTCGATAATCGCCCTAAAAACTAACTGGTTCGTACACTTTGAATTGCTGTATAGATGGGCTCGCTGAATAATTCGCTCACCTAATAAAAGACGCGGACCTCGTGGAGCCGCCGTACGTCGTGATCGTACGCGTAGCGCGCAAGGGCTGCCTGGTGAGTGTTGCGGCCGAGCAGATGGCCTGCACCGCGCCCGCCAGGCTCGCTGCGGCCGGTACCGATCGCCGCCTGTGCGGCTACAGAGCAGTCATCACCGGGAGTTGAAACATGCAGCGTTCCATTGCCACCGTATCCTTGAGCGGTACCCTGCCGGAAAAACTCGAAGCCATTGCCGCCGCCGGTTTTGACGGGGTGGAGATCTTCGAAAACGATCTTTTGTACTACGACGGCAGCCCGCGCGAAATCAGACAGATGTGCGCCGACCTGGGCATTGCCATCACCCTGTTTCAACCCTTCCGCGACTTTGAAGGCTGCCGCCGCGACCGGCTGGCGCGCAACCTGGAGCGCGCGGAACGCAAATTCGACCTGATGCAGGAGTTGGGCACCGACCTGGTGCTTGTCTGCAGCAACGCCTCGGCCGACAGCGTCGGCGAACAACAGATCCTGATCGACGACCTGCACCTGCTGGCCGAACGTGCCGGCGCCCGGGGCTTGCGTATCGGCTACGAGGCGCTGGCCTGGGGCCGTCACGTCAATACCTATCAACAGGTCTGGGACATCGTGCGCCAGGCCGACCACCCAAACCTCGGGGTGTTGCTGGACAGCTTCCATACCCTGTCGCTCAAGGGCGATCCGGCGGCGATTGCGCAGATCCCTGGGGACAAGATCTTCTTCGTGCAAATGGCCGATGCGCCGATCCTGGCCATGGACGTGCTGGAGTGGAGCCGGCATTTCCGCTGCTTCCCGGGGCAGGGCGAATTCGATCTGCCGGGCTTTCTCGCGCCGATCATCAAGAGCGGCTACACCGGCCCCTTGTCCCTGGAAATCTTCAACGACGGCTTTCGTGCCGCACCGCCACGGGCCAACGCCGCCGACGGCCTGCGCTCGCTGCTGTACCTGGAAGAGAAAACCCGCGACCGCCTGCTGCAGGAAGGGCAGCCGGTGGCCAACCTCGACCAGTTGTTCGCACCGCCGCCGGCCAGCGAGTACGGCGGCACCGAGTTTCTCGAGTTCGCGGTGGACGAAGCCCTGGGCGCCAAGCTCAGTGGCTGGCTGGAACGCCTGGGGTTTGCCAAGGCCGGCCAGCATCGCTCGAAAAGCGTCAGCCTGCTGCGCCAGGGCGATATCAACCTGATCCTCAATTCCGAGCCTTACTCGTTCGCCCACAGCTTCTTCGAGGCCCATGGGCCTTCGGTCTGTGCCACGGCGATCCGGGTCAAGGACAGCGCCAAGGCGCTGGAACGGGCGGTGGCCTATAAAGGCCAGCCTTATCGTGGGCTGGTCGGGCCGAACGAGCTGGAACTGGCCGCCGTGCGCGAGCCCGATGGCAGCCTGATCTACCTGGTGGACCAGGAAAACGGCGGCCAGCACCTGTACGACACCGACTTCAATATGCTGCCCGGCGTGGTCGCCAAGGGCGGCCTGCAGCGCATCGACCACATGGCCATGGCGCTGCCGGCCGACACCCTCGACAGCTGGGTGCTGTTCTACAAGAGCCTGCTGGATTTTGCCGCCGACGACGAAGTGGTGCTGCCCGACCCTTACGGCCTGGTGAAAAGCCGCGCCTTGCGCAGTCGCTGCAGTTCGATCCGCTTGCCGCTCAATATCTCGGAAAACCGCAACACCGCCATCTCCCACGCGCTGTCGAGCTATCGCGGTTCCGGTGTGCACCACATCGCCTTCGATTGTGCGGACATCTTCGCCGAAGTCAGCCGTGCCAAAGAGGCTGGGGTGCCGTTGCTGGACATCCCCCTCAACTACTACGACGACCTGGCGGCGCGCTTCGATTTCGACGATGAGTTCCTCAGCGAACTGGCCTATTACAACGTGCTTTACGACCGCGATGCCCAGGGCGGCGAGCTGTTCCACGTGTACACCGAGCCGTTCGAAGGGCGGTTCTTCTTCGAGATCATCCAGCGCAAGAATGGCTACGTCGGATACGGCGCGGCAAACGTCGCGGTGCGCCTGGCGGCCATGGCCAAGTCGCGCAGCGGTGCGGTGCGCCAGGCCAAGTTGTAGGAGTTTGGTAACGCGGGGCGGTCCAGGCCGCCCCGGTGCTTTCTTTCGCTGGCACACGCGGCCCATAATCGCCCGCGTGTGCAGCGTTGGCCGTGAGCCCAGAATGACAATGACCCCAGAACTCTCCGTAGCCCCCGAGCAACCGCTGGTGGAGCCGCGCAAGAGTCGCAAGAACAACCCGGAAAAGACCCGCGAGAACATCCTTCAAGAAGCCATTGTCGAGTTCGTGCAGCAGGGCCTTTCCGGCGCCCGCGTGGATGCCATCGCCGAACGCATCCACACCTCCAAGCGCATGATCTATTACTACTTCGGCAGTAAGGAACAGCTCTACGTCGAGGTCCTGGAAAAGCTCTACGGCGATATCCGCAGTACCGAGAGCCGCCTGCACCTGGCAGAGCTGGAGCCGCGGGAAGCGATCCGGCGCCTGGTGGAATTCACCTTCGATCACCATGACCGCAATGTCGATTTCGTGCGTATCGTCAGCATCGAAAACATCCACAACGCCGAGTACGTCAAGCAGTCCAGCGCGATCAAGGCGATGAACAACACCATCCTTCACGCCCTGGGCGAGATCCTCAAGCGCGGCCTCGAAGCGGGGGTATTCCGCAGTGGGCTGGACCCGCTGGACGTGCATTTGCTGATCAGTTCGTTCTGTTTCTACCGGGTGTCCAACCGCCATACCTTTGGCGAGATCTTCCAGATCGACCTGCCGGACGAAAGCATCAAGCAGCGCCACCGGGAAATGATCTGCGAATCGGTGCTGCGCTACCTGCAGGCCTGAGGCGGCCCCGAGCGTCGACAAAAAAGCCCGCCCCTGCGTTGTTAGTGCAGGCGGCGGGCTTTTTACGTCATGGCGCGGGTGGGTCGCATACAACCTCTGGCGGTTCAGCTAAGCTCCGCGCTTCCCTCCCTTAACGCCAAGGAATGCACTATGGGCAATCCCGTCCCAACCCTGAAAGTCATCCTGATCCTGATGATTGTGGTCGATTCGTTCTGGCTCGCCGAACGCTTGCTCGGCCTGCTGAGCACCAGCCTGTTCGACTGGATGCCCAGCGCCCTGATCAGCGTGATCGGCATCTTCAGCAGCGTGCTGATCATCCTGTTCAACATCCTGCTGGTGGCCTTGCTCTCGCGCTTGCAACTCAAGCCCGAGTAACCCGGCGCTGCATGGGCCATTTGTTGCCCCTGCCGCCAGGCGGTGCTGGCCATTTGCAGCACCGTAGTCCACCAGGGGCGCGGCTATGGGCTCAGCCGTTCATGCTCTGGAAATGCTCCAGCATGCGCTGGGCGTCCGGGGTCACGCCGCTGAACAGTTCAAAGGCCTTCACCGCCTGGAACACCGCCATATTGCCGCCGTCCAGGGTCCTGCAGCCCAGGGCCCGGGCGTTGCGCAGCAGTTCGGTTTCCAGCGGGAAGTAGACAATTTCCGCGACCCACAACTCAGGCCGCAGCAAGGCGACCGGCACCGGCATGCCCGGCAGCTTGGCCATGCCCACCGGCGTGGTGTTGACCAGGCCCGAGGCGCTGGCCAGGGTGCTGGCGAGGTCGACACCGGCCTTGGCGCGACCGGCACCGAAGTGCTGGTTCAGGTTGTCGGCCAGGGCCTGGGCGCGGCTCGTTTCCACATCGAAAATACTCAACTGCTGCACGCCCTCGCTGAGCAGGGCATGGGCCACCGCCGCACCGGCACCGCCAGCCCCCATCTGCACCACCTGGTCCAGGGCCACACCCTGCAGGCCGCGCCGGAAACCTTCGGCAAACCCCAGGCAGTCGGTGTTGTGGCCGATGCGCTTGCCGTCCTTGAGCACCACGGTATTTACCGCGCCGATGCCACGGGCTTCGGGGGACAGCTCGTCGAGCAGCGGGATGATGCTTTGCTTGCAGGGGAAGGTCACGTTGAGGCCGGTGAAACTCATGCGTTCGGCGGCCAGCAGCAAGTCGGCCAGCGCGCTGCTGTCGAGTTGCAAGAAGTCGAGGTCGATCAAACGATACAGGTAACGCAGGCCCTGGGCGTCGCCCTCATGTTCGTGCAGGGCCGGGGTGCGCGAGGCCTGGATGCCGGCGCCGATCAGGCCGGCGAGAATGGCGTTGGTTGTGCTCATGCGATTCACCCCTTCAAACGCTGGCTGAAGTGTTCCAGTGCCAGACGATAACCATGGCTGCCGAAACCGCACATCACCGCCTGGGCGATCGAGGACACGAACGAATGGTGGCGGAACGGCTCGCGGGCATGGACGTTGGACAGGTGCACTTCGATCACCGGCAGCTCACTGGCCACCAGCGCATCGCGGATGGCCACAGAGGTGTGGGTCCAGGCGGCGGGGTTGATCACGATGCCGGCGCAGCGGCCACGGGCGGCATGAATCCAGTCCAGCAGTTCACCTTCGTGGTTGGTCTGGCGAAACTCCACCGCCAGCCCGAACTCCTCGGCGGCGCGGCCGCACAGGGCAGAAATATCCGCCAGGGTTTCATGGCCGTAGGTCGAGGGTTCGCGGGTGCCGAGCAGGTTCAGGTTGGGGCCGTTGAGCACCAGGACGATAGGGGGCATAGGGGGTGAATCTCCGTTGTTATTGTTAGCGTGGCGTGCGAGGCCCGCTTGTGCGGCTAAATTGTACTAACTGGTTAATTAGGTCAATTGCAGGGTGTCGACGGCGGAGGTCGCGCGGCATTAAGTGTTCGTTTATCGAACAACTTCCCGCGCTCTGAGCAGCAAACCCAAGTCGCAGTAGTGGCTGACCACTTGTTGTCCGCAGTGCTGGTGGCGGCGCGCAATGGGCGTCAGGGCGGCGGAGCCAAAGCCCGGGCAGCCCGTCTCAACCGCAAAACAGGCGGCCATCCGCGCCAGGTGGGCCGTGGCGCGCCCTCACGCCGTGCCGGGGTGGTTGCACTCGTGCCCTGGCAGATGGGTGTTGATATCAATTGAAAATGATTCTCGACAAGCCGTAAGATGCCCGCCAATTTCCTTCAAGTTCCAGGGAGTCGGTTTGTCGGACGTGGATCTCAAGGGCCTGTTTCTCAAGCACGCCGCTACCTTGCGTGGGTATCTGGCGCGCAAGGTACGGGACCCGCAGTTGGCTGCCGACCTGGTGCAGGAGAGTTTCCTGCGCCTGGCCGAGCAGACCCGTGGCGAGCGCATCGACAATTCACAGGGGTATCTCTACCGAACGGCCAGGAATCTGCTGATCGACCATGTTCGTCAGGAGGCGCGGCGCAAGACTGACACCGTGTCCCATGAAGCACTGGCTGAAATCGAAGATGAACTGGCCGGGTTGGAGGCGCAGGCGATGGCGCAGCAACAGCGGATGGCATTGAAGCAGGCGATGGCGGAACTGCCACAACGGACCCAGGAGATTTTTCGCCTGAACCGGATCGAGGGCATGACCCATGCCGAGGTGGCCCGGCACTTGAACATTTCCGACAGTTCGGTGCAAAAGCATCTTTCCCGGGCGTTGGCCTATGTCATGCAACGCCTGCAAGGCACCGATGAGCGGCCCGCCGACGAATGAATTACGGTAAATGTCGGGGTTAGACGTCACTGCTTATATATAACGAGAAATCGAGATTCACACGTGAATAGCCAGGGTCCGCAAGAGCGCAGTATCACTGAGGCGGCCGCCGACTGGGCGGTGCGTTTGCACGCCGGTCACTTGAGTGCGGCCGAGCAGGTCGAGCTTGAGCAATGGCAGGCCCGCGACAGCCGGCATGGCCCGGCCTTGCGCTTTGCCGAGCAGACCTGGGCCGCCCTGGGCGAACTGCACCTGGAACCGGACAGTGCCAGGCTGACGCCGGCACGCCGGGCCTCGACACCTG